>NZ_JBFAQJ010000042.1:0-58176 GCF_040677225.1 Saccharopolyspora sp. NPDC049357 | reverse complement strand
CACCGGTCCCAAGTACGGCTGCGGTGTGGGCGTCTGCCGCGCCTGCACCTGCCTGCAGGACGACGAGGCCGTCCAGACCTGCATGGTCAAGGCCGCCGACGCCGACGGCACCGAGATCACCACGATCGAGGGCCTGGCCGACGACGACGAGCTGCACCCGGTGCAGCAGGCGTGGTTGGACCGGGACGTCGCGCAGTGCGGCTTCTGCCAGCCGGGACAGATCATGCAGGCCGTCGCGCTGATCAACGAGACCAGCGAGCCGACCGACGCGGACATCGACAAGATCGAGAACGTCTGCCGCTGCGGCACCTACGGCCGGATCCGCCAGGCCATCAAACAAGCCGCCCAGAACATGTGACCTGCTGACAAAACGACGAGAGACGCCCCGGACTCAACAAGTCCGGGGCGGTCGTCCCCTGACGGTGATGATGGTCGTGGTGCTCGAGCCGGCGGTGATTTCTCCGAGTCCGGTCTCACTCCCGCTCGCGGGGAGAGATGTACTCGTGCATCTGCTGAGCTTCTTCCCAGTACTCCCCGGCGTGCCTCATCGCTGAGGTGAGAACCCCGTTCATCTTTTCGAGGTCTCCGATCGCGCGGTCCAGAGCTTCGTGCGGGTGGTCGCGCAGCGCTTCCCGGTACAGGCGGTCGCGATCGACTTGATCGAGCTTGTTGGTCAACTCGTGGGCGAGGTTGTGCAAGGACCCCAACACACCGAGCAACGCCGCACCGAAGGGAGGCCAGTCCAACGCCGCCAGGTCCGCATCAGCACAATTCCTCACGGCGCTGTCGAGCGATTCACGGGCGGCGTACATGTCTTCGAGGGGATGTTGAGCCATGGCTTCCCACCTTTGCCAAGCTGGTCGGGCTTGTTGTTACCCGCTGTGCGGCGGGCCCAAACCCCCGCGCCTCGGCCGGCGCGAGTGCGGTGACCACGGGCGATCGCCTTCAGTCGTGGCCGGCGGGGTCATCGTCGATGATCTTGTTGAGGCGCAGCGCGAGTTGGACCTCCAGCGAACCGTCCGGTTCCTGCCAACCGTCGCCGAGGAGTGTTCCGATGCGCTCCAAGCGCTGCGAGACGGTGTTGACGTGGATCTGGAGGCGGTCCTTGGTGCGGTTGAGGTTCATGTGGGAGGCGAAGTAGGCCTCGAGCGTCTCGATCAGCTCTGTTCCGCGCTGCGCGTCGTAGTCGAGCACGGGCCCGAGGACCGACCGGATGTAGCGGCGCGCGTCGGCTCTTTCGCCGAGCACCATCCCGAGGAATCCGAGATCGGCCATCGCCGCGCCATCGCCGTGGCGATCGAGCGCGAGCAGCGCGCGCACGCACCTCCTGGCTTCGGTGTAGGTCTGCGCGAGGGCTTGCGGCCCCGAGGCGGGACCGGCTGCGCCCACGGTCACGCGAGCACCGAGGGAGTCGGTGAGCCCACGGGCGAAGGCCTTGGCGGCCTTGCCGGGTTCGGTGTTCGGCAGCAGCGCGACCTGGTCCTCGAGCGCACCGGCGACGCCACCGGCGGCCCGGGCGTTCCAGGCGACGGCCGTGGCCAGCCGCTCTCTCGGGACGCCCTCGGCGTGCGCCACCAGCACCGAATGCGGGCTCGTGAGTTCGACGCCGAGCCGACGTGCTCGCACCACCAGTCCCGCGGGATCTCGCTGCGGGGCGGTGAGCAGGTCGGCGACCAGCTCACCGCCGACCTTGTTCTCGGCTTCGGCGGTGGAGCGTTGGAGCAGGAGCAGCAGGGCGGTGACCACGCCGGCGCGTTCGAAGACGCGCCGGTCCACGTCCGACAGCGCTGGGCATCTGGTGAGGACCATGCTGCCCAGGAGTTCGGGTCCGGCGAGAACGGCGTACACCCAGTGGTTCTCGTGCGCCACGGCTCGACCGGCCTTGCGCGAGGCCGTGACCGCTTCGTGCGGTTGCGGCAGCGGAGCGGTTCCGACGCGCGCGAGTTCGTTGCCGTCGGCATCGTGGACGACCAGACCGCCGGAGAACATGGTCGCGACCGCTGCGGCGACCTCGGTGATGTCCTCGCCGCGAAGCACCAGATCGGTGAGGCGGTCGTGGGCGTGCTCGGAGTGCTGCATCGCCTCGTTGTGCTTGCGGATCGTTTCGTTGGCCTCGTTGAGCTCGTCGACCGCCTTGCGCGTTTCCTCGATCAACCGGGCGGTGTCGATCGCGATGGCCGCGTGGTCGGCCAGCGACGCCAGCAGCGCCACCTCATCGCGTGAGAAGTCGTGCGCTGTGCGGAAAGCCGCGAACAGCACACCGATGACCTCGTCGTTCAACGACAGCGGCACGCCGAGGATGGCGACCAGGCCTTCTTCGTCGACGGCAGCGTCAATGGGAGTGGTGTGGGCGAACCGGGAGTCCGCGGCGTAATCGGCCGTCGCGTACGGGCGGGCTGTTTGCGCGACGAGGCCGCCGAGGCCCTCGCCCATGCCGAGACGGACCTGCTGGAAGCGCGCCGAGATCGATCCGTCGGTCACCCGCATGTAGGTCTCGTCACGCGTTTCGTCGTTGAGCGACAGGTAGGCGATGTCAGCGGCCAGCAGCATGCGTGCGCGGTGAACGATCGAGCGGAGGACCGCGTTGAGGTCGCGCACCCCGGCCAGGTCGCTGGCGCTGTCGAAGAGCGCGGCCAACTCCGTTTGCCTGCGTTCGTGTTCGGCGACCTTGTGGTGCACCCGGAGCGCGAGCTCGCTGGCCTTCTCGATCTCCTCGAGATCGGCCTCGGACGCTCCGGACGTGCGGGCGGTGACGGCGACCTGCGCGACCTGCTCGCTCGGCGCGTTGTTCGCGAGCAAGGTCAGCAGGCGCCGCAGCGCCGCTGCTGCCTGATCCATGCGCCCATTCTCCTCGGTGGAACCGGGGGCACCAGCCGGGACGGGGGGAGCCGGCTGGTGCCCCCGAGGCAGGACGGAGCTAGACCGTCTGGCTCGGCTGCTCCGCAACCGAGCCCAGCCCGGTCGCTCGGGTCTCGCGGGACATCGCGGTGGCGATCACCGTGAGTGCGGCTCCCGCCGCGACGTAGAGGGCGACCGGCACCGCCGTGCCGTAGCCCTTGAGCAGCGCCGTGGCGATCAGCGGTGCGAGCCCACCGGCGACGACGGACGCGAGCTGGTACCCGATGGAGGCGCCGGAGTAGCGCACCTGGGTGCCGAAGAGCTCGGTGAAGAACGCGGCCTGCGGACCGTACATCGCGCCGTGCAGGACCAAGCCGACCGTCGTGGCCAGCGTGATCACCACGGGAGACGCGGTGTCGAGCAGCCCGAAGAACGCGAAGGCCCACGCGCCGCTGCCGAGCGCGCCCATGATGATCACCGGACGTCGGCCCCATCGGTCGGAGAGCGCCCCCCACAGCGGGATCGTCGCGAAGTGCACGATCGACCCGATGAGCACGGCGTTGAGCCCCACGGACTTCGGCAGGTCCACCGGACCGGTGAGGTAGACGAGGATGAAGGCGGTGATCACGTAGTAGGCGGTGTTCTCGCCCATGCGCGCACCCATCGAGATCAGAACCTCGCGCCAGTTGTCCCGCAGCACCCGTGCGATCGGGGCGCGCACCACCGCTGAGTTGCGCCGGGCCTGCTCCGCGGCCTCCAGGAACACCGGGGACTCCGTCACCGAGAGCCGGATCCACAGCCCGATCATGACCAGCACGCCGGACAGCAGGAACGGGATGCGCCAACCCCAGTCCAGGAACGCCTGGTCGGACTGGACTGCGGCCAGGATCGCCAAAACTCCCGTGGCCAGGAGGTTTCCGCCTGGAGCGCCGGCCTGCGGCCACGACGCCCAGAACCCGCGGCGTTGCGGGGAACCGTGTTCGGAGACGATGAGAACCGCACCGCCCCATTCACCACCGAGCGCGAAGCCCTGCACGAGACGCAAGGTGGTCAACAAGATCGGGGCCGCGATGCCGACGGAGGCGTAGGTGGGCAGCAAGCCCATGGCGCAGGTCGCACCGCCCATCAGGAGCAGGCTGAGCACCAGCAGCCGCTTGCGGCCGACCTTGTCGCCGAAGTGCCCGAAGACCAGGCCGCCCAGCGGCCGGGCGCCGAACCCCGCCGCGTAGGTGCCGAAGGCCAACAACGTCCCGGTCAGCGGATCGGAGTTCGGGAAGAAGAGCTTGTTGAACACCAACGCCGCGGCTGAGCCGTACAAGAAGAAGTCGTACCACTCGATCGTGGTGCCAACCAGGCTGGCGCCGATGATTCTGGAAATCGATGTGCGTTCGGGTTTGGGTTCCTGTGTCATGATGCACCGCTTCGTCGTTGGAGCAGGATGTCTGGCAGCAGCACGGTCAGTGCGCGGTCCACCCGCCGTCGAGGGACAACGAGCTTCCCGTCATCGAGGGGCACTGGTCGCCGCTCAGCCACAGAACGGATTTGGCGACCTCGCTGGGTTCGATCAGCTTCTTGATGCCGGTTCGGGAGAGGAGGACGCGTTCGGTCACCTCGTCCTCGCTGATCTGGTGCGCCTGTGCTTGGGTGGCGATTTGGTCCTCCACCAGAGGCGTGCGCACGTATCCGGGGTTGACGCAGTTGCTCGTCACCCCGAACTCGGCGCCTTCGAGCGCGGCGGTCTTGCTCAACCCCTCCAGCGCGTGCTTGGCCGCGACGTAGGCCGACTTGTACGGACTCGCGCGCAGGCCGTGCACGCTGGAGATGTGCACCAGGCGCCCCCACCGCTGGGCGTACATGTGCGGAAGGCACTGCTGCATGAGCAGGAACGGCGCCAGGACCATCACCTTGTGGATCAGGGAGAACCGCTCGACCGGGAACTCGTGGATCGGCGCCACGTGCTGCAACCCGGCGTTGTTGACGAGGATGTCCACCTCGCGAGGTAGTTCTGCGATCGCGTCGGCATCCGCCAGGTCGACGACGTGGGACTCGCCCCTGATCTCGGTCGCGAGGGACGCAGCGCTGTGCTGGTCGACGAGGTGCACGGCGGCGCCGGCCGCGGCCAGCGCCTCGGCGCAGGCCTTGCCGATTCCACCCGCGGCGCCGGTGACGAGGGCTACCTTGCCCTCCAGCGCCCCCGCGTTCGCCGCGGTGTTGTGCGGGTCACTTGTGGTCATGACGGACAAGGTAGGACGCTCGCCCGAGGGATGGCATGTGGCACCCGCACACAAACGTGACCAGGTCCATGTCGGTGTGCCACATGCATCGCCGGCCCGGGCGTGGGCGTCCGGGGATCTTGTTGTGGGTGCGTGCAGCAGGGGCCGGGCTCGTCTTCCCAGGACGCGACGGGGGCGGGCCGCACCTACAGTGGGCGGGGTCGTGCACCACCACGTGTTCCGGGGGGCGTCGTGGAACGAGACAGGTGGCCGGTTCCGGAGCAGGGGCTCGTCATGACGCACTTCCTGACGGTCCACGACGTCGTCCGCGCGCGGGAGTTCTACGCAGCGGTGCTGGGCGGCGACGTGGTGCTCGAGGAGAACCCGTGCATCGTCAAGGTGGCCAACAGCTGGATCATCATGAACCCCGGCGGTGGCCCCACCCCCGACAAGCCCGGCATCACGCTGCAGCCGCCGGAGCGCACCGGCACCGTCTCGGCGTTCATGAACGTACGCGTAGCCGACATCGCCGCCTTCTACGCGCAGGCGCGGGAGAAGGGTGCGGAGTTCCTCACCGAGCCGATCGACCGCAAGGCGGAGATCCGCTGCTACATGCGCGATCCCGACGGGTATCTCATCGAGGTCGGGCAGGCCACCGGCATGCTGGAAGGGATCTTCGCCGACCCGTCGGCAGGTTCAGGCGACTAGCTGTATGAGGGCACGACGTTGGTGACGCCGCCTCGTAAGCGTGAAGCCGGTGGCTGCCCGCCAGCGCCTGAGCGGGGTCGGTGATGGTTGTAGTGGATGTTCCAGACGGCGATGGCTGCTGATCGGGCTTGGAGACAGTTGGCTGAGAAACGTCCTCGAAGGAGTCAACAATTACGCCAGCGGGGAGATCCTCCTGGAGCAGTAGATCGAGAATCCTCCTGCGGCGTGGCTCGGCCAGCACGCCGAACAGTTCCTGTGGTGCGGCGCTCATGCGAAAGCCCGTTCGTACCGTTGCTGAAGCTCGCTCGCGGCGGTCTCGCTGACCTCGAGGTACACGCTCGACGGATCGTCGTCGTCAAGCACCGCTCGCAAGCGGTCGAGCCCGGTATGCCATCCAAGGGCGTTGAACGGCGCGAACGAGGGGTCGGCGAATGTGTTGGTGAAGGTGACACGACAACCGCTGGGGCCGTCGGGTTCGAGCTCCCAGCGAAGCGCCTCTTCTCCCCACGTGTACTCGAGCAGCGAAGGAGGTCGGCAACGTTCCACACGCCCCGTTTCCGCAGGGATCTGGCTTTCAGCAGGTTTCGGACGGAACTCCAGCTTAGAACCTTCCTCACCGAACTCCAAGCGTGACCGGTTGAAATCGAGGTACTGCGCGAACCACCCCGCGAGATGCTCAGGTTGGGTCAGGGCTCGCCATACCTTTTCGGGCGGATGCGGGAACATCCGAACGAAGGAGACTGTCGCGAGTCCGTTGGCTGTGCGGGTCAAGCTTCCCATCTCTCTATTCATTGAAGGCAATATAGCCAACGGGCGATATGCGAGCAACCACTGTCATCAACCTGCTGCCCCGCAACAACTGACTGGCTCTGGCGGAGTTCGCGCGCCGAAGCCGGGCGCCCAGCCGGGCGCGGCCACGGTGGTTTGCGCACTTCCCGTCGCTTCCACCTGCTGGTGTGAGCTCCACCGAATCACTCAGGCCTAGATCCGCAGCGGTACCGCGCGCACTGGCGGCGAGCTGATCGGTCCGGGGTGGCGGGAAGCTCCAGGCTCCGACGATGACCAGGGCCCGCTCGTCGGGCGCGGATTCGGGTCGTTGGACTCTGGTGGGCGCAGGCCGGGCCTCGCATCCTGGGATCGGGGTCGTCGTGACCTGCGAGGTGATCGTGTCGACAGGGCTGGGGCGGAGCCGTTGGCGCGCCTGGGGGTTCGGGATCCTGGCGGTCCTGCCGGACAGCCCGTCCCTGGTCCCGGGCCCTCCCGAGCGGGTAGGAGCTGAGCAATGAGCGATCGCACCAGTCGGAGATCGCCTGCCGAGTCGAGCCGCCGGCACTGGCTTTCACCGCACGTGGCAACGGGTTTGGTGCTCGCCGCGCTGGCGGTGGTGCTCATCGTCGAGAACCGGCACTCGGTGGACATCAGGCTGTTCATCCCGGTGGTGACGATGCCGGTGTGGACGGCGCTGGCGGTGATGCTGATCGTCGGCGTCGTCATCGGACTGCTGGTGAGCCGTTCCAGGAAATGATCAACCGGCCGTCTGGAAGCACGAAGGAGATGAGGGCCGTGGCACAGGCAGGACATGGCGCCGCCCGCTACCCGACCGCGAAGCAGCACTGGGCAGGCGGGCTGGAGCTGTTCGCCGCCATCATGCTGGTCATCATCGGTTTCTTCCACGTCATCGTCGGACTCGCGGCACTGCTGCAAAGCTCCTACTACTACGTGGTCACCGAGAACTACGCGTTCACCATCGACCCCACGGTCTGGGGCTGGGTGCACCTGGGGCTGGGAATCCTGCTCGCGCTCACCGGAGGCGCGCTGGGAGCCGGCCAGTCGTGGGCGCGCGTGGTCGGCATGATCATCGCTGGTCTCAGCGCCCTCGGGAGCTTCCTGTTCATCCCGTACGAACCGGTGTGGGCGCTGCTGATCATAGCGATCGACGTCGCCGTGATCTGGGCGCTGGCCGCGCACCTGCGGGAACCGACCTCCGGAAGGACGGCGTCCAGCGAGTAGCGGGCGAGAGAAGAGCGTGATCTCGTCAGCCGCGGTGCCACGCGGGTGGCCGTCATCGGCAACACGCCGGTGTCAGCGGGTGTCTCGTGCGCAGGTCGCTTAGTCAAGCACGGCCGAGAACCCTGATCCACCTGGCTCGGTCCGAAACGGGATGAGCGCACGCCGTTCACGGCGCTCTCGAGCGCGTCCAGGCGGAAACCGTTGCTGCCACGCGTGAAGCGGCTGGCGGCCGCCCCATTGCGATGTGAAGTGGACCGATCGGAGACCCCTCGAACTCCGTGCGATACCGAAACTCCACCCCAGTCGCTCCGGTGGTGGCGCAACGGGCTTCGAGGGTCACGGGCATCGCTGCTCCTGTGCCTCGCGCAGTGGTTATGTTAGCGCTGTTATTCTTAGGGGTGAAATAGTCTCTTGAGCGCGGAGGTGGCCGAGGTGGCGCGACGCAACCGGTCCCGGCCGGATGCAGTGGACTTCATGCTGGCGGAGTGGCAGCGGGAGTGCCCGGACGTCGATGCGTCGGGGATGGCGGTGTTCGGACGTCTGCACCGCGCCTTCCACCGGTACCAGGACCAGCTGAACCAGCTCTTCCAGTCGTTCGACCTGACGATGGCCGGTTTCAGCATCTTGGCGTCGCTGCGTCGAGCGGGCAGCCCGTACCGGCGCACGGCTGGTGAACTGGCCGATGTCGCGCTGGTGACCACCGGCGGGATCTCGCAGCGGGTGGACAAGCTTGCCGCGGCCGGGCTGGTGTCCCGCGAGCGCGACGAGCGGGATCGCCGCACGGTCCACGTGCAGCTGACCGATGAGGGGTTGGCGTTCGTCGACCGGGTCAGCGCCGCGCACTTCGCCAACGAAGCCCGGATGCTGTCCGGCCTGACGGCCTCGGAGCAAGAACGCCTGGCGGACCTGCTCAGCCGCCTGGAGGGCTCGCTCGATCACTCGGCGGCCCAGGCCGAGACCGCCGAGTGACCGGGCGCGAGGATCACCGCGCCCAGGGCAGCGGGTCTTCGTCGAGTCCCCAGTAGATGCTCTTCTGCCGCGTGTAGCGCAGGATCGCGTCGCGGCCCTTGTCGGTGCCCACGCCGCTGGCCTTCATCCCGCTGAACGGCGTGGCGATGCTGAACTGCTTGTAGGTGTTGATCCACACCGTGCCCGCATCGATGGACCGGGCCAAGCGCCAGGCCCGCCGGTAGTCGCGGGTCCAGATTCCGCAGGCCAACCCGAAGATCGTGGCATTGGCCTGGGCGATCAGGTCGTCCTCGTCGCGGTAGGGCAGCACGACACCGACCGGTCCGAAGATCTCCTCCTGGCAGGTCAGCGAGTCGTTGTCCAGTCCGCTCAGCAGCGTCGGCAGGTAGTAGGCGCCGTGCGCCAGGGCCGGGTCGTCGGGCGCTTCGCCGCCGCAGAGCACGGTGGCTCCTTCGGCGCGCGCCCGGTCGACCATCGCCGCGACGCGGTCGCGGTGCTCGAAGGTCACGAGCGGACCCACCTGGGTGGCCAGGTCGGTACCGGGGCCGACCCGCAGTCGTCGGGCACCGGCGACGAGCCGGTCGACGAACTCGTCGTGGAGGCCTTCGGGCACGAAGATCCGGGAACCGGCGATGCAGCTCTGCCCGCTGGAGGAGAAGATCCCGTAGAGGATCCCGGCCGCGGCCTGCTCCAGGTCGGCGTCGGCCAGCACGATCGTCGGCGACTTGCCGCCGAGTTCGCTGGTCAGCGGCATGAACTTGTCGGCGGCGAGGCGGCCGATGGCGCGACCGGTGTCGGTGCCGCCGGTGAAGGACACCTTGCCCACCAGCGGATGCCGGACGATCGCATCGCCGACCACCGATCCCTTGCCGGGCAGCACCGACAGCAGCGCCGGGGGCACTCCGGCTTCCACGACGAGGCGTGCCAGCGCGAGCGAGACGAGCGGCGTGGCTTCAGCGGGTTTGAGCAGCACGGCGTTGCCCGCGGCCAAGGCGGGGGCGATCTTCTGCGCGTCGCTGGCGATGGGGGAGTTCCACGGCGTGATCGCGCCGACCACGCCGATCGGCTCGGCGACGCTCATCGTCAGGTACGGCCCGCGCGCTGGTGTCAGCGGGGTCTCGGTGGTTTCCAGCGCGGCGGCGTAGAAGCGGAAGGTCCCGGCGGCGCTGCCCACCAGGGCCCGGGTCTCGGCCAGCGCCTTGCCGGTGTTGCGGGTTTGCAGGTGGGCGAGTTCGTCCGCGTGCGCCTCGATCAGGTCCCCGATGCGCGCCAGGTACCTGGCGCGCTCGTGCGGGAGCAGGTCGCGCCAGACGGGGTCGGCCGCTGCGGCGGCGCCGGCTTCGGCGGCTTCGGCGACGTCGCCCGGTGAGGCCGCGGTGAGCTTCGCGATGACCTCGCCCGTGGCCGGGTCGACGCATTCCAGCGGTCTGCCGCGGCCCGCGCGCCAGCGGCCCGCGACGTGGATCTCATCCGGCACCCCGGAACTCGTCATGCTGCACCTCCAGGTCTGAGTGGCGATGACCAGTTACCTTACTGATAAGGGAATGAGCGCAACAGGGCGCGCTTTTCCGGGAAGTGGTTCGGGGCTCTCACCAGCAGCGATGAGCTGATCTACAAGGAATCTTGCGGCAGGGGGTTGCGTGGGTCACGCCCGTCTGGCAATACTGCTCACCGCTAGCTCACTTACCGCTAAGGGATTATGGAGGTCGCCGCGATGACCGCTGCAGACGCCAAGGCGCACACCGACCTGGACGGGCTGATCGACTCCTGCATCGCCTCCCGGGCGAGCAGGCACGAGGACTGGGACACCCTGGCGTTCCAGACCAAGGCCGGCGACGAGTTCCGCCGCGCGCAGATCCGCTACATCGGCTCCGGCGCCACCGGCAACCACGACGGCGACAGCCGGTCGCTGCCGTCGGAGCACTTCACCTTCTCCAACATGCGGCTGCCGGTGGGCTCGGTCGGCCCGGAGCACACCCACCACGACGTCGAAGAGGTCTTCTTCGTCCTGGAGGGGCAGCTGGAGGTCAGCGTGCACGACGTCGAGGACGGCACCAAGACCGCCACCCGCGTGCTCGGCTACCGCGACCTGATCCGGGTGCCCGCCGGGGTGCCGCGCAGCCTCAAGGCCATCGGCGACACCGATGCGCTGTTCTGCGTGGTCATCGGCGCGCAGAAGCCGCAGCTGCCCACCTACCCGGCGACCTCGCCGGTGCACGGCGTCACGCGCGACTGAGAAGCCTCGAGGAAGGTCCGGGTGAGGAGCATGTCCCACGAAGTTCGCGTGCACAGCACGACGTGGCTGGCCTTGGGTGTGGTGCAGGTGGAGTTCCGCGACCCGGCGGGAGCCGACCTCCCGGCGTGGGAGCCGGGAGCGCACCTGGCGCTGCAGCTGGGCAACGGGATGACGCGGGAGTACTCGCTGTGCGGCGACCCGGCCGATCGGCGCAGCTGGACGGTCGCGGTGCTGCGGGAGCCGAACTCGCGCGGTGGCAGCAGCTGGGTGCACGAGCGGCTGACCGCCGGCACGCTGCTGCAGGTCGACGGGCCGCGGAACAACTTCCCGCTGGAACCCGCCGAGCGCCACCTCCTCATCGCGGGCGGCATCGGGGTGACGCCGATGCGGGCCATGGCCGCCGAGCTCGCTGACCGCGACGGTGACTGGCGGATGCTCTACTGCGGACGGTCGCGGGAGAGCATGGCATTCGTCCCGCAGCTGCGGGAGATCGGCGGCGACCGGGTCCGCGTCCACGCCGACGACGAGCACGGCGGTCCGCCGGACCTCCGCGCCGAGCTCTCCGACCTCGCGCCGGGCGCGCTGGTGTACTGCTGCGGCCCGGAGCCGCTGATCAACGCGGTGGAATCGGCGTTGCCCGACCCGTCGGTGCTGCGCGTCGAGCGGTTCCGGGCGCCCGAGCAACCCCAGTCCACATCGGACGACGGGTTCGAGGTCGTCTGCGAGGACTCCGGGGTGCGGGTGTTCGTCGGACCGGACGCCTCCGTGCTCGACGCGCTGGCCGACGCTGGCGTGGAAGTCCCGAACTCCTGCCAGGAAGGCGTGTGCGGGACCTGCGAGACCAAGGTGCTCGGCGGCGAGCCGGAGCACCGCGACCACGTGCTCAGCCCGGGGGAGCGGGAAGCCGGCGACACGATGATGATCTGCGTGTCGCGCTGCCGCTCCGCCGAGCTGGTGCTGAGCCTGTGAATTGAGAACGACCATGACCGCCGTCGCAGCGCTCAACCACCGGCAGAGGGCCATGTTGCGGGCCGTCGCCGGTGGCCGAGCCGAGATCACCTGCAGCTGCGAACCCGACCTCTACGTCGACGGACTGCCCTGCTGCGACCAGGGCAGCGCCCGATACCTGGTGCAGACCGGTTTGTTGCGCGCAACCCGGACCGGGCCGACCGGTCAGCGCGTCACCGCGGCCCTGACCGATCTCGGTCGAGCCGCACTGCGCTAGGAGGCACGGGAACCGGTGTCGAAGCACTGGAGGAGAACTGACATGTCGCTGAACCTGGAGCCGGTGCAGACCCGGCTCGGGCCCACCACCAGCTACGCCGACGCCTTCGGCGACGAACTCGAGGCGATCTACGGGCGAGGCGTGCACGACCTGCCCGGCGTGGTCGCCGCGCTCAACGAGACCGGGGTCCGTCCGGCCGACGGCTCGGACTGGACGGAGCAGACGTTGACCGGTGAGCTCGCTCGCCTCGGTGCGAAGGAGATCTGATGACGACCAAGCTGCGGACGGAGCAGGACCTCCTGCTGCTCGGATTGCGGGATCGCTGGTACCCGCTGTGCCCGTCGCACCACGTCCGCTCCGGCGAGCTGACCCGGCTGGAACGCGCGGGCGAAGAACTGCTGCTGTGGCGGGACAGTTCGGGTGCCGTGCACGTGCAGGAGGACCGCTGCCCGCACCGCGCGGCGCGGCTGTCGATGGGCGTGCACATGGGTGATCGGATCGCGTGCAACTACCACGGGGTGCAGCTCGACGGCGACGGAGTGGTCGCCTCGGTGCCCGGCAGCCCGGGGTGCGCGCTGGAAGGCCGCCGAGCGCTGCGCACCTTCCCCGCCGAGGAGCACGCCGGAGCGATCTTCGCCTGGTTCGGCTCCGACGAGGACGCCGAGCCCACCCCGCTGCAGGTCCCCGCACCGATCGGCGGAGGGGAGTGGGACGCCTTCCTGTGCTACGTCGAGTGGGACGCCTCCTACCTGCTGTCGCTGGACAACCTGCTCGACCCGATGCACGGCGCGTTCCTGCACCGCAACAGCCACACCATGTACACCGGCAAGCGCGAGGCCGCCTTCCAGATCCGCGACACCGACACTGGTTTCGTGTTCGAGAAGACCGACCAGCGCGGCGTCAACTTCGACTGGTCTGAGTGGATCGACACCGGCGGCCTGCAGTCGGTCACCCTCGACATCCCGTACCCGGAAACGGCCGGTCCGGGAGGGCCGTTCACCATCGTCGCCTGCGTCACCGCGATCAACGAGCAGCAGCACGCCGGCTTCTTCTGGCGCTGCCGCAAGGTCAGCGGCTGGCAGCGGGACAGCTGGCGGTTCCTGTACAAGAACCGGATCGAGGCTCGGCACTGGCAGGTGCTCGAGCAGGACCGGGTGATGGCCGAAGGCATGCCCGACGACGCCTGGGCCCGCGAAAACCTCTACCAGCACGACATCGCCCTCGTCCGGCTGCGCCGGGTGCTGCGCGCCGAAGCCAAGCGCCAGGCCACTGCGGCAGCCGCCCGCGACGAGCGCACACCCGCCCGCGCGGCCGCCCGCTGATTGGAGTGCCCGAACATGCGATTGCCCGATGACGGACCGGTGGTGAAGCTCCGGTCGCTGCGCTCGGTCAGCCTGCGCACCGAGCGGTTCGCCGAAGCCGCCGAGTTCTACCACGAGGTCTGGGGCCTCACCCCGGTCGAGACCGACCGGGACGTCGCGTGGTTGCGCGGCACCGGTTCCGAGCACCACATCGTCGAGCTGCAGCAAGCCGAGCAGAACGGGCTCGGCAAGATCGCCTTCGCCGTCGGCACGCCCGCCGAGATCGACGAGGCCGGAAAACGCCTGGCGGGCCTGGGGATTCCGATGCTCGCCGAGCCCGGCCCGCTGGAGCAGATCGGCGGCGGCTACGGGCTGCGCTTCGTCGACCTGGAAGGCCGGCTGGTCGAGCTTTCCTGCAACGTCGAAGCCGTCGTGGCTCAAGACCCCAACGGTCTTCCCGCGGTGCCGCGCAAGGTGGCGCACGTGGTGCTCAACACCGTCGACATCGACGCCGCCTGCGACTTCTACACGCGGGTGCTCGGCATGCGGATCTCGGACTGGTCGGAGCACCAGATGGCGTTCCTGCGCTGCAACTCCGACCACCACGTGATCGCCTTCAACCAGGCCGAGTGGACCTCGATCAACCACGTCGCCTACGAGATGCCGTCGATGGACCACTTCATGCGCGGCATCGGGCGGCTCAAGCACAACGGCATCACCCCGCTGTGGGGGCCGGGACGGCACGGGCCCGGTTCGAACACCTTCTCCTACTTCGCCGACCCGGCCGGACTGGTCTGCGAGTACACCTCCGACGTCGCCCAGGTCGAAGAGGACGCCTGGCTGTGCCGGGTGTGGCGCCGCACCGCGGAGCTGTCCGACCAGTGGGGCACCGCCGGCCCGCCGTCGAAGGACGCCCGCGCGCACATGGCGGGCAAGCCCGACACCGGCTACCGGGAGTGGGTGCGGGCATGAAGGTGGCGATCCTCGGCTGCGGCGCCATCGGCGGCGTCGTGGCGCGCGCGGTGCAGAGCGGGCAGGTCGCCGGCGCCGAGCTCATCGGAGTCGTGCACGCCGAACCGACTGACCCGCCCGGGCTTCCGGTGCTGGACGTCGAGTCCGCGATCGCGCAGGCGGACCTGATCGTCGAGTGCGCCGGTCAGCGCGCACTGGCCGAGCTCGGGCCCTCCATCGTGGCCGCCGGGACCGACCTGCTGGTGGTGTCGGTCGGCGCGCTGGCCGACGACGCGCTGCTGGCCAAGCTCCGCGACACCGGCCCCGGCCGGCTGCACCTGTGCAGCGGCGCGATCGGCGGGCTCGACGCGCTGGCCGCGACCGCGCGGATGGGCGGGCTGGACGCGGTGCGCATCGTGACCACCAAGAAGGCGCCCGCGCTGATCCAGAAGTGGATGGACGAGCCCGCCGCGCAGCGGCTGCGCACCACCGACGAACCGGTCCAGCTGATGCGGGCCCCGGCCCGCGAGGTCACGGCCGCGTTCCCGGCCTCGGCCAACGTCGCGGCCTCGGTGGCGCTGGCGGTGGGGGACTGGGACCTGGTGGAAGCGACCGTGGTCGCCGACCCGAACGCGCCGCTGACCAGCCACGTCATCACCGCCGCCGGGAGCGCGGGCAGCTACCGGTTCGAGATCCGCAACCACCCGTCACCGGACAACCCGGCCACCAGCGGTGTGGTGCCGCACGCGGTGCTGGCCTGCCTGGCCCGGCTGGCCCAACCCACCGGAGCGTTCGCATGACCCGGGCGAGTGCGTCCGAAGTGGACGTCGTGGAAGCGGGCAGCGGTACGCCCCTGGTGCTGCTGCACGGGATCGGCGGTGCGGCCGAGGCCTTCACCGCGCAGCTGTCGGGCCTGGCCGGTGACCACCGGGTGATCGCGTGGGACGCCCCGGGTTACGGGCGCTCCGCCGACCTGCCCGGCGAACCGGACCTCGACGCCTACGCCGACGCGGTCATCGCGCTCCTGCGCGATCGGGACGTCGCGCCTGCGCACCTGCTCGGGGTGTCCTGGGGCGGGGTGATCGCCACCCGGGTCGCGCTGCGCGCACCGGAGGTGCTGCGCTCGCTTGTCCTGGCCGACTCCTCCCGCGGGTCCGGCCGCACGGACGCGGGCCGCGAGGCGATGGCATCGCGGGTCGAGGAGCTGCGCACCCGCGGGGCGGGCGCCTTCGCCGCCGTGCGGGGACCGCGCCTGACCGCGCCGGGTGCCGCGCCGCCGGTCGTCGACCAGGTCGTCGCTCTGATGTCGCGGGTGCGCCTGCCCGGCTACCGCAACGCCGCGCGGGTGATGGCCGCGACCGACCACTCCGCCCAGCTGCCGCGGATCACAACCCCGACGCTGGTGATCGTCGGAGCCCAGGACCAGGTGACCGGGGTGGCCGAGAGCCGCGCGCTGGCCGAGCAGATCCCGGGCGCCCGGCTGGTCGAGATCCCCGACGCGGGACACGCGGCCAACCAGGAGAAACCCGAGGAGTTCAACGCCGTCGTGCGGCGCTTCCTCGCCGAGGTCGATGGCGGCGGAGGTGCGCCGTGCTGAACGGACGACTGGTGGTGGTCACCGGAGCGGGCCGCGGCCTGGGCCTGGCCATCGCGCACGACCTGGCCGACGCCGGGGCGCACCTGGTGATCGCCGAGCGCAACCCGGAGTTCGCGCAGGCAGCGGTGGCCGAGCTCGCCGAGCGCGGCGTCCCGGTGCACCGGGTGGACACCGACGTGTCCGACCCCGACTCGGTTCGCCGGCTGGCGGAGCGGGTCGCCGAGCTCGGCGGTGCGCACGGGGTGGTCAACAACGCCGCGCTGGCAGACGGCGTCGGCGGCAAGCACTTCCAGGACATCGAACCCGAGGAGTTCGACCGGATCATCTCGGTCAACCTGCGCGGGACCTGGCTGGTGTCGCGAGCGCTCTACCCGCAGCTGCGGGCCGCCGGTGGCGGCCGGATCCTCAACATCGCCTCCGACGTCGCCTTCTACGGGCCGCCCCGGCTGATGCACTACGTGGCGTCCAAGGGCGCGATCGTGGCGATGACGCGGGCGATGGCCCGCGACGCGGGTCCGGACGGCATCACCGTCAACGCCGTCGCGCCCGGCATCACCGAATGCGAAGCGACGCAAGCGGTTCCGGCCGAACGCCACGAGCTCTACCGGATCAACCGCGCGCTGTCGCGGCCGCAGCAGCCCGAGGACCTCGTCGGTGCGGTGCGCTTCCTGCTGTCCGACGCCGCCGCCTACATCACCGGCCAAACGCTGCTGGTGGACGGCGGGTTCGTATGCCGTTGAGGAGGATTTCATGGATCTGGGCCTGAGCGGTCGCACCGTGCTGGTGACCGGCGCGAGCTCCGGCGTCGGGTTGGCCACCACCAGGATGCTGCTGGCGGAGGGAGCCAACGTCGCGGCGTGCGCGCGCGACGCGGAGCGGTTGAAGACCGCCCTGGACGGGCTGCCGGGCAACCTGCACCTCGGGGCGTGCGACGTCCTCGACAGCGACGGCGTGCAGGAGTTCGTCGAGGGCGCCGCCGAGCGGTTCGGCGGGATCGACGGGGTGGTCAACAACGCCGGGCGCTCGTTGATGGCGCGGCTGGCCGAGACCGAGGACCGGCAGTGGTGCGACGAGCTGGAGCTGAAGATCTTCAGCGTCCTGCACGTGGTCCGGGCGGCGCAGCCGTGGTTGCGCGAGTCCACCGCCGCGTCGGTGGTCAACATCAACGCGATCCTGGCCCGCCAACCCGAGGCGCGGCTGGCCGCCACCTCGGCGGCGCGGGCCGCGCTGCTCAACCTCAGCAAGACGCTGGCCGGTGAGCTCGCCGCCGACGACATCCGGGTCAACTCGGTGTGCCTCGGACTGATCGACACCGGGCAGTGGCGGCGCCGCTACGAGCAATCCGGCTCCACCGCGGACTTCTCCGAGTGGAGCGCCGAGCTGGCCGCCGACCGCGGCATCCCGCTGGGTCGGCTCGGCACCGCCGACGAGGTCGCCTTCCCCGTCGTCGCGCTGCTCTCGCCGCGCGCCTCCTACCTCACCGGCACCGCCATCGACGTCGGTGGCGGCATCGCCCGATACCTGTAGCAACCGAAGAGGACTGTCATGCCCCAAAATCACGGCGGAGACCTGCTCGTCCAGGTCATGCGCGACAACGGCGTCGACACCGCGTTCGGCGTGGTCAGCGTCCACAACCTGCCGCTGGTGGAAGCGGTGAGCCGCGAACTGCGGTTCGTGGCGGTGCGGCACGAGGCCGCCGCCGTCAACGCCGCCGACGGCTACGCCCGCGCCACCGGCGGGCTCGGCGTCGCGATCACCAGCACCGGCACCGGGGCGGGCAACGCCGCCGGTGCGCTGGTGGAGGCGCTGACCGCGGGCAGCCGGGTGCTGCACGTGACGGGTCAGATCGACTCGCCCTACCTCGGGCAGGGGCGCGGCGTCATCCACGAGACCAAGGACCAGCTCGCGATGCTCGGCGCGGTGTCCAAGCACGCCGCCACGATCACCGAGCCGGAAGCGGCGGAGACCGCGCTGCGGGGAGCGGTGCGCACCGCGCTGTCGGTGCCCTGCGGACCCTCCAGCGTGGAGTGGCCGATCGACCTGCAGTATGCCGCGCAGGAGATCATCCCGGCACCCGCTGAGCGGGGCGCGGAGACACCGGGCGTGGACCCGGAGGCGCTGCGGCGCGCCGCCGAGCTGATCAGGGCGGCCGAGCGGCCGATCCTGTGGGTCGGCGGTGGCGGAACCGGCGCGGGTGAGCAGGTGCGCGAGCTCGCCGAACTCCTGGACGCGGGCGTGCTGACCAGCAACTCGGGCAGGGGTGTTGTGCCGGAGGACCACGAGCTGGTGGTCGGCAACTTCGCCGCCAACCCGGCGGCGGCGCCGCTGCTGGCCGAGGCCGACCTCTTGATCTCCATCGGGACGCACTTCCGCTCGAACGAGACCAAGCACTACGCGCTGGAGCTGCCCGCCGACCACGTGCAGATCGACGTTGACCCGGCCGCCGTCGGGCGCGTCCACCCGGCCACCGCGGGTCTGGTCGGCACCGCCGAGCAGGTGCTCCCGCAGCTGATCGCCGAGCTGGCCGGGAGCGCCGGCGCCGGGCAGGGCTGGCGGGAGGCGGTCGCCCGCACCCGCGCCGCCGTGCGCGCGCACCTGCGGGAGGGCATCGGCACCTACGCGCTGATCTGCGACGCGATCCGGGCGACGCTGCCCGCCGAGTCGGTGATCGCGCGGGACGTGACGATCCCGTCGAGCCAGTGGGGCAACCGGCTGCTGGACATCCACGATCCCCGCACCAACGTGTTCCCGGTCGGCGGCGGCATCGGCCAGGGACTCGCGCACGGCATCGGCGCGGCGCTCGGCTCGCCGGACGCACCGACGCTGGTGCTGGCCGGCGACGGCGGGCTGAGCGTGCACCTCGGGGAACTGGCCACCTTCGCCCAGGAACAGCCCTGGATGGTGCTCGTGGTGTTCAACGACGGCGGCTACGGGGTGCTGCGCAACATGCAGGACAAGCACGCCGGACGGCGTTCCGGGGTGGACCTGTTCACCCCGAACTTCGGCCGCCTCGCCGAGGCGCTGGACCTGCCGTACGCGCTGGTCCAGCGCGCGGAATCGTTCGCCGAGACGTTCACCAAGGCCGTCGAGGAACGCGGTCCGTACCTGATCGAGGTCGACGTCACGGCCTTGGAGCCGACCCCGTCCCCGTTCGTGCCGCCGGTGCACGTGCCCAGCTAGAGGAGGCGCAGCGATGCCGACCGAACCGGCCCACCACCACGCGCACGGACCCGCCAACCGGGGGCGCCGGGTGCTGCGCACCGCCGCACCGCTGTTCGTGCGCTTCCCGCGGACCCCGCCGCGCGCGGCGGTGGTGGTGCTGCACGACGCCTACGGACTGACCGAACCGATCGAGGACTGCTGCCGGGCCCTGGCCCGCTGCGGCTACGTCGCCGTCGCCCCCTACCTCTACTACGAGACCGGGGGCAAGGAGTTCCGCCCCGAGCACGAGGAGACCGCGAAAGCCGCGATGTCCCTGCTCGCCGACGACGACCTGGCCGCGGACGTCGCCGGTGCGCTCGACCACCTCGGCAGCAGGCTGGCCGTCCCGGCGCGCACCACCGCGGTGCTCGGCGTCGGCACCAGCGGTGAGCTCGCGACCCGGGCGGCGGCCGACCACGAGCTCCCGGTGGCCGCGGTGTGCGACCCGCTGGACAACACCGGGCACCCGGGAGTCGCACGCGACCGGCGAGACGAGGCGATCCGGCTCATCAACGGCCGGATCGGCTGACCACAACCATCACGAGGATCCCACGACCGTTCTCCAGACCCAGGAGACATCACGCGCGAGACCGACCGGACTCGCCCGAAGCCACGGCAGTTACCGTTTCATGCCACGAGCCCACCCGTGGCATGCGTGTCCCAAAGGAGGGGCGCATGAGCATCTCCGCTCCCGACCACACCGTCCAGCACGACATCGCCGCCAGACTCGAGCGGCTGCCGATGTCGCGATGGCACGTGAGCATCCGCCTGATCATCGGCGTGGTGACGTTCTTCGAGGCCTTCGACCAGCTGCTCATCGCGTTCTCGCTGCCCGAGATCACCCGCGAGTGGGGGCTTTCGGCGGCGGGCGCCACCGCCACCCTCACCGTCGGGTCGATCGGCATGCTGGTCGGTGCGCTGGCCTCGGGCTGGCTGGCCGACCGCATCGGCCGCGTCCGGGTCATCACGCTGTGCGTGGTGATCACCGCGCTGGGCAACCTCGGCATGGCGTTGAGCCCGGCGCTGCTGCCGCTGCTGATCATGCGGTTCGTGCAGGGCTTGGCGATCGGCGGTGAGGTCCCCACCGCCGCCTCCTACATCGCCGAGCTCAGCCGGGCCAAGAAGCGCGGCCGCTTCGTGCTGATGTACGAGGTGGTGTTCCCGGCCGGGCTGACCGTCGGTGCGCTGGCCTCGGCGTGGATCGTGCCGAACTGGGGGTGGCGCGCGCTGTTCCTGATCGCCGCGGTCCCGGGCATCGCGGCGTTCTTCCTGCAGCGCAAGGTGCCGGAGTCGCCGCGCTGGCTGGCCGCGCGCGGCCAGAACGACAAGGCGTGCGAGGTGATGTCCCAGATCGAGGCGAAGGTGCGCGCCTCCACCGGCCAGGACTTGCCGGCCCCGGCTCCGGTGGCGGGTGTCGTCGGCACCGGGTCGGCGCGCAACGGAGCGCTGCGCGACCTGTTCACCGGCCGCTACCGGCGGCGCACGCTCGTGGTCTGGACGATCTGGTTCGTCGGCTACCTGGCCAACTACGGGCTGACGTCGTGGCTGCCGACGCTCTACAAGCAGGTGTTCCACCTGCCGATCGGCACCGCGCTGTGGTACAGCACGTTCGCGTCGGTGGCCGGGCTGGCCGGTTGCGTGCTGGCGGCGCTGACCATCGACCGCCTCGGCCGCCGGGTGGTGCTGAGCATCGGGCTCGGCGGCACCACGGTCGCGCTGGGCGTGCTGGCGCTGCTGGGCGTGACCTCGGCCGGTCAGCTCGTGGTGTTCTCTGCGTTCGCGGCGATGTTCAGCTTCACGGCCAACATCAGCCTCTACCTCTACACGCCGGAGCTGTACCCGACCCGCAACCGCGCGCTGGGCTGCAGCATGGGCGGGGTGTTCAACCGGCTCGGCATCATCACCGGCCCGATCGTGGTGGCGATGGTGCTCTCCAGCGGAGCGGGCCTGTCCGCGGTGTTCGCCAGCATCGCGGCGATCTGCCTCGTCGGCACGATGATCACCGCGGCCTTCGCCGAGGAGACCAAGGGACGCACTCTCGAAGAACTGTCCCCGTGAACGTCGGCGAGGCGGGTCATGAGCAGGTGCTCCGACCCGCCTCGCCGTGGACGGCTGGCCAGATCCTGCCTGCTTCAGCGCTGATCAGATGCGGGTGCTCGCTTCCGCAGGCGCAGACCCAGTGCCGAGGCGGTGAGGAACACCGCCCCCACCAGCAGCACCGCGACCGGCCCACCGAGTGCACCGTCCGTCCAGTCCCAGATCGCTTCGGGCACCGCCACCGTCACGGCGAGCACACCCAGCGCCAGCAGTACCACGGCCCGCTCGACCAGGTAGCCGCCGAAGCACAGCAACCCGATCAACAGGGTCAACCCGTAGCCCACCCACGACGGGTCCACGCCCACCGCGTACTGCGCCCCGGCCAGAGCGATCAGCACGCCCGCCCCGAGCACGGGGCGGCGGTGGCCCATCACCCTGAGAGCGGAGAGTGCGGTCCACACGGCGCCCAGCGCCACCAAGCCCGTTGTGGTGGCCGGTGAGGAGCTGTCGAACCATTCGGCAACCGCGGCCATCACCACGCCGACGCTGAACCCGATTGTCGCCAGCAGAACGGGAAGTCCGCCCACGACCACGTATCCGAGCAATGCGACGAGCAAACCGGTCACCGAGGCCGCCACCGACTCGAGCACGTCAACCCCGCTGCCGACCGCCAGCGCCGCCGTGCAGGAAGCCAAGGCGAACAGGGCTGACACGATCCGGCTGCGCGCGGACGGATCCGCTTCGCCGAACGCTCGTAGCGCACGCGGCCCGCCGGCGATGACCAGTCCGGCGCCGACCAGGGCGAGGGTCGCGGCCACCAGCAGGGCAACGCGCGCGGGGACCGCCAGGTCTTCCCAGTACATCCCCACCAGCAGAACGGCGCCGGCGAGGACCAACGCACCGCCGATGTAACCGAGCACCTCCCACACGGCGGTGCGCGAGCCCCAGGGCGCACCGCGCTCGATGTCGAGCTCGTCGAGGACTGCTGCGACCTGCTCACGGGAAAGCACTCCCCGTTCGCCCAACCGCTCCAGGCGTGCGCGTTGTTCCGGGGAAAGGCGCTGCGAATTGCTCATCGACGGCATTACAGCATCACCGCAGCGATATGTCGTTAGGTACTTCTACGCAAGACGTCCGGACTCGTGCGGCGATGAACTGCCTCGACTGGTCGTGTTCGACGCGGACATTTAGTCCGAAGTGGTGGCGTACTCGGAGCGAGGCATGGGCGCGTCATCGTCTGGGAATCCTCTGGCCGTGACGAGTTCTGCACTGGTGCGTGCACGACGAGGACCAGAGGAGGCGCGATGGGTCTGGTTCAGGAGACTCAGCGGTCGCTGTATGCCACGGTTGGGGCGACAGCGTGGGTGGTGGATGCGCTACGTGGTGCGCCCGGCTGGGTCGGTCATGCGTGGCGGGAACGCGATCAGGTGATGCATTGGCTCAGCAGTGCTTACGAGGAGCTCTCGGAACGTGGCCAGACCATTGTGGGCGGGGCCCAGCAGGGGCTCGAAGTCGGTGTCGGCGAGGTGAACCAGGCTGCGCGCCGCATCCCAGGGGCTGCCGAGGCCGAAGGGGCGGTCGTGGGGGCGTTCACCGGCGAGGAAGATCTGCCGATTTCACACTACGACCAGCTCAGGGCGGACGAGGTCGTGCACAAGTTGCCGGGGTTGTCCCAATTCGAGCTGCGAAAGGTCCGTGGCTATGAAACGCGCAATCAGGCGCGTGCGACGGTCATCGGGCGCATCGACAAGTTGTGCGAGGAGCAGCCCTGGCCGGGCTACGACGAGATGAAGTTGGACGAGATCCTTCCGAAGGCGCGGGAGTTGCCGGCTGAGGAGCAGACGAAGCTGGTCAGCTACGAGCACCGTCACAAGAACCGGCGAACGATCGTTGACGGATTCAGCCACGCCTGAATCGTTCTGAGGTCACACCGACGAGCTCTGGTGAGGACTGGCGTGCAGGGCGCTCAGCAGTGCGAGGGCTAGGGCGTGGGCGCTGGGGGTGGCCGGTTCCGCGTGGTAGATGATCAGCTGCTGCCCGGGGGCACTGCGCACGTCGAAGGCTTGGTAGGTCAGCGTCAAGGCCCCTACGTCGGGATGGACCAGGTGCTTGGGTTCGCGAGTTTTTCCGCGCACCTGGTGGGAGCTCCACAGGGCGCGGAAATCCTCGCTGCCGTCGCGGAGTTCGGCCACCAGGTGCAGCAGAGCGGGGTCGTTCGGGTCGTAGCCCGCGGCGCTGCGAAGGTTGGCCACTGTGGCTTGGGCGGTCCAGTTCCACCGCGCGTGGAAATGGCGTCCAGCGGGGTCGAGGAAGGTCATGCGGGCGAGGTTGTCCGCCGGCTGAAACGGTGAGAACAGCGCGTCGGCCAGGGCGTTGCAGGCGAGGACGTCCAAGATCCGGTTGAGCACGAAGGCCGGGGTGTTGGGGCATCCGTCCATCAGCTGCCGCAGTTCCGGGCTCACGGTCTGCGGTACCGGGGCCGGGGCGGTCTCCGGTGCGGTGCGTGCCAGCCGGTACAGGTGCTCCCTCATGTCGGGGTCGAGATCCAGCGCGCGGCACAGAGCGTCCAGAACCTGCGGAGACGGGTTGGACTCACGTCCTTGTTCGAGGCGGGTGTAGTAGTCGGCGTTCACGCCGGCGAGCACGGCTACTTCCTCGCGGCGCAGCCCGGTCACCTTGCGCCGACCCGAATACACCACGCCCGCGTCCTCAGGTGGCCGTTGCGCGCGCCGTGCCCGCAGGAACTCTCCCAACTCCCCACCGCTCATACCGCCACCGTAGACCGGGACCCCCTGTGGCTGGGTGGGTGTGGCGCACCCAGCCACGGCGCGTCCTGCCGCTGAGCGCACCTGCGTCAGAGGCTCGGTCCTGACCGATCCCGTCACCAGAAGAGGAACGAAACATGACTGCAAGGCTGACTGGCAAGGTCGCGCTGATCACCGGCGCGACCGGCGGCATCGGACAGGCCGCGGCGGAGCTGTTCGCCCGCGAGGGAGCCCAGCTGGTCCTCACCGACATCGGCGACGACCGACTGCGGGGACTGGCGGCGCGGCTCGAAGCCGACGGCGCCGACGTGCTGGCGCAGCGGCTGGACGTCTCCTCACTCGAGCACTGGGACGAGGTCATCGAACTGATCGACCGGCGCTTCGGCCGACTGGACGTCCTGATCAACCTCGCAGGTGTCGTGGACTGGCCCGGCATCGAGGACACCGAGCAATCCGCCTGGGACCGCGTGATCGCCGTCAACCAAACCGGCACCTGGCTCGGGATGAAAACCGCCATGCCGCTGTTGCGCGCGTCCGGCAAAGCTTCGGTGATCAACACGTCGTCCGTCCTCGGTCTCATCGGCAGTGGGGCGGCGGCTGCCTACCAAGCGTCCAAAGGAGCCGTGCGGATACTGACCAAAACGGCTGCTGTCGAGTACGCCACGCAGGGTGTTCGGGTCAACTCGGTGCATCCGGGCGTGATTCGGACACCGATGATCCATGACCTGCTCGACGAGCAAGGCGACCGGCAACCCGACATCGTGCGCACTCCGATGCGCCGCGCGGGCCGCGCCGACGAGGTCGCTCCGGCGATGCTGTTCCTGGCCAGCGACGAATCCTCGTTCATCACCGGAGCTGAGTTCGTCGTCGACGGCGGGCTCGTCGCACACTGACACCGACCCGGCACCCACCCCGGCCATCACACCGGTGGCCGGGGCGGTCCGATGACGAGTGGAACCCGCCGCGGAGTCGGTGTGACCTCGCGTGTCCCTTCAACGGCGGTCACCGTGGTTTTGCCGGTCCTGTCAACGATCACCGGCGTGCGTTGGAGCGTGCTGAAAGACGTGCGACACCCTCACGCGCCTGGGAACGGTGACTTCGTGCGGACGAGAGATCAGCCGCTGACGATGCGCCGGTGGTTCTGGCGCTGTGATGGGCCATTTCGTGCCTCGGCGATCCAAGGGCCGTCGATGGACGCGTCGAGAATGCCTTCCTCCAGCCATGGGTACCGATTTTCGAGCACCTGGCGGGAGATCACTCGGTCGTTGGCGTCGGTGTTGCGCCAGAGTTGCCTGAACAGGTGCTCGACGCGACACCGGGACTGGTTGCAGAAGGCGTCGGCCAGCTCCACTGCCGATTCATCCTGCCCGGGCGAACGGGCGTAGACGCAGCTGGCGCTCATCGCGTACAGCTCGGCGCCGATGTCGACGATGCGGCCGAGGAAGAGCTGATGGTGCTCCAGGCGAGCTTGCCAGCGCGACATCCCGTAGAAGATCTGACGGGCGAGGCGCCGGCTCGCGCGTTCGACGAAGCGCAGGTGCTCGGAGAGCGGTCCGTACGCACCGAAGGCGCTCGGCACCTGGCCCCTGCCTGCGACCAGGGTGGGCAGCCAACGTGCGTAGAAGGCACCGGCGCGGGCCGCGGCGCGGGCCTTGTGCTGCATGTCGGCCTTGGGGTCGATGATGTCTCCGGCCACCGAGAGGTGCGCATCGACCGCTTCCCTGGCGATCAGCAACCGCATGATCTCGCTGGATCCCTCGAAGATCCGATTGATCCGCATGTCCCGGAGCATCTGCTCGGCGGGGACCCCGCGCTCGCCGCGCGCGGCCAGCGACTCCGCTGTTTCGTAGCCGCGACCACCGCGGATCTGCACGAGCTCATCAGCGACCTGCCAGGACAGTTCCGTGCTGAAGAGCTTGGCCAGTGCCGCTTCGATGCGGATGTCGTGCCGGTCGGCGTCGGCCAGCCGACCGGACACCTCCAGCACGGCCTCCAAGGCGAACGATGTGGCAGCGATGAACGAGATCTTGCCCGCGATGGCCTCGTGCTCACCGATCGGCCGACCCCACTGGACGCGCTGGGACGACCACTGACGAGCGATGCGCAGGGACCACTTCGATGCCGCCGTGCACAGCGCGGGCAACGAAAGCCGCCCGGTGTTGAGCGTCTTGAGGGCGATCTTGAGTCCATCGCCCTCACGGCCGATCCGGTTGGCGGCGGGTACGACAACGTTGTGCAACCGGGTCACGCCGTTCTCGATGCCGCGCAGGCCGAGGAAGGAATTCCGGTTCTCGACGGTGATGCCCTCGGCGTCCGCCTCGACGACGAATGCCGTGATACCACCGCGGTGTCCCTCCGACGCGGGTACCCGTGCCATCACCACGAGCAGGTCGGCGAGCACGCCATTGGTCGTCCAGAGCTTGACGCCGTCGAGCGTGTAACTGCTGCCGTCCTCGTTCGGGACCGCGCTGGTGGCCAGCCGCGCCGGGTCGCTGCCGACGTCGGGTTCGGTCAGCAGGAATGCGGTGATCTCGCGAACGCAGCGCGGCAGGAATTCTTGTTTCTGCTGCTCGGTCCCGAACATCTTGACCGGCTGCGGCACGCCGATCGACTGATGCGCCGACAGCAGGGCACCGATCGACGGATTGGCCGTGCCGACCAGCATCAGCGCGCGGTGGTAGTACACCGCGGGCAGGCCGAGCCCGCCGTAGGCCCGGGGGATCTTGATGCCGAAGGCTCCGAGGTCCTTCAGTCCGTTGATCACCTCGTCCGGGATCCACGCATCGCGCTCGATCTGCGGTCCGTCGACCTTCGTCTCGCAGAACACGCGCAACCGTTCGAGGAACGCCTCTCCTTCGACCGAGGTCTCACCCCGGGGAAGCGGGTCGATCAGGTCGAGCCGCAGCCGTCCGAGGAACAGCTCCTTGCCGAAACTAGGTCGGTCCCAGCGAGTTTCGCGGGCTTGTTCGGCTACCTGCCGGGCGTGGTCCGCGTCGACTCGCGTCCTGTCTTCGTGTATGTCATCGACCTTGGTCATCTTCGACTCCCAACGCACTAGGGCTGGGGCTGGCACCGGTCACGACAGTACTGCCGGTGGGAGGCACGCGATAGTTCGCGAATGCGGTACAAGCGGGAGGATGGCACGAGCACCTGATCATTGACGCTGCGAAGACGACCGTTCCGGTGCCAATTCTTGGGCCTCGATTGCTACCGAGCGTGAATGTGGCCCACTCTGTCGGGTAAGCAATCCGGTATCGGTGTAGGTATGGCCTCACTCATCAGGGATGCAGGATCGGCGAGAAGGTAGTCGCGGTGGAGACGATGGTGCGCTCGCCGGTGAAGGTGTGGATGACCCGGACGTGTAGGCGAGCACGAGTGCTGCTCATAGGTCGAGGTCGCGTAGGAAGGTGAGGCTGGTTCGGACGTCGGCGGTGGGGCCGTCATCCGTGGGTTCGTCGGGGAGGATGGTGTCCTGCTCCATTGTGTACCAGCCGTGGTATCCGTTGGATTCGAGCACGGTGATGATGCTGGCGATGTCGATGTCGCCTGCACCCAGTGGCCGGTACATGCCGTCGCGGACGGCGCTGGTGTAGGTCATCTCGCCCGCGCGCACTTGGTCGGCGAGGGCGACGTCGACGTCTTTGAGATGGGTGTGGGTGATGCGCTCGGGAACGGCTTTGGCCAGCTCGACGGGGTCTGTGCCGCCGATGAGGAGGTGGCCGGTGTCCAGGCACAGCGGCACGGTCGAACCGTCGAGGATGCGTTCGACTTCTTCGCGGTTCTCGACCACGGTGCCGACGTGCGGGTGCAGGGCGGGGCTGATGCCCCGTTCGGCGGCGCGTTCGGTGATTCGGCTGAGGTTGGCGAACAGGGTTCGCCACGCCGTGGTGTCGAGTTCGGGACGTGTGTCGTAGCCGTTCAGGCCGGTCGCCGCGGCCAGAACGAGGGTTCTCGCGCCGGCGGTGACGAATCCATCGAGTTCGCGGTCGATCTCGGGCAGTGGATCGTGCTTGGTGTCGTGCAGGACGACGGGGACGAACCCGCCCACCGCGGACAGCTCGTGCTCGCGCAGCGTGGCGGCTTTGGCCTCGGGTGCGGCGGGGAGGAACCCTTCGGGGCCGAACTCCGTGGCCACGAGACCGAGCTGGCGCATCTCCGGGAGAACTTCTTCGGGCGTGAGCTGGTGACCCCATCCCGGCACCTCGCAGACGCCCCAGGAGATCGGTGCCCCTGCGATTCGGTTCATGATCATGTCGTGGCTCCGTTCGTTGCGCTTCTGAGGAAAATCGTTGAACGCGTGGTGAAATGACGTTCCAGCCCAAGGGGCGCAGCCGCGCCACCCGAAACAACCGTCCATCCGGTCGCCTCGTGGGCGTTCTGATCGTGCGGATGACGCGGGTGAGTTGATCGTGGGGCTCGTGCGTGCAGGCGTTGCCGGCTGTCAGGCTGGGGTTTTGACTGCGAGAACGGGAACGGGACTTTCCAGGAGCAGTCGTTGGCTGATGCTGCCCAGCAGGGCTTTGCCCACTGGCGATCGTCGGCGCATGCCGATGATGAGCCGGTTGATGTTGGATCGGGCGTCGATTTCGTCCAGCACTGCGTCGACCGGGTCGCGGTCGCCGGGCCCGTTGCGCTCGACGATCGTGATCTCGAGGTCGTCGGGCAAGCTCGAGTCGTCGAGCGGCTGCAGGCGCAGGTTGACCAGGACGAGGTCGGTGCCCAGCAGTCGGGTCTCGGTGATTCCCGCGGTCAACGCGTGGTCTCCTTCGCTGCCCTCGGCGATGGCGGTCATGACGGTCATGGTGTGCAGGCCCTTTCTCCCGGGGCAGGTCCCTTAGGCGTAGCGGGTGCGGAAGTCGTCCTCGAGCTCTTCGAGTGAGCGGTCCTTGGTCTCCGGGACGCAGGTCGCGATGAACGCGATGGCCAGCACGCCGAAGGCGGCGAAGGCGAGGAAGGTGTTCGAGATGCCCAGGGCCTTGACGACGGGCGGGAAGCCCAGAGCGACCAGAGCGTTGGCGATCCAGAGCACGAAGATGCTGATGCCGATGGCCAGACTGCGGATCTTCAGCGGGAACATCTCGGAGAGGATGAGCCAGACCAGCGGGCCGATGGTGGCCTGCATGGAGAACACGAAGAGCACGACGAACACGAGGATGAACCAGGCCTTCGTGCTGCCTTCGGGTATCAGCATCGCCGAGAGGCCGACGAGCAGGTGGAACGTCGTGGTCAGGGTGAAGCCGCCGAGCAGCATGGTGCGCCGCTTGATCTTGTTGATCATCGACAGGCCCACGGACACACCGATGACGCTGAAGGCTCCGTTGAGGGTGTTGGCGATGATGGCGGAGTTGTTCGAGAATCCGGCGTCGCCGAGCAGCTGCGTGCCGTAGTACATGACGGAGTTGATGCCGGTGAACTGCTGGCAGATGCCCAGGCCGGCCCCGATGAGGATGAGCAGGCGGACCCAGCGCACTCCGAGGTCGACCGCACCGGCGGTCTTGGCGGCGCGTTCTTCTTCGGCGAGGCGGTGGACCTCGGCCATCTCAGCGCGGGCGCGCTCGGTGGTGCGGATCTGGGACAGGACCGCGAGTGCCTCCTCGTCACGGCCTCGGGTGACCAGCCAGCGCGGGCTCTCGGGCAACCGCAACATGCCGACGAACAGCGCGATCGCCGGCAGGAGGGCGACCAGGAGCATGATCCGCCAGATCCAGGCGGTTTCGCCCCAGATGCTGAAGATGATCGCGTTGATGACGAACGCGGAGAACTGGCCCACCACGATCATCAGCTCGTTGCGGGTGACGATGCCGCCGCGACGTTCGGCGGGAGCGATTTCGGCCAGGTAGACGGGCACGGTCGCCGAGGCCCCGCCGACGGCGAGGCCGAGCACGAAGCGGAACAGCGCGAGGACCTGCCAGCTCGGTGCGAGCACGCAGCCCACCGTTCCGAGCATGAACACCAGGGACAGCAGCAGGATGTTGTGGCGGCGGCCGTACCGGTCGGACAGGACCCCGCCGGTCATGGCACCGAAGGCGGCGCCGAAGACGAGGTTGCTGACGACGATTCCCTCGGTGAGCGGGGTCAGGCCGAGGTCGGCGGTGAGAGGGTCGAGGGCACCGTTGACGACGCCGGTGTCGTAGCCGAACAGCAGGCCGCCGAAGGTCACGACGACGGCGATCAAGCCGAGACGTCGCGAATGGGGCCCTCGCGTGTCAGGGGGTAATGCGTGGGGTGCGGGAGAGGTGGTGTTGGTCATGACTGCTGCTCCTCGTTGAGCGCTCGGGCGTCGCCGGTTCGCTGGCATCGAATGGTGCGCTGTCAGAGTTGGGCTGGCGATTTCTCGAACCAGGATTTCTTCGCGAAGTGCTCGGGGCTCGAATCGCGAGGCGATCTGGGGCGACCGCCTCTTCCGCCAGGGGATTGTGTCGTTGGACGAATGTCCAGGAGAAGTCGCGGTGTGCGTCTGCTACTGCTGCTCAAGGCTGTCGAGCCGAACGGTCTGTCCTGTTCGGACGGATTGAATCGCGGCCAGCGCGATGGCGAGGGCGAAGCGGGCGTCTTCGCCGGTCGTCTGCAGTGGCGTTCCGCTGCGCACGCATCGGGCGAACTCGGTCAACTGTGCGGTGTAGGCGTCGTGGAAGAGGTCGACGTTGCGCCGCACGCTGTCGCTTCGCACGCCGTGCGCGCCGTATGCGGTCATGGTGCTGGGCCGGATGTCGCCCATGGTCGCCATGCCTTCGGAACCGAATACCTCGCCTCGGACGTCGTAGCCGTAGACAGCCTGGAAGCTGGCCTCGGCCGTGGCCATGGCTCCGTTGTCATATCGGACGTGCACCAGGGCGGTGTCCAGCAGGCCGCGGTCCCTCCAGTCCGGACGCACGAGCGCATCAGCCGTGGCGTACACCTCGGTCGCGCGGGCGCCGGGGTTGAGCCAGTTGAGGGTGTCGAAGTCGTGGATCAGGGTCTCCAAGAAGATCCCCCACGCAGGCACCCTGGCCGGGTCGCTCAGCTCCGGGTCGCGGGTCAGCGACCGCAGCAGTTGCGGCCGGCCGATTCCGCCCGAGGTGACCAGGTCGTGGCCCGCGCGAAATCCCCCGTCGTACCGGCGGTTGAAGCCGACCTGCAAAGCCACTCCGGCTTTGGCGGTTGCGGTGATGGCCCGGTCTGCGTCGGCGAGGGTCAGCGCCATCGGCTTCTCGCAGAACACGGCCTTGCCCGTTTCGGCGGCGGCCTCGATGAGGTCGGTGTGGAACTGAGGCGGCGTGGTGATCACCACTGCGTCGATGTCCGGATCGGCGAACACCTCGAAGGGATCGCTGGTGGCTCGCGGAACGTCCAAGCTGGTGGCCAACAACTTCGCGGCTTCCAGGCGTGGGTCGGCGACGGCGGCCAACCGGGCCTCGGGAATGCGGCGGGCGAGGCTTTCGGCGTGAAAGGCGCCAATGGCTCCGGCGCCGATGAGCCCGAAGGTGACAGGGGTGGTCGTCATGAGGTTCGTCCTTCCAGGAGCAGGTGAGCGGCGGCCGGGGCGTCCGGGGCTGGACGGGAGAAGGCGTCCCGGAAGCGTTGAAGAGCGAGTTCGCTGTCGCCGGAAGCAAAGGCCTCCAGCCCTACAGTTCCCCGGTAGCCCATGTCGTCCAGAGCGTCGGCGATCGCCGGGTAGTTGATCTCGCCCGTGCTGGGTTCGCACCGTCCCGGCACGTCGGCGACCTGGACTTCGCCGATGAGCGAGCCCGCTCGCCGCAGCAGCTCGATGAGGTTTCCCTCGCCGATCTGGGCGTGGTAGAGGTCCAGCATCATGCGCAACCCGGGGCTGTCCACGGCCTCGACCAGCGCCAGGGTGTCCGCCGCTCTCGCGAACGGGACTCCCGGGTGGTCTACGGCGGTGTTGAGGTTTTCCAGGCAGAACGTCACGCCGGCGCGTTCTCCCAGCTCGGCGATTCGTGACAGCGTGCGGCGGGCGGTCAGCCACATCGCGCCGGTGACCTCGTTTTCCGGGCGCACCGGCAGGCCGCCTTCGCCGAGTTCGGTGCCATGCAGGTTCAGCCGGGGGCAGTCGAGCTTCTCCGCGACGGGTAGCAGTGCTTCCGCGGTGCGAAGCAGCTCGGTGGCGCCGTCCTCGTCGGACAGCCGCCCGTGGACGTATCCGGTCATCGACGAGAATCGGGCTCCCGTCCGGGCCAGGACGTCGACGTCGTGGACCGTGGAGTTCCAGATCTCCACCCCGAAACCTAGATCATCAATCCGGCGCACGCGCTCCTCGAACGGTCGATCGAGGAACACCATTTCGGCGCACACGGCAAGGTCGAACACGGTAGATCTCCCCTGTTGAGCAAGTCAGCCGGTGGCACAGGTGGCCACCGAAGGCGGATGTAGCATGCGACCCACATCACTGAGACCGGTCTCAGTCCGTGACCTGGCGAACAGTTTCACGCCACCGACCGGGCATAGTCAATACGTAAGGACAAATTGAGGAGCAACTCTGATGGGCCGTTCATCTCGCCGCGCTGCGGTGACCATCGGGGACGTCGCCCGTGCCGCCGGCGTCTCGCGTGCCACGGCCGCCCGTGCGCTCGGCGGCTACGGGCAGGTCAGCCAGCGGGTCCACGAACAGGTCACCGCTGCCGCTCGTGAGCTCGGCTACCAGCCCAACGCCCTGGCCCGCAACATGAGCACCGGGCGCACCCAGTCGCTGGGCGTGGCCATCGCCAACATCGACGACCCCTTCTACGCCCGGCTCACCCGCGGCATCACCGACGTCGCCCGCGCCGAAGGGCTCGAAGTCCTGGTGGCCAACACCGACGAAGACCCCGAACTGGAGCGGCGAGCCGTTCAGGTGTTCCAGGCGAATCAGCTCGAAGGCATCCTGCTCACCCCCGCACCGACCTCCCACGCCGAGCACCTGATCGCCGCCAACGAGCAGGGGACACCCGTGGTGCTCATGGATCGCCACCCGCGAGGGCTCGAGCTCGACGCCGTGGTCGTCGACAACCGCGAAGCGACTCGCCGGGCCATCCACCACCTGCTCGACGCCGGGCACACGCGAATCGCGTTCGTCGCCGGAGGCGGGCGTCCCGACGCGAGGGAAGAATCCCCGCGACCGAGCCCCGACTCCTCGGACGTGGCACTCGCGGCGACCACCCTCGAACGCATCGACGGTTATCGCGCTGCCCTCGCCGAGCGCAACATCCCTGCCGACTCACGGTATCTGCGCTGCGGGGACTTTCACCGCGAAGCCGCCAAAGCCGAGGCGCACCAACTGCTCGCGCTGGACGAACCGCCGACTGCGATCTTCGCGGCCGGCAGCATCCCCGCGCTGGGAACCGTGGAAGCCATCTACGACTCAGGGCTGCGCATCCCCGACGACCTCTCCGTGATCGCTTTCGACGACGCCGACTGGTCCAACGTCGTTCAACCACCGTTGACCGCGATCTCCCAGCCGGCCTACGACGTCGGAGCACTCGCCACCCGGACCCTCCTCCAGCGCATCCGAGGCGACGACAGCCCACCGGTCGTCCACGTGCTCGACACGGAGTTGCGCAACAGGAAATCCGTCGCTGAGCCCCGCACTGCGTCACGGCGGCCGACGGAGTGACCGAGGCGTTCTCCACGCGCTGCTCGCGGCGGGACCCGTCCCGGACGGGGCTTGTAGCAAGCGCTGCACGCGGGTTGCTGCGGGGAGGTGTGCGGCCGGCAGGCGGTGGACCTAGGTGCGTTCTTCGATGTGGCGTTCCGCCTCGACCTGCGCGTTGGTGTCGTCGTCGCGGAGGTGGTTGTGCCGCTGCACATTGCGACCGACGAACAGGCCCGCGATGAGTCCAGCGGACACCACGCCCAGCAGCACGGCGAACGTGGCGCGGGGCGCGTTGGTCATCAGCGTGGGTGTCGCGACCGCCGCGATGGCCGCCACGACGCGTGCCGCGCCGACGATGGTGCCCTGCGCGGTGGCGCGCAGCAGGGTGGGGAAGGCCTCTTGGGACCAGATCTTGAGCATCGCCTCGAACGCCAGGGCGCCGCCGATGGCGCTGAAGATCGCCGAGATGGCCAGGCTCCAGACCGTGACGCCGACGACTGCGACGATGGCCATCGCCAGCACGTAGCAGGTGGCACCGAACAGGTACCAGCGCAGCCGGTTTCGCCCGTCGACGATCCGCATGAACCACACCGCGAGAAGCACGCCGAGGCACTGCGTGATGACGCTGATGGTCGAGGCGACCGCCACGGTCGAGCCCGCGACGTTGACGTAGAGGAAGGTCCCGAACTGCCCCTTGGTGTTGGCCACGATGTTGACCAGCGCGTAGAAGGTGATGAGTCCGAGCAACGGGAGCAGGTAGGGTCCGGCAACGAGCTCGCGCAGGCTGAGAGCGCTGTGGTGTGAACCGGTTTGGGTGAGCTTCTCGCGCGAGGCCACCCACTTCGAGGATTCGGGGACCCGCAAGCGCAGCAGCAGCACCACGACCGCGACCACCGCGACGTGGGCGTAGAGGACGCGCCCGCCGATGCTGCCGAGGTCACCGACGACGATGCTCAGCAGCTGCGTGGCGATGATGCCGCCGAACCACAGGACCTGCGAGAGCCCGACCAACTTGCCCGCTTGACCTGGCGGTGCCTCTTCGGCGATCAGCGCGAGCGAGACCGGCAGATCCGCTCCGGAGGCGTAGCCGATCAGCACGACGCCGATGTAGAGCATGATCGGGCCGGCTGCGGCGGCGAGGAGGCCTGCGCCGAGCGCGAGCAGCACCATCGTCAGCGAGAACACGATGCGCCGCCCGAACCGGTCGCCGAGGCGACCCCCGGTCAGCGCGCCGGCGGCGATGGACAGGGTCAGCAGGGACGACAGGACGCCGATCTGCAGCGTGTCGAGACCGAGGTCGTCCTGGAACAGCACCAGCGCGGTGCCGGTGGAAACGATTGCCGCGGCGTCGAGGTAGGAGGCCATGCCCGCGACGGTGGACCGGGTCCAGTCGCGAGCGGTGAGAGCCGGGGTGGTCATGGGCGAATCTCCTTTGATGGGCCAGACCAGAGCGGCGCTTCGCTGTTCGTGGTGCGGGTCCACGGCCGCCGAAGCACGAAAGGAATGAATCGTTTCATCGCATGGTGATGTGATCCGGACTACGTGTCAACGAATCCGGACAAAGCTTCTCGTTCAGTGAAAGCGCACTGGAAAACAAGCATGCCGGGAATCCGCTTGTGTGGCGGCGAAAGCTCGATCAGATGCGCGCTTGTCCGCTGGTGTTCGAGTCTCTACGGTTCCAATTGAAAGCTTTCAAGTCAGTCCTTCGGGAACGCTCTGCCGCACGTCGACGACGACGCGAGACAAGGACCTCGATGCCATGACCGACAGCGTCATCCCCCATGCTCCGACCTTCGAGAACCACCGGGAACCGATCGGGATCGGCGTCGACGCGCCCCGGTTGTCCTGGACCACGTCCGCTCCGGCCGACTGGGCCCAGCGCGCCTACGAACTGGAGATCACCCGGGGCGCTCGGGTCGCGAACCACGGCCCGGTCAGCGATGACGAATCCCGCTACCGCCCCTGGCCGGAATCCCCGCTCGCGCCGCGCGAGTCGGCGAGCGTGCGGGTGCGCGTGCACGACGACAACGGGATCTCCGAGTGGAGCGAACCCGCGGTCGTCGAACGCGGCCTGACCGAAGCGGACTGGGTCGCAGTCCCGGTCGGCGGCGCCCCCGGGGAGCCCGGCACCGAGCGTCGCCCGTGGCTGGTGCGGCGCGGATTCTCGCTGCGCGGCCAGATCGCCTCGGCTCGGCTGTACGTGACCGCGCACGGCCTGGCCGAGGCCGAGATCAACGGGCACCGGGTCGGCGACGACGTCCTGTCACCAGGCTGGAGCGTGTACTCGCAGCGGTTGCGCTACCACACCCACGACGTGACCGACCTGCTCGTCGAAGGCGACAACGCGATCGGCGCGTGGCTGGCCGACGGCTGGTACCGCGGCCGGATCGGGTTCCGCGGCGGTGCTCGCGACCGCTACGGCACCGACCAGTCGCTCATCGCGCAGCTGGAGGTCACCTACTCCGACGGAAGCCGTCAGACCATCGCCACCGGCCCCGGATGGGTCGCCGCACCCAGCCCGATCCTCGCCTCGTCGATCTACGACGGCGAGACCTTCGACGCCCGGCAGGTCCCGCGCGGCTGGTCCGAAGCGGGATTCGACGACTCGGACTGGGTCGCTGCCCACGTGTTCGACCGCGACCCGGCGACGCTCGTCGCCCCCGACGGGCCGCCGGTGCGCCGCACGCGCGTGGTGCGCCCGGCGCGCGGTGAGCGGCGGGCCCCGAACCGGCTGCTGGTGGACTTCGGCCAGAACCTCGTGGGACGGCTCGCGATCAGGGTCCGAGGCGAGTCAGGGCAGGAGGTCGTGCTCCGGCACGCCGAGGTCCTGCAGGACGGCGAGATCTACACCCGCCCGCTGCGGCAGGCGGCGCAGACCGACCGCTACGTCCTCGCCGGGCGCGGGACCGAGGAGTGGGAACCTCGGTTCACCTTCCACGGTTTCCGCTACGCCGAGGTGACCGCCCCGTCTGCTGTGCTCGACGTTCTGGAGCTGGAAGCGCGCGTGCTGCACAGCGATCTGCGCCGCACGGGCTGGTTCGCGTGCTCGGACCCGGACCTCAACGCCCTGCACGACAACGTGCTGTGGTCGATGCGCGGCAACTTCGTGGACCTGCCCACCGACTGCCCGCAGCGCGACGAACGGCTCGGCTGGACCGGCGACATCCAGGTCTTCGCGCGCACGGCGGGTTTCCTGCACGACGTGACGGGAATGCTGTCCTCGTGGTTGCGCGACCTGGCGATCGAGCAGAACGACGACGGTGCGGTCCCGGTGTTCGTGCCCACGCTGGACGACGCCGGATCGTGGGACATGGACGAACCGATCGCGGCCTGGGGCGATGCCGGTGTGCTCACGCCCTGGGACCTCTACGTGGCCTCCGGCGACCGGCTGGTGCTGGAACGCCAGTGGGACAGCGCGAAAGCCTGGGTCGACCTGCTCGACCGGCGTTCCGGCGAAGACCGGCTGTGGACCGGCGGCCACCAGCTGGGGGACTGGCTCGACCCGGCGGCACCACCCGATGACCCCGCAGCGGCCACGACCGACCGGGAACTGGTGGCGAGCGCCTACTTCGCCCACTCCGCACGCAGGCTCTCCGACATCGCCGAGGTTCTGGGCCGCACGGCCGAGGCCGAGCACTACGGCACGCTGGCTTCCGAAGTTCGCACGGCCATCCGAGAGCGCTGGACCGACGGCGTGGGCGCGTTGACCGAAGAATCCCAGTGCGGATACGCGTTGCTGCTGGCCTTCGACATCCTGGAAGAGCCCGCAGAGCGGGCCCGGGCAGGCGAGCGGTTGCGGGACCTGGTGGTCAAGGCCGATCACCGGATCTCCACCGGATTCGTGGGAACTCCGCTGGTCTCGGAGGCGCTGTCGTCTACCGGTGGCCTCGATGTCGCCTACCGTCAGCTCCAGGAGCGCGGCTGCCCGTCGTGGCTGTACCCGGTGACGATGGGCGCGACGACCATCTGGGAGCGCTGGGATTCCATGCTGCCCGACGGCACGGTCAACCCGGGCGAGATGACCTCGTTCAACCACTACGCCCTCGGCGCCGTCGCGCACTGGATGCACAGCACCATCGCGGGTCTCGCCCCGGCCACCCCCGGGTGGCGGCGAATCCGCTTCGCACCACGACCCGGGGGTGGTCTCACGTGGGCTCGAGGCGCCTACGACGGCCCCTACGGACGCGTCGCCATCGACTGGTCGATCGAGGACGACACCCTGACGGTCCGCACCGCGGTCCCCGCCAACTGCACCGCAACCCTGGAACTCCCCGACGGCACGTCCCGCGAACTCCGCTCCGGAGAAGCGATCCACACGTACCCGATGACGCGCTGAACGCTGGCGCTTCGGCCGTACGCCTTCTGAAATGGCGGTGTTGCTAGACCCCGGGTTGCGCCTCGCAGCTCACGGCGTGGTCAGGTCTCGGTGTTTCGGTCCTGGTGGCGTAGGGCGGCCCACCGGTCCAGGCGTCGGCGGATGTTGTCCTCGTGGCCGCTCTCGGTGGGGTGGTAGTAGGTCTCGCGTTCCATGTCGTCGGGGAAGTAGTTGGCGCCGGAGAACCCGTCCGGTGTGTCGGGGTCGTACTGGTAGTCCTCGCCGTAACCGAGGTCTTTCATGAGTCGCGTGGGTGCGTTGAGGATGTGCTTCGGTGGCATCAGCGAACCGGTCTGGTGTGCGCGTTGGCGTGCGGCGCCGAAAGCGCGGTGGACGGCGATGGATTTGGGCGCTGTCGCCAGGTGGACGACGGCTTGTGCGATCGCCAGCTCGCCCTCGGGTGAGCCGAGGCGTTCGTAGACGTCCCAGGCGGCGAGGGCCTGGTGCACCGCCTGCGGCTCGGCCGTTCCGATGTCTTCGTTGGCGAAGCGCACGAGTCGGCGGGCGATGTAGAGCGGGTCTTCGCCGCCGTCGAGCATGCGGGCGAGCCAGTACAGGGCGGCGTCGGGGTCGGAGCCGCGCATGGACTTGTGCAGCGCCGAGATGAGGTTGTAGTGGCTCTCCTGGGTTTTGTCGTACAGCGGTGCACGCCGCTGGATCTGCTCGGTGAGCGCGGCCGTGTCCAGCGGCGGTGTTTCAGCGGGCAGCGCCTGGAGTTGCTCGACCATGTTGAGCAGGAAGCGGCCGTCACCATCGGCCATGGCCACCAGGGACTGTCGGGCGTCGTCGTCCAGCGGCAGTGCTTGACCCGTCAGCCGCTGCGCGCGCTCGATCAAGGAGTTGAGGGCGGTGGTGTCGAGGCGTGTGAGGACGAAGACCCGGCAGCGGGAGAGCAGAGCCCCGTTGAGCTCGAAGCTGGGATTCTCGGTGGTGGCGCCGACGAGGACGACCGTGCCGTCCTCGACGTACGGCAAGAAGCCGTCCTGCTGGGCACGGTTGAACCGGTGGATTTCGTCGACGAACAGCAGCGTGCCCTGACCGAGCTCGCGCCTGCGGCGGGCTGCTTCGAAGACCTTCCTCAGATCTGCGACGCCTGAGAAGGTCGCCGACAGGGTCTCGAAGGCCACGTTGGTCCGTTCCGCGAGGAGTCGCGCGATGGTCGTCTTCCCGGACCCCGGTGGACCCCACAAGATCGCCGACACCAGCCGCCCCTGCTCCACCATGCGTCCGACGGGAGCATCGGTCGCGAGCAGGTGCTCCTGCCCGACCACCTCCTTCAGGCTGCGCGGCCGGAGTCGTTCGGCCAGCGGGCGGTGCGTGTCGTCGTCGAACAGGGACGGCGGTTGTTCTTCGTGCTTCATGGGGCGAGTCCGTGGGTACGTGCGAGTGGGTTGTCGTCATTGCCGTGCGCGACGTTCGTGGGTGCGGTTGAGACCCCCGGCAGCGCACCGGCCGCTTCACGCGCGGTGTCCTGGAGCTGCTCGCCGATCGTGGTCATGGCGCAGGTCAGGATTCGCGGCCGTAGGTGTGCGGGTCGACGGGCCGCCGGTACTTCGGGAGTCCGGCGACCACGAGGCGGTAGGACTCGGTCACCAGCTCCCTGACCAGCTGTTCGTCGAGGGTGCTTGCGCTCTCCAGGTTGATCCAGTGCTTCTTGTTCATGTGGTAGCCGGGGGTGATGTTCTCGTACTGCTCGCGAAGGGCGAGTGCTTCTTCGGGGTCCGATTTGAGGATCACGACGGGGCGCCTGGGAACCTCGGTCATGAGCATGAAGATCTTGCCGCGCACCTTGTAGACGTCCCAGTCCTCACCGAATGGATGCTCCAGGCCGGCCCCGGGCAGCTCCTCGACGCAGTCGGCCGCGGTCTTCAACAAGGTCTCTCCGTCCAACGTCCCCAACTCCCTTGGTCTGGCCGGTGAGTGCATCGTCCGACGGGTTGGCCGGTCTGCCCTCCCATTGTTTCCCGACGTCAAGCGTCCCGACCAGTGAACTGCGGACTTGTGATGGTCACCAGGTGACAGGCCTTGACGTCGGAGCGGCGTTCTCCCAGGCCTCAAGTCATCCCGCATGACCCGAACTGTGCGCCCACGACCTCGGTCTGCGCACCGCTCCAAGGTGGACACGAAGTCTCTGATCGCCGAGCCCCGTTCAACGGCAGGTGGGCTTCCAGCGCTGGATCGCCGTAGTTGACACGTCGTTGCGCTTGTGTCGAAACTAGTGAAAACAAACGCTCGTTCGCAAATTGTTGCTGCTCGCCTGCAAGGGTCCGCTCTGCCCGTCGGTTGCCGAGCCGCTCGATGAATCTCACGAAGGAGACATGCATGCTCAAGCGAGTCACCTACCTGTGGCGCAGGGGCGACCTGTCGGTCGATGAGTTTCGTGCCCACTGGCGTGCGCCCCACGGTCCGATCGCTTCCCAGTTCCGGGGCTCGTGGCCTATAACCAGAATGACGTCGTGGCGCAGCATTGGGCGGCCGAAGGTGTCTCTTCGGCGCCCGACGGCGTCGTAGAACTCTGGTTCGCTGACGATGTGCCGGAGCCCGGCGTCGACCACGTCGTCGGGTCGCAGCTCATGCAAGACGAGCCGAACTTCATGAGTGGATTCACCGGGTACGAGCTGCAGGACGACCGCATCTCGGCTCCGACGACTTGGAAGGTTTGGGTGCGCGGCCAGTGGCGTAACGGAGTGCGCGACGACGCAGCACTTGAGCGCTCGGCCAGCAGGCTCGGCGGGGCGGTAGGGCCATCGGCAACTGTGCAGGTCAACGTCGTTGATCGTGAGACCGAGTTGTTCACGAGGGACTACCTCGACGTGCAGGCTGACCCGCCGTGCGTGCTCGTGATCATCGGAGTGGGCGACGAGGAGCCGAGCCGGCTTGTGCTCGACGACATCGAACGCATCGTCCGAGAGCCCGACGCGCCGATCGTGGGCACCGACGGCCTGGTGACTCGCGAGACCCGGATCGTCAACCCTCGTCCTTGAGGTGCGTCGAGCGCAGGCGAGACGGCTGAGCGACGTCGATAGGCGCCTGCGGGTGTGACTGGCTGCGTTTGGATCCGATCGCGCTCGAGAGCACGTGCTCCGCGTAGCACCGTGTCCGCTCGACCGGGGGCCGATGCGGGCTTGGCCCTATGGGAGGCCAGCTACTGAGAGACGAACGTGCGCTCGCATGCTTTAGCTCTGAACAGGTAATCAGCGCGAAAAAGATAGTAGACGAGCGATCGCACGTTCGTTACGCTTCTTGCCATCCAAGCGGATTAGGAGGATCGACCATGGCTAAGGACGATGTCCCGGTTGTGACCCGCAAGGGTGAGGAGGACGGTGGTACCGGGCAGTCCGGTGGCGCTGTGCGTGTCTCCGGTGTTGGACCGCAGCACACGCCCGCCACGAAGATCTGGTACGGCAAGGTCAGCAACGAGCCGGGGTACCGGTCGCTGCCGCACCACCACGGCGAGGCTGAGACCGGTGGCTACGTCCTCAAGGGCAAGGGGCGGATCTGGTTCGGTCCGAACTACTCCAAGTACGAGGACTTGGACGAGGGCGACTTCGTGTTCGTCCCGCCGTTCATGCCGCACGTCGAGGGCAACATGAGCACCACCGAGGAGCTGGTCTGGCTGACCTGCCGGACGCCGGACAACATCGTGGTCAATCTCGACGATGTCGACGACAGCACCCTGGAGGGGTATCGGCGGGCTTGACCAGCTGTTTTTCAGGACGTGATCGGAACTGAACTCACGTCGCACAGCGGCGGGTGGCAGAGAGAGGCTCGAGCATGCAGAGCGGCACGGGACGTGGGCACGAACGGCCCGCCGGTTGGAAGATCGACGCGGTTGCGACGGACTCACCGGATCAGGCTGAGATCCGGGAGCTGATCCGGTCGATCCTCGCCGACCACGCCCCCGACGATCGCGTTGCCCGGCTCGACGAGTCGGAGACGTTCGACGAGGAGTTCTACGGTCATCTCGGTGACTCCGGACTCATCGGCCTGGGTGCTGATCCGGCGACCGGCGACGACGCCGACCCGCGGCACGAGATCGTCGTGCTGGAGGAGCTCGGTGCCGGCCACACCTCGATGGCCGTCTGCTTGGTCGTGCAGTACATGGCCCTGCGCCTGCTCAGCCACTACGGCGATGACGAGCAGCGCAAGCGGGTGCTCGCACCGCTCGCGGAGGGACGCGAGCGGTGCGCGTTCGCGCTCTCGGAGGAGGACGGCGGGACCGACATCGCCCGTGCCATGCGCACGAAGGCCGTCCAGGAGGGTCCGGGGTGGGTTCTGTCCGGTCGGAAGACGTGGATCTCGGGCGCGGCGACGTCCGGGCACGCGATAGTGCTGGCCCGCACGGCGGAGGAGGCGCGCTCCGCGATCGACGGCATCACGATGTTCCTGGTGCCGCTGGATGCCGACGGGATCTCCGTGCGCGTGCTGGACACCGCCGGCATCCACGGCCTCGACACGTGCGAGGTCACCTTCGACGACGTCCGACTTGACGGCTCGACCGTCCTGGGCGAGGTCGGAGCGGGATTCCGGCAGGTCATCGGAACCCTCAACGGCGAGCGGCTCAACGCCGCCGCCGTGGCGCTGGGCATCGCGCGCGGAGCACTGCGCAGCGCGGTCGAGTACGCGTCACAGCGGCGGGCGTTCGGCCGGAGCATCGGGGGCTTCCAGGCGCTGCAGCACAGCCTGGTTGACGGGGCGGTGCGGGTGGAGTCGGCCCGCGGTCTGCTGACCAGGGCGGCCGATGCCGCCAGTGCGGGCGACGGGGAGTCGGACACCTTCTCCGCGCTGGCCAAGATCGCTGCCGCTGATGCGGCCACCGACGTCACCGATGCGGGGATGCGGGTCATGGGCGGTGCGGGGTACAGCCGCGAGTACCCGATGCAGCGCTACTTCCGCGACGCCCGTCTCTACACCTTCGCGCCGCTGACCAACGAGATGCTGCGCAACTTCGTCGGCGAGCGCTGGCTCGGCCTGCCGCGCTCCTACTGAACCGGAGTCGTTGACACCATGAAGCTGCTGTCCTACCGAAGTGCTGACCGGCGGTCGTGGGGTGCGCTCGTCGATGGCGAGATCCTCGACCTGGCCGCGGCGAATCCGGGCTGGCCGACCTTGGCCTTCGCGCTCGGTGATGCTGGAACCGACGGCATCAGGCGCGCGGTCACCGCGGCCGCGGCGGAAACCGCGCACCGGGTCTCGCTCGACTCCGCGGAGCTGCTGCCGGTGGTCCCGGACCCGTTGAAGATCCTGTGCGTCGGGTTGAACTTCGAGAAGCACCGCATCGAAACCGGGCGCGAGCGAACCGAGCACCCGGTGATCTTCACCAGGTTCCCGGACACCTTCGTCGGGCACGGCGCACCGCTCGTCCGCCCGGCCGAGAGCGACCGCTTCGACTTCGAGGGAGAGGTCGCCCTGGTCATCGGACGCGGAGGCCGTCGCATCGCGCAGGAGAACGCTCTGGACCACATCGCAGGGGTCACCTGTCTCAACGACGGGTCGATCCGGGACTTCCAGTCGCACACCCACCAGTTCACCCCGGGCAAGAACTTCCCGGCGACCGGCTCGATGGGGCCGTGGCTGGTCACGCTGGACGAGCTCGCCGACCTGACGGAGCTGGAACTGACCACCCGTCTCAACGGTGCCGAGGTTCAGCGCGCGCCGCTGTCGGACCTGACCTATTCGATTCCGGAGATCATCGCCTACTGCTCGTCCTGGACCGAGCTGCGTCCAGGCGACGTCATCGCCACGGGCACACCCGGCGGGATCGGTGCGCGCCGAGAGCCTCCACTGTGGATGAAATCCGGTGACCTCTGCGAGGTGGAGGTGTCCGCAATCGGCGTACTCCGGAACGAGGTCGTCGACGAGAACTGACGACGCCGACCTCGCAGGGCCGACGTGCCCCAATAAAAAAACGTACGCACGTTTGGAGGAGGTGCAGATGAACAGCCCGCTCGTCAGCGTTGCCGAGCCGGGAGCAGCCCGATCGCTCCTGGAGATCGATTTCTTGCTCGGATGGCGCCACCCGTCGTCATCCTGACCGTGCGCGCGGTTGGAACCTCCCGCTTCCTCGCACATTCCCGCGCCGAGCGAACCGTTGCGAATCGATGAGACATCCCTTCGCAAGCAGCGAACGATTGATTGTTCGTTTCCACGTGAACCTGGCCCGCCGCGGTTGGCCACTCGAGTCCGAGCAGAAAAGACCTCCCATGTCTGAATTCACCGAACCGACAAGACAGGCGACCCATCCAGTGAGCACAGCACCCGCGGACGAGCGGGCCGCGCGAAGAGCCGTGGCCAGCGGAACCTTCGGCACCGCCATGGAGTGGTTCGACTTCGCCGTCTACGGCACCCTGTCGGCCACCCTGTTCCCGAGCCTGTTCTTCCCGAGCTTCGACGACAACAGCGCCGTTCTCGCCTCCTTCGCCACCTTCGGCGCAGGCATGCTGGCCCGGCCGCTGGGCGGCATCGTCTTCGGCGTTCTCGGAGACAGGATCGGCCGACGCAACGTCCTCATGTTCACGCTCATGCTCATGGGTCTGGCGTCGGTCCTCATCGGACTGCTGCCCACCTACGCCGTCGCCGGGATCCTGGCGCCGACCCTGCTCGTGGTGTTGCGATTCCTGCAGGGATTCGCCCTCGGAGGCGAGGCCAGCGGTGCGCAGGTCCTCGTGGTCGAGCACGCGCCCGACGGTCGCCGGGGCATGATGGGCGGGATCCTCGCCATCGGTTCACCCCTCGCGCAGACGATGGCCTCGGTCGTGCTGGCGGGGCTTGCCGCCGGGCTGTCCGAGGAGGCTTTCGCCTCGTGGGGTTGGCGAGTGCCCTTCCTGATGGGCGTTTTGCTCCTCGGTGTGGGCATGTTCATCCGGCGGCGCATCGAAGAGACGACCGCGTTCAAGGAGAGTCAGCAGCGGGCCGAAGTGTCGGAGGTTCCGCAGGAGCGCGCGCTCGCCGTGCTGCGGCGACGTCCGGGAACGGTCGTCAAACTGGTCATGTCCTGGGCCGCATCGACGGGCCTGTTCTGGATCTGCGTGACCTATGCCGTGAACTACATGACCAAGGAGCTGGGCTATGCCAACTCCGTGACGTTCGCGTTGCTGGTCATGGCGAACCTCATCTCGGTGCCCGCCGCGATCTACGGTGGCAGGCTCAGCGACCGCGTGGGCCGCAAGAAGACCTTCCTCCTCGGGCTGACGATGCAGGGAATCGCTGCTGCGACCATGTTCCCGATCTTGCACAGCATGAACTTCCCGGCGAGCGTCGCCGTTGTCGCTCTGGCGCTGTGCGGTATCCAGGCCACGGCGGGCACCCAGGCGGCGTTCTTCTCCGAGGCGCTGCCGACGAGCATGCGCTACACCGGCTCGGCGCTGGGCATGACCTTCGCCGGGCTGATCTTCGGAGCGCCGGTTCCGTTCGTCGCCGCGTGGATCTTCCAGAACACGGCCAACGGGGTCGCCGCGCTGACCGGTATCGGTCTCGGGCTCGTGCTGGTGTCGGTCGTCGCGACGCTCCTGCTTCCGGAGCGCTACAAGAGGGCGCTGCACGACGACCTCTGATCACCGGTGCGACCGGGAGCGGCGGCCGGCTCGAACGGTCGCCGCTCCCGGTCTTCCGCAGAATTGCGAACGATCGTTCGCCTCGGAAGGCGCTGTGACCTGCATTTCTTGACCAGGGTTTGTGAGCAAGTCTAGATTAGCAAACGAGCGCACGTTCGTTAAAGAGGGAGAGATCGATGGCCCAGGTGCCGCGAGAGCAGGCAGGACGAGGAGCCGCTGGGGCTCTGTCGAAGGTGCTCGTCGCCAACCGCGGAGAGATCGCGGTCCGGATCATCCGCACGTTGGCCGAGCGCGGCATCGCCAGCGTCGCCGTGCACTCCGACGCCGACGAGAAGGCGCTGCACGTGCGCCTGGCCGACGAATCGGTCGCGCTTCCCGGAACGGCCGCGAACGAGAACTACCTCGACATCGCCAGGATCGTCCAGGTGGCGCAGGAGACCGGAGCCGACGCGGTCCACCCGGGATACGGCTTCCTCGCCGAGAACGCCGAGTTCGCCCGCGCGGTCACCGACGCGGGGCTGGTGTTCATCGGCCCGAGCGGCGACGCCATCGAGGTGATGGGGGAGAAGGTCGCCGCGCGCCGGATCGCCGCGCAGGCGGGCGTCCCGCAAGTTCCCGGTACGACCGAACCCGTCACCAGCGCGGACGAGGTCCGGGCCTTCGGCGCCGAGCACGGTTACCCGGTGGCGGTCAAGGCCTCCTTCGGCGGAGGCGGACGGGGCATGCGCACGGTCGCCGGGCCGGAGGAGGCCGACGACGCCCTGGCCGCGGCCCGCCGCGAGGCCGGAGCCGCCTTCGGCAACTCCGAGGTCTACCTGGAGCGCTACCTGTCGGCCGCCCGCCACGTCGAAGTCCAGATCTTCGCCGACGCTCACGGCAACGCCGTGTGGTTGGGCGACCGCGACTGCTCCGTGCAGCGACGCCACCAGAAGCTGGTCGAGGAGTCGCCGGCGCCAGGGCTGCCGGACGAGCTGCGGGCGGAGATGGGTGAGGCCGCCGTCCGGCTGGCGAAAGCGGTCGGCTACACCGGTGCCGGCACGGTCGAATACCTCGTGGAAGACGGTCGGTTCTACTTCCTGGAGATGAACACCCGCATCCAGGTCGAACACCCGGTCACCGAGGCCGTGCTCGGAATGGACCTGATCGCCGAGCAGCTGCGAGTCGCGGCCGGCGAACCGCTGAGCGAGCCCACGTCGGGACCAGCCCCTCGCGGACATGCCATCGAATGCCGCATCAACGCCGAAGACCCGGCTGGTGGCCTGTTCGTGCCCAGCCCCGGCCCGATCCACGCCCTGCAGGTCCCGATGCGCCCCGGAGTGCGGTTGGACTCCGGGTACGAGAGCGGTGACGAGGTCCCGCCGCACTACGACAGCATGATCGGCAAGCTCGTCGTGTGGGGCCCCGACCGCGACACCGCGATCCGTCGCACGCTGGCAGCGCTGGACGAATTGGTCGTTGACGGCGTGCCGACCACGATCCCTGCCGCCAAGGCCGTGCTGGCCCACGCCGACTTCGCCGGCGTCACCTTCACCACCCGCTGGCTGGAGCACGCGGTCGAGTTCCCCGCCGCAGTCGGCGTTGTGGCCGAGGAAGTGGCCGACGCCGACGGTGACGAAGGTGGCCGGGACGAGGTCTGGGTGGGCGGTCGCCGCTACGTCATCCCCTTCTTCACGGGCGAGGGTGCTGCGACCCCGGCGGAACCGCCCGCACGCCGGTCGCGGGGGAGCGGAACCAAGCGCAAGGCGGCAGGAGGGGCCGGTGTCGGTGGCTCGGGAGCGGTGAGCAGCCCGATGCAAGGCACGGTCATCGCGGTCAAGGTCGCCGACGGCGACGCGGTGACGACCGGGCAGGTCCTGTTCGTGGTGGAGGCGATGAAGATGGAGAACCCGGTTCGTTCCACTGTGGATGGAACGGTCGGCGAGGTCGGCGTGGCGGTGGGAGACGTCGTCACCGCCGGTGCGCCGCTGGCCGTGGTGGTGCCCGCATGAGCGCCGGAACAGCCCTGATCACCGGGGCCGCAGGCGGTTTGGGGTCGGCCATCGCGCGTCGCCTCGCGTCCCAGGGGTGCTCCGCGGTCTGCCTCGATCTCGACCAGGACGCCGCGCAGCGGACAGCGCAGGCCATCGTCCAGAGCGGTGGGAGTGCTGTGGGATTCGGCGTCGACATCACCGACGAGGACTCCGTGCACGAGCTGCGCGAGACCCTGGCTGGCCGAGACATGCTGCCGCAGTACCTGATCAACGCGGCCGGCATCATGTTCCGCGGTCAGCTCGACACCACCGACACCGCGACCTTCCGCAAGGTGCTCGAGGTCAACGTGACCGGTGCCTACACCGTGACCCGCGAGTTCGCCGGTGACCTGGCCGCCACCGGTGCGGGCCGGGTGGTCAACATCGGGTCGATCGCCGGGATGAACGGCTACGAGTTCACCGCCTACGCCACCTCCAAGGGCGCGCTGGTCAACCTCACCCGAGCGTTGGTGCTCGACTTCTGGGGCAAGGGCGTGACCGTGAACGCGGTCTGCCCCGGCCCGATGCGCACACCGATGCTCAACACGGCTGCCATGGAGGCCTTCCTCCGCAAGACACCCACCCGCCACATCTCGAGCGCCGACGAGGTCGCCGGTGTGTGCGCGTTCCTGCTGTCCGAGGATGCCGCGAACATCAACGGTCAGACGCTCGTCGTCGACGGCGGTGCCACCGCGGTCTTCCGCTTCACCGAGGAGGAAGCGCGATGAAGCCCTACCGCTCCTTGCTGTTCGTGCCCGGGCACAAGCCCGACTGGGCCGACAAGGGCGTCCGCGCCGGTGCGCACGCGCTGATCCTGGACCTCGAAGACGCCGTTCCTGCCGGGGCGAAGGACGAGGCACGCACCGCGACCGCCTCGACCCTCGACCGCCTGGCCGGGGGTTCGACGGGTCTGGTGGTCCGGGTCAACCCGCTCGAGACGGACCTGTTCGGCAAGGACGTCGCGGCCGTCGTCCGTCCCGGGCTCACGGCGCTGCTGCTGCCCAAGGTCTACGGGCGCGACGACGTCCTGGCTTACGACGCGCTGGTCACCGCGGCCGAGATCGAACGCGGACTGCCACGCGGCACGGTCGGCCTGATCCCCTCGCTGGAGACGGCGCGGTCGCTGACCAACGTGGACGAGATCGCCTCGGCCCCCCGCGTGGTCAGCTTGATGGCCGCCGCTGCGAAGGACGCCGACATCTCCCGCGAAGTCGGGTTCACCTGGAGCCCAGGTGGTCTGGAGTCGCTGTACCTGCGCAGCAAGGTGGTGCTGGCGGCCCGCTCGGCCGGGCTGGAGCACATCGTGCTCGGGCTGTGGCAGGAGCTGCGCGACCTCGACGGTCTGCGCGTGTTCGCCCGGGCCAATCGCGACCTCGGCTTCGGCGGTCAGGTCGTCATCCACCCGTCGCACGTCGGGCCGGTCAACGAGACCTACACCCCTGATGCGGCCGAACTGGACCGGTTGCGGCGGCTCGTCGCGGCTTACGAGGACGGAGCCCGCGACGGTCGGGGAGCGGTGATGTTCGAGGGCGAGCACATCGACCTCGCCCACGCCCAACGGGCCCGATCCGTCCTGGCCGTGGCCGGGAACAACGAGGAGGAATGAGCATGGCAGGGCTGTACTTCGAGGAGTTCGTGGTCGGTGAGGTCCACCGGCACGCCGTGACGCGCACGGTCACCGAGACCGACAACCTGCTGTTCACGACGCTGACGATGAACCCGCAACCGCTGCACCTCGACGAGGAGTTCGCGAAGGGTTCGATGTTCGGCACCCGGATCGTGAACTCGGTGTTCACCCTCGGCTTGGTCGCGGGTATCCACGTCAATGACCTGACGCTGGGCACCACTGTGGGCAACCTGGGGTTCGAGGACGTGCAGTTTCCGAAGCCGGTGCTCATCGGCGACACGCTCCGGGTCGAGAGCGAAGTGCTGGAGGTGCGCGAGTCCAAGAGCCGTCCGGACACCGGCATCGTGAAGCTGGAGCACCGCGCGCTCAACCAGCGCGACGAGCTGGTCTGCCGCCTGCGCCGCGCCGCGCTGATGAAGCGCCGCCCGACGGAGGTGAGCGCATGAGCGCGGTCACCGGGCAGGGCAAGGTGTTCTGGGAGGACCTTGCCGTCGGTGATGTGTTGCGCGGCCCGGGCGTGACGATCACCGACTCGCACCTCGTCCAGTGGGCGGGCCTGACCGGGGACTGGGTTTCCCTGCACCTGGACGAGTCCTACGCCCAGGAAGCGGGTTTCGCCGGCAGGATCGCCCACGGTCCGCTGTCGCTGTCGTTGTCGCTCGGGCTGCTCACGCAAACGGGCATCTTCGGCAACGTGCAGGCCTGGCTCGGCCTCGACGAGGTCCGGGCGGCGGCACCGGTGTTCATCGGCGACACGGTCCACCCGCAGTCCGAAGTCACCTCGGCCCGCTCGACGAGCAAACCGGACCGGGGGATCTGGACGCTCGCCTACCGGACGGTCAACCAGCGCGGCGAGACGGTGATGACCTTCTCGAGCAGCTTCATGGTCCGCCGCCGTCCCGAAGGCGGTGAGCGATGAGGTCTGAGCTGGTCGCAGTCGTCACCGGGGCGAAGTCGGGCCTGGGACGCGCCACCACCGAACTGCTCTTGGAACGAGGGGCTCGCGTGGCCGGGTGGGACGTCAGCAGCGAAGGCTTGCGGTGGCTGTCCGAACGGGAGAACACCCTCACCGCAGCCGTTGACGTTGCAGACCCGACTCAAGTCGCCGCCGCGGCGGCGGAGGTGCGCAGCGCATGGGGCAGGGTCGACTTCCTCGTGAACTCAGCCGGTGTGCTCCTCGTCGGCGCGCTGGCCGACGTCGAGGCCGCCGAAGTGCGACGGTTGTTCGACATCAACGTCACCGGGACGACGCTGGTGACGCAGGCGTTGCTGCCCGATCTGATCGCAGCCCGCGGCGCGGTGGTCAACCTCTCCAGCACGGTGGCGCTCAAACCCTCGCTCTCCAACGCCCATTACGCGGCCTCGAAGGCGGCGGTCGCCCAGCTCACCCGCTGCTGGGCCCTCGAACTGGCACCGCACGGGGTGCGGGTGAACGCCGTCGCTCCTGGTCCGACCAACACGCCCCTGTTCGCCGCTGCGGGGATGGACGTTGCCGTCAAGGAGACGTTCCTGGCAGAGCGGGCGTCAACGAACCCGCTGGGCCGTACCGGAGAACCAGTCGAGGTGGCCAGGTGGATCACCCGCTTCATCGACGACGAGTGGGTCACCGGACACGTCATCCCGGTCGATGGAGGCATGTCGATCTCCTGAGAGTGACACTTCCAGGATGCGAACGGCTGCTTGTTTGCAATCCGGTAGACTGAGCAGGTCAGGCATCCTCAATTGAGGCCATCACGCCTCCTGTCCCGTATCGGAGCACTGCATGCCGCGCCCCACAAACGGCGTTCGCACGCCTGACGCCATCCGTGAGGCCGCGATCGAGCTCTTCTACGAACACGGCTACGAGGCCACCTCGTTGCGCGAGGTGGCGGCCAAGGTCGGGATCCGCGTCGGCAGCTTGTACAACCACATCAGCGGCAAGGACGAGCTGCTCAGCTCGATCATGATCGGCATCATGGACGACCTGCTCGCCGCTCTGCGCAGCGTGCTGCGCGAGCACGAGGATGATCCGGTCGCGGCCCTGCGCGCCTGCGTGGACACCCACATCCGGTTCCACGCCCAGCGCGCCCGCGAGGTGTTCATCGGCAACTCCGAGCTGCGCGCGTTGCCGGCCAAGGAGCACCGGCGGGTGGTCGGCAAGCGCGACCAGTACGAGAAGCTCATCCGCGGTGTCATCGAGGAACTCTCCGCCGAGGGCAAGGCCGAGGTCGTCGACGCGCGGCTGCAGACCTACGCGATCGTCGCGATGGGAACCCACGTGGCGTCCTGGTACAAGCCGCGCGGCGGGATGTCGCTCGAAGGGATTGTGCAGACCTACACGGAGATGATTCTGCGGCAAGTCGGAGTCAGTTCTGCGGCGAACGCGGATCCGGTGGCGGCAACAGGCACCTGAATTGTCCAGCAGAGCAGGGGTGGCCGGAAATTCCCGGCCACCCCTGCTGCACTTTGCTTGATCGCCCTCGCTATGCGTTCGCAAGGTCCTCGAGCGTGGGATAGTCGATGTAGCCCGTGTCGTCTCCGCCGTAGTACGTGGCCCGGTCGGATTCAGCTAGGGGAGCGTTGGCCGCAATCCGGGTCGGGAGGTCGGGGTTCGAGATGTACGGGCGGCCGAACGCCACCGCATCGGCGTGACCGTTGACGAGGACGGATTCGGCCGAGTCGGACAGGTAGCCGCCGGCAGCGATGATCTTGCCGCTGTAGTTCTCACGCGCCCAGGACGAGCCAAGTGCCTGTCGGGCCCTGTCGTGGTCGCTTGCGACGTCCTGGGAACCGCCGATACCTGGCTCGACGATGTGCAGGTACGCCACCTCGGCCTCGTCGAGCACGTTGAGAACGTGGCTGAACAGGGCCGCCGGGTCGGAGTCGGCCATGTCCTGGAAGGTGCTGGCCGGGGAGATGCGGACTCCGACGCGGTCGGGGCCGATGGCCGCGCTGACCTCCGCCACCACCTCCGAGAGGAAGCGGACGCGGTTCTCGATGCTCCCGCCGTAGGCGTCGGTGCGGGTGTTGGTGTTGTCCTGGAGGAACTGGTCGATGAGGTAGCCGTTGGCCGCGTGGATCTCCACGCCGTCCAACCCGGCGGCGATCGCGTTGTGCGCGGCGCGCCCGTACTGCGCGACGATCACCGGAATTTCCAGGGTCTCCAACGCCCGCGGTGTTTCGTGCGGTGTGCGCCCATCCCGGGCGAAGGTGGAGCCCTCGATCTTGATAGCGGAGGGCGCCACTTGGGGAAGGCCGCCGGGCTGCAGCGATGGGTGCGAGGCGCGGCCGGTGTGCCAGAGCTGGGCGACGATGGTTCCGTCGGCCTTGTGCACGGCGTCGGCGACATTCGCCCAGGACGCGATCTGGTCGTCAGTCCAGATGCCGGGCACCTTGGGATTGCCGACCGCGACGGGGGAGATGCAGACCCCTTCGGACACGATCAATCCGGCGGTAGCGCGCTGAGCGTAGTAGGTCGGCGCGGACTCCGGCAGGATTCCGTCCCGGTGGGCGCGGCTGCGGGTCATCGGGGCCATCACGAACCGGTTGCGCAGCTTCAGGGTTCCGAGATCGACGGGCTCAAAAAGCGTGTTGACGGCCATGTGCGTGTTCTTCCTCCTCGGATTCGGGGTTCAGACGGGGGTGACGGCCTGGCGGCGTGCGGCGGGCGGGGTGGAGCGGCGCCGGTAGACCGACAGGCGGCGGTGCAGCTCACCGCGCAGCTCGTTCGCCGGGACGACGGCCTCGACGGCGTTCTCGTTGGCGATCCTGAACACGTCGATGCCCTCGGCGTACTCGGCCTGCTTCTCGGCCACGAAGCGCTTGCGCTCCTCGGGGTCCTCGATGGCCTGGATGCGGTTGTAGTGAATGCCGTTGACGGCGGCGTCGGGACCCATCAGCGCGGGCTTGGCGGTGGGCAGGGCGATCACGGCGTCGGGTTTCATCGGCGCACCGGACATGGCGAGGTACCCGCCGCCGTAGGCCTTGCGCACGAGCACGGCGATGCGCGGTACCCGGCTCTCGGCGACGGCGAAGAGCATCTTCGCTCCGTGGCGGATGATGCCCTGCTTCTCCACCTCCGAGCCGATCATGTAGCCGGCGATGTCGACCAGGAAGATGATCGGGATGTTGTAGGCGTTGCAGGTCCAGATGAACCGAGCGGCCTTGTCGGAGGAGTCCGGGAACAGCACGCCGCCGCGCTGGATGGGCTGGTTGGCGATCAGGCCGACGCTGTGGCCCTCGATCCGGGCGTAGCCGGTGACCAGCTCGGGTGCGAAGAGGTCCTTGTAGGGCAGGAACGAGTCCTCGTCGACCAGGGCATCGATGAGCTCGTGCACGTCGTAGACCTCGGACTCGCGCTCCGGCACCACTTCCTGGACCGTGCGTGCCGACGCCGGCTCCGCGGCCGGGGCCACCGGAGGCTTCTCCTCCCAGTTCGACGGCAGGAACGACAACCAGACGCGGATCGCCGCGATCGCCTCCGCGTCGTCCTCCACCAGGCAGTCGCCGAGGCCGGAGGTGCGGCAGTGCATGTCGGCGCCGCCCATCTCCTCCAGCGTCACCTTCTCCCCGGTGACCATCTCCGCTAGGCGGGGCGAGCCGAGGTAGGCCGTGGCATGGCCACGCACCATGATCGTGAAATCGCACAGAGCCGGGACGTAGGCCGATCCGGCGGGCGAGGGGCCGAACAGCGCGCACACCTGCGGGACGCGCCCGGAGATCTGCACCTGGTTGTAGAAGATGTTGCCCCAAGCGCGGCGACCGGCGTAGCTCTCGAACTGCTCGTCGATCCGGGCGCCGGCGGAGTCGAACAGGTACACCAGCGGGATGCCGGTCTCGTCGGCGATCTCCTGCGTGCGGGTGATCTTCTCGAACGTTCGCTTGCCCCAGGTTCCGGCCTTGACGGTGAAGTCGTTGGCGATCACGGCCACCTCGCGCCCGTCGACCTTGCCGATGCAGGTCACCACGGCGTCGCCGGGCAGGCCCTCGTCGAAGCGGGCGAGCAGGCCGTCCTCGAACGACCACCCGTCGTCGAACAGCAGCTCGAGCCGTTGCCGGACGAGCATCTTGCCGGAGTCGAGGACCTTCGCGCGGTTCTTCTCCGAACCTCCGAGCCGGGCCTGCTCCAGTCGGCGCCCGAGTTCGCCGTGGACGTCCTCGGCGCTGGTCGCTGGGCTGTCCTGGATGTCGGTCATCAGCACTCCTGGGTACGCAACTAAAAACGAACGAGCGACCGTATGTTACCCCGACTCGCTGCCAAGACAAGAAGTTGAGCTAGACAAACGTGCATTCGTTTCTTAGGCTCATGGGCAAGTTCGGAGTGTGCGGAGGAGACAACGATGTGGACCCTTGCCGACTGTGTGCGGCTCAACGCCCGCAGGCACCCCGACCGGGACGCGGTGGTCGACGACACCGGCCGGCTGACCCATCGCGAGCTCAGCGCCCGGGCCGAGGGCATCGCCCGCGGCTTGCGGGCGTCCGGGGTCAAGCGCGGTGATCACGTCGGGATCCTGGCGGGCAACTCGATCTTCTGCGTCGAGGCGTTCCTCGGTGTCATCGCCGCGGGTGCCGTGGCCGTGATGTACAACTGGCGCTGGGCCACCGCCGAGCTGGTCCAGGGCATCACCTCCACCGACGCCCGCACCGTATTGGTCGAGTCGCAGTTCGACGACGCGCTGGATGCCGCCCGGGCGACCGGAGACCTCGATCCCTCGCTCACCGTCGTCCGGCAGGGCGCCGAGTTCGACGCTCTCGCGGCCACGCCGGGGCAGGCCGTCGAACCCGGGGTCGGTCCCGAGGACCCGATGTGCGTGCTGTTCACCGGAGGAACCACCGGGTTCTCCAAGGGCGTCGTGCTGGCTCACCGCTCCGGCATCGTGAACTCGATCAACGAGCGGCTCGACGTGGGGATCGCCAGCGCAGCGGAGAACGTCGCTCTCAACGTGACGCCGATGTTCCACTCGGCCGCGCTGCTGTGCGTGTTCGCCCCGCACTACATGAGCGGTGGCACCAACGTCATGCTGCACCGCTTCGACGAGCAGCAGATCGGCGAGCTCGTCGATCGCGAGCGGATCACCACGTCCTTCATGATCCCCAACATGGTGCGACGGCTCCTGCAGGCCGACATCTTCGAAACTCCGGGATTCCAGAAGCACCTCCGCCAACTCCACAGTGGAGGCGGTCTGCTGCGGATGCCCGACAAGCGAGCCGTGCGGGAGCTGACCCCGCAGGTGCGCATGTACTTCCGGTACGGGCTCACCGAGGCCGGGCCGATGGTGACCCGGCTGCTCGACCGCGACATCATGCGGCCCGAGCTCGACGGTTCCATCGGCCAGGAGTACTCCATGGTCGAGGCTCGCGTGGTCGACGTGGTGACGGGCGAGCCGCTCGGAGCCGGGGAACTCGGCGAGATCGCCGTGCGCGGCCCGGCGGTCATGCTCGGCTACTACAACAACCCCGAGGCCACAGCCGCGGCCCTGCGCGAGGATTGGCTGCACACCGGCGATTTGGTCACCCAGGACGAGCAGGGCTACTTCTACTTCCGCGATCGCGCGAAGGACCTGATCAAGTCGGGAGGGGAGAACGTCTACGCCTCGGAGATCGAGCAGGTCCTCTACGCCCACCCCGCTGTCATGGAATGCGGCGTGCTGGGCGTCTCCAGCACCGAATGGGACGAGGAGGTCCGGGCGGTGGTCGCACTTCGCCCCGGGCAGAGCACGACCGAGGGCGAGCTTCGCGAACACCTGCGTCGTTCCCTGGCCGGCTACAAGATCCCGAAGCGCTTCGTGTTCCTCGAACCTGGGTCGATGCCCGTCAACCCCAGCGGAAAGATCGTCAAGAGCAACCTGCGCCAGCTCGTCGGCTGGTAGCGGAAAGGACCCAGCGATGTCGGTCAAGATCGTCGCCATGCTGAAAGCCTTGCCGGACTTGTCGCGAGAGGACTTCCTCGCCTACTGGCAGGAGGAGCACCCCCCGCTCGTCTGGCAGCTGCCGGGGCTGCGCGCCTACCGGCAGAACCCGGCCATCGAGCACCGCAAGTCCTGGCCTTACGACGGAATGGCCGAGCTGTACTTCGACACCGTCGACGACGTGCGCACCGCATTCGCCTCCCCGCAGGCCGAACCGCTGCACGAGCACGAGAAGCACTTCCTCGGCACCATCGACTGGTTCATCGCCACCGAAACCAACGTCGAACCCGTCGGTGGCGCACAGTAGTGATGTCCGAGGCCGGGTGACGTAATCGGAGCTGCGCGCCGAGTAAGCCCCGGGAGTCCGTCGACGCTCTACTTCAAGTCTTTCCCAACCAAGAGAGGTCGTCACGATGGCGCCCGCGCCGAGCCAGATCGAAAATGCGCTGGTCGACTTCGCTGAATATCAGACCGTCTGCAAACTCAAGTCCCGATACTTCTTCTACCTTGACGCAAAGCAGTGGCCGCGGCTCCGGGCGTTGTTCTCCGACGCCGCGACCTTCGAAGGCTTTCCCTTTGCCACTTCGGGTCCGGATGCCTTCGTGGCCGGTGTTTCGGAGTGGCTTTCCCCAATGCGTACCGTCCATCAGGGCTTCATGCCGGACATGCAGAAGCGAGACGACGGCTTGATTCGGGCCAGGTGGGCCATGTACGACTACTTGACCTGGCCCCAGGACAGCTTCGTGTACAAGGGTTTCCAGATCGACGGGATGTACGGAATCCGTGGCTACGGCTACTACGATGAGGAGTACGTGCGAACAGACTCTGGATGGCGTATTTCTTTCATGCGCTTGACCAGGACACGTATCGATCCGCTGGCGGGAGATCACTTGGAACCTCCCGCGTACGACGTTCCTCCACCAGATCTGTGCTGGCTCGACGGTGAGCAGATTGACTCGACGTCCGCGAAATCGAGGAGCATTGCCGAAAGCTGAGGAATGAGTTTAGGCCAATCGGCCACGACAGCGCAGTCGCCGGGACCGGACGGATGACGGTGGCGCGTTCGACGTGACGAGGAGCTGCCAGTTCCGGACAACGCTTAGTACGACCGCATTGAGATGTGTCAAATCCGTGCTGGCAACTCCTTGCCAGCGCGGACGTCCCTGCTGTTCAGTCGATGCCGCCTCGTTGGACCAGTTGACGGACGATGACGTTGCGCTGGATCTCGTTGGTGCCTTCGCCGACGATCATCAGTGGGGCGTCGCGGAAGTAGCGCTCGACGTCGAATTCGGTGGAGTAGCGTAGCCGCCGTGGACGCGGACGGCGTTGAGCGCGATCTCCATCGCCGTTTCCGAGACGAAGAGCTTTGCCATCCCGGCTTCATGTCCACCCGGCGACCGGCGTCGTATTTCTGGGCGGCGTGCAGTGTCAGCTGGCGCGCTGCGGAGAACGAGGTGGCCATGTCGGCGAGGTGGTTGCCGACGGACTGGTGCTTCCAGATGGGCTTGCCGAACGACTCGCGCTCCTGGGCGTAGTTCAGCGAGTCTTCCAGGGCCGCCCGCGCGACGCCGAGCGCGCGGCCGGCGACCTTCAGCCGTCCCGTTTCCAGGCCTTTCATCATTTGTGCCAAGCCGTGGCCTTCGGTGCCGCCGAGGACGGCATCGGCGCCGACCCGGTGGTCGTCGAAGGACAGCTCGCAGCTCTCGACCTCCCTTGTAGCCGAGCTTGGGCAGGTCGCGCGAGACCGTCAGGCCGGGGCCGTGTTCGACCAGCAGAATCGAGATTCCCTTGTGCGCTGGGGCGGCGTCCGGGTCGGTCTTGCACATCAGCGCGATCAGCTGCGACCTGCGGGCGCTGGTGATCCACGTCTTGGAGCCGTTGATCAGATAGCCCTCGTCATCGCGATGGGCGATGGTGCGCATGGCCTGCAGATCGGAGCCGCCTCCCGGTTCGGTCAGGCCATGGTGGCCCGGATTTCCCCGGTCGCCATCGCGGCGACAACGCATCTGCAAAGTCGGTCGGTACGAGTTGTCCACGTGCGGCCCGTGGCGCGAGTCGCCCCTCGCGTCCGGGGCCGGGGTCGGCTCTGGATGTCACACCATCCAG
>NZ_JBFAQJ010000041.1:0-61283 GCF_040677225.1 Saccharopolyspora sp. NPDC049357 | reverse complement strand
GACTTCGGCGGCCCGGTGCGCTGCCAGCGCAGCACGTTCCACGGGCCCGTGAAGTTCTCCGACAGCGCCTTCGCCCACGAGCCCGCTGACGCGGGCAGAAGGCATCAGGGCTTCATGCTCGCGAGGACCGCGTTCGCCGCGTTCTCCCCCGAGGTCGCCGCGTCGGCGAGCGAAGGCATGTCGAGCTGGTAATCGCCGGCCAGGTGAACCGGTCCGAGGGGATCGCGCAGAGTCGGCAACGATTCACGTCGACCGGGAGCCCAGAACGGCACGACGCGACGGTGCCGGCGCACGATCCCCTCCCTCAGCTTGCCCTCCAGCTGGGGGTAGATCGAGACCAGGTCCCGGCTGAACCGAGCGACGATCTCGTCGTCGGAGAGCTCGAACGAGGAGTCGGCCGCGGCACCACCGGCGAAGCACGCCAGCGCACCGCCCGGTTTCCGCGGGCCTTCTTTGCGAAGGGCGGCAGCGTGGTTGAACATCGCCTGGAACGAGAGCTGCGGCGTGGACACCGCGAAGTAGTCGTCCCACGGTTGAGGCCCTTCCTCGTCGGTGAAGAAGCCCACGATCACGTACCGGCCGTAGCGAATGTCGTCGAACGCGTTCCGGTACGTCTGGGGAAGTCCCGGGAGGATCCGAACCGCGACATCGCTGGGAACCGCGACGATGGCGCGCTTCGCGCGCACCCGGGCCGGGCCGTGCGCTCCGACGTAGTTCACCACGACCCCGTCACCGCTGCGCTCCACGGATTCAACGGGGGACTCGAGCCGCAGGCGGTCGCCGAGATCGGCGGCGAGGATGTCGGTCAGCGTCTGATTGCCTCCGACGGGCAGAGCGAAGTTCGGCACCTCGGCCGGGTCCGCCAGCGCGAGTCCGATCGAGGTCACCAGCTGGGTCGCGGCCGTCTCCCCGGGTTCGCATCCCATCCACTGGCCCGACCACGATCGGACCACGTCCTGGGTCAACCGGGAGCGGACTCCCCGCAGCAGGTCCGCCGCGAGACGCCTGTCGAGCCTGGCGCGCACCCTCTTGGCGATGCCGCTGTCGGACTCCAGGAACGGGACCGCCGCGAAGATGCGGCCCGCGACCATCGCCATGCCCACTCGATCCAGCAAGCTCATCCGCGTGCGGAACATGAGCGCGAGCGGGTTGGCCGTGTCGACCGATTTCCCGTTGAGGACCAGCGCCACGCTCTTGTCCGCCAGCGATCCCATCTCGATGCCGTGGTGGTTGAGCGCGTCGATCAGCGGCCCGGTCCCCTCGGTGAACTGGGTCCCGAGGTTGATCCAGTAGTCACCCTTCTGGATGGTCTCGACGCGCCCACCGGGCCTGTCCGACGCCTCCAACACGACCACGTCGGTCTCATCGCGGAGCGTCGTGGCAGCCATCAAACCGGCCATGCCCGCACCGATGACGACGACATCACGGGTCTCCTCGTGCACGTGTTGCGCTGTGGTCATTTCCGCTCACTCCCGCATCCGAAGCTAAAATCAAAGTCGATTCGACTTCGAGTTTAATACCTGTACACCTCCCCTCCACAAGACGCGAACCCACCGGCGACCAATCCGGATGACCGAGGTAGGCGACAATGATCGGAGGTGAACGCCCCACGAAACGACGCCGCCGGCGGCCGTGGTGGCGAGTTCGCCGAGTTGACGCAGACCTTCAGCTCGTGCACCGGTTGACCCGGAGCACACCTCAGGTCCAGGCGTTAGGGCCGGACTGCGATCAGCCTTCGCGCTGCGCGTAGGTCTGGAGGTACGCGGTCACGAGCCGCTTGGCCTCGGCCACCACGGCGTCATCACCCTTCGGATCCTGCTTGAAGGCCATGTCGAAGAGGGCACCGCCCGCCTCGAAGGCCACGCGCATCACCAGCCTCGGCGCGCTCTCGTCGAGAAGACCCCTCTCGATCGCGATGCGCCACAGCAGCTCAGCGGTCGCGTCGTCGAAGCGCGCCACCAGTGCCGCCACCGCCTCACCGCGCCCAGAGAACCAGAGCTCGGTGCAGCTCGGATGGGCGCGGAAGTACTCGACGAGCGGATCGAACACAGCGGCAGCGGCATCGGCGAGCGACTCCAAGCCGCCGATCGCGTCAACCGCGTTCATGCGCTCTTCCAGGACCTCGATGTGCCGGCTGATGAGCGCGGCGTCGACCTGGTGGCGGTCTGCGAAGTAGTGGTAGATCGAGGCGACGGGGATGCCGGTGCGCTCGCTGATCGCCTTCAGGGTGGCGGCGTCGTAACCGTCTTCGGCGAGGAGCTCCTCGGCGGCATCCAGAATCGCCTGAACGCGGGCCACGCCGCGGCGCTGGAGAACGGCGTCGGGCCGAGCCGGGGCCTGCCGGACGGACTTCTTCTCAGCCACGCCTGCTGTCCCCCTAGCCCGACGATGTCGATACCGATTCGACATTCTACCGATTCGCCTTCTGGCTCCGCCGGGTCTCGCCTCTCTGGCCTTCTCTTCGCTGGACTCGGCGGTGTACTGCGGATACTCCAGAATCATGCCAATCGTGCGTGCGACCCACCCCTCGCCCACCCGAGTCGGATTCCGGGGGCGAGTTGTTCAGTGTCCTGACATTCCACCGTCCACGGGCAGCGTGATTCCGGTGATGTAGGAGGATGCCGGGCTGGCGAGGAAGATGATCGCGCTGTCGAGCTCGTGTTGCCGGCCCATGCGTGCGAGGGGTGACGTGTGCTGGAGGAACAGCTCGAGCTCTTCGGCCGGCACCTCGGCCGACATCTCGCTCACGAAGTATCCCGGTGCCACGGCGTTGACCCGGATTCCCCGCCGCCCGGTCCACTGCTGGGCCAGGTCGCGGGTGAGGCCGATCAAGCCCGCCTTGCTCGCCGCGTAGGCGGCTTGGGGCGCGAACGACTTGATCAGGCCCAGCACGCTGGCGATGTTGATGATGCTCGACCCGGGGCGCATGACGCGAGCGCAGGCCTGCGCCATCCAGTAGCTGCCCATGAGGTTGACGTCCACGACGCGCCGGAACTCATCGGGCTGCTCGCGAAGCGCGGGCACTGCGGTGCCAATGCCCGCGTTGTTGACCAGGACGTCGACCTGGCCGAACGCTGTCATCGCGGCGTCGGCGAGCGCGGTGCAGTCCTCCGGTTGGGAAACGTCCGTCTGCACGGCCAGGACGCGGCGTCCCTTGGCTTCGACGTCAGCCGCGACCTCGCTCATCCGGTCCTCGCGTCGCGCGGCGAGTACGACGTCAGCACCCGCGTCGGCCAATGCGCGCGCGAATCCCGCGCCCAGACCTGAGCTGGCACCGGTGACGACCGCGACCTTCCCGTCCAAGCGGAAGGTGTCCAGCACCGACATGATTCCTCTCCGTTCTGCTGCGGTGCGCTGATCAGGCCGACTGACTGATGATGGCCAGTCCTTCCTCCGCGATTCGGACGATCTCGTCGGAGAGATCGCCGAAGTCCTGACCCGCCATGGCACCCCCGGCGACGCGGGCGGCGATGCCTTGAGCGATCACCGCGAACTTGAAGTGGGCGAACGCCTCGTAGTAGTGGATGGCGTCCACGTTCCGGCCGGTGCGGGCCACGTAGCGATCAACGAGGTGATCTCTTCCGGGGAATCCCGGGAGCGTCGTGACGGTCGGGCTGAGGAGGCGTTGCGCTTCTCCGGCTTCTCGCCAGTAGAACAGCAGCAGGCCGACATCGGTGAGCGGATCGCCGAGCGTGGACTGGGTTGCGCTGCACCGGCGGCATCACGAGTGCAGCGACCGCGAAGGCGACCCGCACTCCCCCCCCAACCTCGCAGGCGACGGCCTGAAAGGACGTCTGCGCGGACTGATGCACTCCCACTTCCTGTGGATGCGCCGCCACGAGTGCCCGAACGTCGTGCACTACGCGCCCGATCTGGTCAAGAACCGGTCGCTGGTGCGGGTCGCGCGCTTCTACTGGGCGTTGTTCGCCGGCTCAGACCTGCAGCGGTTCCTCGGCGGGCTCGGCAGCCTGCGCTTCGACGCATTCGAGGAACAGATCGGCGGCCGGGGAGGTCCTCCCGCTCACCCACGCGACGTAGAGCTCGACGGTGGGCACCGGGTCGTACAGCCGCACCGGTACCGCCCGCACGTTGCCGCTGACGTGCCTGCCGCGAAGCGTCGAGGCGAATCCGACCAGGGGTTTCACCGACGTCATGATCGCCACCGCACCGGGATCGTCGACCTCGTGCTCGATGTTGAGCGTGATGCCGCTGCTCGATGCCGCGCCGAAGATCGAGTCGTACATCGCGGGGCACTGCTCGCGCCCGAACAGGATGCACGGCTCGTGCGCGAGCTCGCTGAAGGAGGCGCCAGGCCGTCCGGCCCACCTGTGGTTCGGTCCGACCACGGCGACGAGGGGGAACTTGGCCAGCGACCGGGACTCGAACTCCGCACCGACCGGCCTCCCGTAGACCATGGCCACGTCCACGTCACCGGCCCGCAGCGCCTGCATCTGCGGACCGGTGCGCATCTCGTGCAGCGTGACGCCGATGTCGGGGTGGTCGGTGTGCATCTTCGTGAGCACCGCGGGCAGGACCTGCTGACCGGCCGCGAAGTTGTACCCGACGTCGACGTGCCCCGAGCGGCCCGCGGCGGCTTCGCGGGCGGTTTGCCCGGCCTTGTACACCTGCGCCACGATCGCGCGGGCCTGGTCGCGGAATGCTTCGCCGGCGGGTGTGAGCCGGACTTCGTGCGAGGTGCGGGCGACCAGTTCGGTGCCCACGCTGCGTTCCAGTCGTTGCAGGTGCTGACTCAGCGACGGCTGCGCCAGGTGCAACTTGGCGGCGGCCCTCCCGAAGTGCAGCTCTTCGGCGATCGCGAGGAAGGATTCGAGGTGCCTGAATTCCACATTGCCCCCCGGGGCGGCTGTCGGACAGCTCTGTGCTCGACAGACGGTATGCACCTCCGAGGAACACCCGGTGAACCAAGGGCACTGCTGGTGGAGCCACGCCGTGTCCCACAGCCGAAACCGCAGACGAACGACGCTCGGTGAACTCCGTCACATGCCCCGCGGCGGTGTCGGTACGGGCCCCCGGCGCCGCCTGGGAACTCAGCCGATGTCGAACCGCGCGCCCGGTGCCGCGAGAGCGATCGGGCCTTCGTAGCTCTCCGCCGCGCACGCGCGCAGGTGCTCCAGGCTGCTCTCGTCGGCGACGGCGAAGTGCGTCAGCACGAGCCTGCCCACGCCGGCCTTCGCGGCGATGACGCCGGCGTCGGTGCCGGAGAGGTGCCCGTGGTCGCCGGTCTCCGGCTCGGCCAGCGTCGCCTCGGTGAGCAGCAGGTCGGCGTCCTCGGCGAGCTCGTGGAGCGCCGGTGTCGTCCCGGTGTCCCCGGTGTAGGCGAACGTCGCCGTCGCCGACTCGACCCGGACACCGCAGTTGGGGATCGCGTGTCGCGTCTCGTGCATCGCCACGCTGAACTCGCCCAGGACGTGGGTCTCCCCCGGTTCGTACTCGCGGACGTCGAAGGCGATCTCGAAGGCCCGGTCGAGCAACGGGAAGGTGTGCACCGGGAACAGTCCGGCCCAGCGGGCGAACAGGTCTCCCGATCCGCGCGGCACGTACAGCGGCACGGGTGTGAACCCGCTGCTCCTGATCGTTTCAACGGTGGCCCCGGGCTCGTGGGCGAGGCCGCTGAGCAGGCTCTTGCCGATGGGCAGCAGGTCGTAGCAGTGGTCGGAGTGGAAGTGGCTGATCACGATGCCGTCCAGGCTCGCGGTCTCGGCGACCGAGCTGAGCGCGGTGGCGATGCCCGGGCCGCAGTCCAACAGCAGGCGAGTCGTCCGCGTCTCCAGCAGGTAGCCCGAACTCGCCTGACCGTCGGCGGGCATCCCCGCTCGGCAACCCAGCACGGTAAGCCGCATCCTCTTCCTCCAGCGAATCCCAGGCCGCTACGGCGCAGCGACGGTTCCGGCCGAGCTTTCCGGAAGACCAACCGCGACGACAAGATCTCCACCGGAATTGAGCAATTGATATCCCCTATCAGGCGAGAATGAAATCCCACCGATCGCCTTGAGCAGGAGACGTCAACCACCATTTCGATCTCGCTCGATTCGAGATCTCAATCGTGAGTCGCTCGCTCCATTGCCCCGCCACTGGGAATCGGACGTGCACGCCTTCCAATCGTCGCTGGCCAGCATGAACATCACGTTCGCGCCAGGCCGTCGGCGAATCGGCGAATCACCGGGTGTTCACCGGAATTCCACACGGGCATGCTCACATTCCCCCGAGCACGCCCCGAGCCGCGGCAGCCAGGATCCTTCTCGGAGCCGGCGGAACAAACGTGCCCGACCAAGAACCACGACCGGAGGCGAGACCCGCAGTGAGCCGTATCCGAATTGAGGGACTGAGCAAAGCATTCGGAAATGCCCGGCGCGGCAGCACCGCCGCGGTGGATTCGGTCTCCCTCGACATCGACCACGGCGAGTTCCTGGTCCTGCTGGGACCGAGCGGGTGCGGCAAGTCGACGCTGCTGCGGATGATCGCCGGGCTCCTCCCGCCCACCGAGGGGCGCATCCTCCTCGACGACCGCGACATCACCCACGTCGCGCCGAAGGACCGCGACCTGGCGATGGTCTTCCAGAGCTACGCGCTCTACCCGCACCTGAGCGTCGCGCGCAACCTGGGTTTCCCGCTGCGCACCCGCGGTTGGTCGCGCACGGGGATCGACGGCAAGGTTGGCGAGGTCGCCGCGCTGCTCGGGCTCGAGGAGCTGCTCAAGCGCCGCCCCAAGGAGCTCTCCGGTGGTCAGCGGCAGCGGGTCGCGCTGGGCCGCGCGCTGGTTCGCGATCCGGGCGCGTTCCTGATGGACGAGCCGTTGTCCAACCTGGACGCGAAGCTGCGCACCGCGACCCGCACCGAACTGGCCGCGCTGCACCAGCAGCTCGGATCGACCTTCCTCTACGTCACCCACGACCAGGTCGAGGCCATGACGATGGCCACCAGGATCGCGGTGCTCAACGACGGCCGCCTGGAGCAGGCGGGCACACCGTCCGAGGTCTACGACACCCCGGAATCGGTTTTCGTCGCAGGTTTCATGGGTTCTCCTCCCATGAACCTCATCGACGCCCGCTTGGAGAGCCGCGGCGACCACTTGCGCGTCACGGCCCGCGACGTCGACGTGCCCTTGGAGCACCTGACCGGCGACCTGCCGTCGCGCGATGTCGTGCTCGGTGTTCGCCCCGAACACCTCGTCCTGGTCAGCGAGCACACGCGCGGCCCGCTGTTGCGGGGTGTCGTCGACGCGATCGAGAACCTCGGCAACGAAGAGGTAGCGCTGTGCTCGGTCGGCGACACCGAGCTCGCCGCCCGCGGCCCCCGGCCCCTGGGACTTCGCGCGGGCCAACCCGTCGCCTTCACCACGCTGCCCGAGCACACCCACTTGTTCGACCCGACGACGGGTCGCCGCCTGGTCTGGCGCCCGCAGCCCGACAGCGTCAGGCACGTCGCACTCGACGCCCCCGCCGTCTGACCACCGCAGACGCACCCCGCTCCCGGCACGGAGCAGCGGGTAAACCGTTCCACCGACAGGAGAACCACATGAGGGCAAGACGCACGCTCAGCGGCCTCGCCGCCGTCGCCGTGCTCGCACTGACCACTTCGGCATGCGGAATCGGCGGGCTCGGCAGCACCGAAACCCAGCCCACCTCCTCCGCCCCGGTACCCGAGCTGCGACCTGACCAGCAGGTCCAGATCGTGTTCGAGAGCTACAACTTCGGTCAGGCCGGTGCGTGGACGGACACGTTCAACGCGCTGATCGACGAGTTCCAGCGGCAGCACCCGAACATCAAGGTGACCGCGCAGAAACCGCAGGGCAACAGCCCGAACCCGGTGTCGGACACCGTTTCCAGCGTCCAGAACCAGATGATGGCCGGACACGCGCCTGACGTCGCGCAGCTCGGTTTCAGCGAGCTCGACTTCACCATCAACCAGCTCCGCGCCAAGCCGCTGGACGACCTGGTGGGACGCGAGGCCGTGCAGGCCAACTTCGACGGCCCCCGTCACCCGTTCCACGAGTCCGCGCGTGACCTCGGCGACTGGAACGGCAAGACCTACGGCGTGCCGTTCGTGTTCTCCACGCCGGTGCTGTACTACAACGCCTCGCTGTTCCAGCAGGCCGGGCTCGACCCGGCGAAGCCCCCCGCGACCTGGTCCGATGTCGAGAAGGCGGCGCTGGCCATCAAGGCGGCCACCGGCAAGAACGGCGCGTACTCCGACTGCCTCACCGAGACCAGCAAGGACTGGTGCTACCAGGCCATGGTGCGCTCCAACGGCGGGCGAGTCCTGTCCGAGGACCGCAAGACGCTCACCTTCGCCGAGCAGCCCGCCGCCGAGGTCGTGACGATGGCGCAGCAGATGGTGAAGTCCGGCGCGACACCGGTTCTCGGCCAGCGGCAGGCCTACGAGGGCTTCGGGCGCGGTGAGATGGGCATGATCCTCGAATCCAGTTCCCTGCAGGGCAACTTCGAGAAGGCCGCGAAGGGCAAGTGGGACCTGCGCGCCGCCCCGATGCCGGCTTTCGACGGCAAGGCCACGGTGCCGACCAACTCGGGGGCGTCGCTGTTCGTGCTGTCCGACGACCCGGCCAAGCAGCGCGCGTCCTGGGAGCTGATCAAGTTCCTCACCAGCGCGGACGCCTACGAGATGATCTCCAGCAAGATCGGCTACCTACCGCTGCGCACCGGGCTCCTCGACGACCCGGACGGGCTGAAGTCCTGGGCGGAGCAGAACCCGCTGATGCAGCCCAACGTCGAGCAGCTGGCCCGCCTGGAGCCCTGGACCTCCATGCCCGGAGTGAACTACCAGCAGATTCGCGACGGGATGATGGCCGCCGTGGAGAAGAGCGTCTACCAGGGCGCCGATCCGCAGGCCACGCTGCGGGCAGAGCAGGACCAGGCGGCAGCTCTGCTTCCGAAGGGCTGAAAAACGTTCCTGGAGGCCGCCCTGTCCGCAGTGGCGGCCTCCGGGGCAGGGGCGCCGGCCCTGCTGCTCACCGGGGACGACGAAGCCGAGCTCCCGAGCATGATCCACACCCACCTCTCCGAAGCGGAGTGAACCCGTGTTCGTCGAAGTACCCGCACCCGCGCGGACCGCGCCGCCGACCGCGCACCGGGCTTCGCCGCTCAGGCGAATCCTGCGGGCAGCACCTCCCTACCTCTACCTGGCGCCGGGACTCGCGCTGCTGGTCATCTGGACCTACCGGCCGCTGGTGCAAACCGCGCAGCTGTCCTTCTACTCGTGGAACCTGCTGCCCACGTCCCCCATGGTGCCGGCAGGCACCGACAACTACGAGCAGCTCCTCGCGGCACCCGAGCTGGGAAACGCCGTGGGGTACACCCTCGCGGTCATCGCCGGACTGCTGCCGTTCACCGTGGTGATCCCGGTCGTCGTGGCGCTGGCGACCCGCCAGGTCAGCGGACGCGCCCGGGAGCTGTACCGCGCGCTGATCTTCACACCCATGCTGGTCGCACCGGTTGCCAGCGCGGCGGTGTGGCAGTGGCTTCTCGATCCGGGATCCGGTGCGGTGAACCGGTTCCTGGGTGTGGACGTCAACTGGTTGTACGAGAGCGTCCCGGCGCAGATCTCGATCATCGGCATCACCGGCTGGCACCTGCTCGGGTTCGCCGTTCTGCTGGTGTCGGCGGGCCTGTCCGGCATCAACGACGACTACTCGGCCGCAGCCCAGCTCGACGGCGCCACCCGCTGGCAGGCCACCCGCTGGATCACCTTGCCGCTGCTGTCACCGACGCTGGTCTTCCTCGTGCTCATGACGGTGCTCCTCGGAGCGCAGTGGACGTTCCCGCTGATCGACACCCTGACCCAGGGCGGTCCCGCAGCAGCGACCACGCACCTCTACTACCTGCTGTGGGACTACGGCTTCCACAGCCACCAGGCCGGTCTCGGCGCGGCAGCGGGCGTGATCTTCTTCGCGACCTTCGGCGTCGTCGCGCTGTTCCTCGTCTGGCTGTCCGACCGCATCAGCCACCACGACGACTGATCGCTGAAGTGCGAAAGCAGGCGACCGATCTCATGACCACCTCCACGCTGGAACGCGATGCGACGAGCGACATCGCGGCCGTCGAGCAACATGCGGAGTCCGATCTCCCCGTCGGGACCCGAAGCCGATCGCGGGCCATCTTGGGGCACGTCATCCTGGGCGTGCTGGGCCTGCTGTGCGTGCTTCCCATCTACTGGATGTACGCGACCTCGCTCCGCGCGCCCGGCGACGTGCTCTCGCTGTCACCGCTGCCCTGGCCGCTGTCGGTGGACAACTACGTCTACGCCTGGACCACGATTCCCATCGGGCCCATGCTGGCCAACACCCTCGTGGTGGCACTGGTGACCGCGATCGGCCAACTGCTCACCGGCCTGTTCGCCGCCTACGCCTTCGCGGTCTGGGAGTTCCGCGGCAAGCAGGTGCTGTACCTGCTGTTCGTCGGCACCTGGCTGGTGCCGTTCCAGGTGTCGATGCTGCCCAACTACCTGCTGCTGCTCCAGCTCGGCGTGCTCAACACCATCGCAGGCGTGATCCTGCCGTCCCTGTGCTCTGCACTGAGCGTCCTCATGCTCCGCCAGCACATGCGCAGCTTCCCCAAGGAGCTGCTCGACGCAGCAAAGATCGACGGACGGTCGTCCTGGGCAACGCTGTGGACCGTCGTCGTGCCCAACCTGCGTCCAGCGCTAGCGGCACTGGGCATCCTGCTGTTCGTGCAGGCCTGGAACGAGTACTTCTGGCCCGCCCTGGTGCTCCAACGCAGCAACGCCATGGTCCAACTCGGCATCCGCAGCTTCATGGGCACCGAAGGCAACGACTGGGGTCCCCTCATGGCAACAGCCGGACTGGCATGCCTACCGGTGTTCGCCCTCTACCTCGTCCTCCAACGCCACATCGTCAACGCCTTCATCCGTTCCGGCCTGAAATGACCCGTGCACAACAGCGCCATCGTCTTACCGTTGGCGTGGCGCCGCGCTGCACTCGTGGCACGCTTGCTCGGTTTCGTAGGCGCGGGCCTGGATGGTGAACAGTTCTCGGTACAGGCCGTTGGCTCGCATCAGTTCTTCGTGGGTTCCGGTCTCGGCGACGCGTCCTGATTCCATGACGACGATGCGGTGTGCGCGCCGGATGTTGGCCAGCCTGTGCGTGACGAGGACCGTGGTGCGATGGGCGTCGTCCAGGGATCCCTTGGTCGCGCGCTGCAAGCCGGCGAACACCCGGGCTTCGGCCTTCGCGTCGAGCGCGGCGGTGGGTTCGTCGGCGATCAGCACCGCCGCGTGTTCGCGGAAGATCCCGCGCCCGACGCTGAGTCGTTGCCACGATCCGCCGGAGAGCTCATGGCCTCCGCGGAACTGCCGCGACAGGACCGTGCCCGGCCCTTGCGGGAGCTTGGCGAGGACTTCATCGGCGCCGGACTCGCGCAGGGCGGTCTCCCAGGTGGCGCCGTAGGGCTGCGGGGCCGCGAGGTTTCCGATGCGGATGTTGGTGTCGGCGGTCATGGGCCACCGCGCGGGGTCCTGGTCGATCAGGGCGATCTGCTCGTACACGCTTCGGGCGTCCGCGGTGGCCAGATCCACCTCGTCCCACAGCACTCTGCCCTCGGTCGGTGGATACAGCCCGGTGATGAGCTTTCCCAGCGTGGTCTTGCCGGATCCGTTCTCCCCGACCAGCGCCACGACCTCGCCGCGGTGGAAGGTCAGGTCGATGTCGACCAGCGCGGGTTCGTCGGCGTCGGGATAGGTGAACGAGACGTTCTCCAGCCGAATGGTCTCCGGGTTGCGGGGAGCGCGCACCCCGGCCGCGGGCCTGTGGCGTCGCGCCGACTCGGCGAGCAGTTGGGTGTAGAACCGCAGGTAGAACGAGTGCTCGTAGAGGCGGTTGACCGACACCATCGTGGTCGACAGCGAGCTCGCCGCGGCCCGCATCGCGATGACGGCGGCTCCGGCGATGGCCAGTGGCATCGCGCCGGTGTAGAGCAGCGCGCCGAGCACGCAGTAGGCCAGGCCGGTGCCGGTGCCGGCCAAGGTGCGTCCGATCAACCGCGTCCAGGTCTGCCGATGTTCGGCGCGGATCGCCTCCTCGGTGACCTGATCGGCGATGCGGCGGTGTTCGGTCAGCAGCGGCTCCTGCAGGTTCAGCGCGGCGCGTTCCGTGCCCACATCGCGTGCGACCAGCAAGTTCTCCACGACGTGCAGCCGCAGCCGGCGGGTCACCAGGCTCAGGAAGTTCACGTAGCCCTGCTTCGCCGCGCGCATCGACGCCCACGCTTCGGCCACCGTGGGCACCAGCAGCGCAGGCAACAACCAGGGATCGAGCAGCGCCGCCGTGATCAGCGCGGCCGCCAGCGACACCAGCGCCGAGGAGATCGAAGCGATGCTGCGCACGCTCGACTCCACGGCCTGAACACCTTGATAGCCGCCCTGCCGGGCCAGTTCCTGGAAGTCGGAGTCCTCCCACGCCAGCAGCTCCACCTCGGCGACCTCGGAATTGAGCCGATCCTGGGCCGCACGACGCACGAGCGGCATCAGCACCCCTTGCACCGCCGACACCGCGCTGTCCAACAAGCCGCGCAAGGCGAAAGCCGCCACCACAGCGGCGATCGCCGGCAGCGACGCGACCACCCGCTCCGGCGTGGGTCCGGCCGTCAGCAGTTGCGTCAGCACCCCGGCCGTGGCGAACAGGCCGAACGCCGAAGCGCAGCCCGAAGCCAACTGGACCACACCGGCCAGCACCGTCCGGCCGGGCGAAGCCCGAAACGACAGCCCGACCACCAGCCTCGCCGCCATCGGCAGCTCGCGGACCGTCTGCCACAAGCTCGCGCCCGCGACCTTCTGATCCACCTCCGCCCACCTCGGCGGCTCCAAGTCCTCAACACCGATCAGCGCACCGTCCGCCGACCCGGACGTGCGTCGGTGCCCGTTCCTGCTCCCCAGCATGCAACTCCGCACGTTTCCTCAACCCGGGCTCGACGCACCGCCGACCACGCCGCACACCTGCACTCCGAACACCCTGCGGGCGAGGAGCCTCTCAGCGGTCCTCTGGCCAGGACAGCCACAACGCCTGTGGCTTCCGGAGCCAGAGGACCGCTGAGGTGCCCTCAACGTCGTCTCACACCCGGTCGGCGGCGATGAGCAGGTACTGGAAGCTGCCGGAGGTGTAGGCGTCGATGAAGGTCTGCTCGATGCCGGTCGCCAGCGGGGACTTCGCCCGCAGGCGCCAGTAGGGCAGCGTCATCTCGGTCATGTCGACCACCTCCGTGGGCACCAACCTGTTCGCGGACATGGCGCGGAAGTAGTTGGAGCGCGGGTGGATGTCGCAGATGTAGTGGGCGTTGATGGTGGACACGGCGCGCGAGGGCAGGCCGTAGACGTCGTTGTAGCAGCCGGTGATCGTCACGTAGCGGCCACCGCGCGCCAGCAGCCGGGAGTGCTCGGCGAACAGGTCGTGCAGGTCCACGTACATCGTGGACTCGTTGTTCCAGATCGCCTGCATGCAGCCGGATTCGAAGCCGGTGCCGAGCATGTTCTTCAGGTGGAACGCGACCTTGCCCTCGACCTCGCGTTCCTTCGCCTGCTCGTTGGCGAACTCGACCTGCTTGCGGGAGATCGAGATGCCGTCGACCTGGCAGCCGAACCGGTCGTGCGCCATGAAGCAGGAACCGCCGCGGCCGCACCCGGCGTCCATGATCCGCTGATCCGGTTGCACCGCGCCGAGGTGGTCGAGCAGGAACACGGCCTGCTGGGTCTCCAAGCGGTGCAGTTCCCGGGTGGTTCGTTCCCGTGCGGTGTCCGGATCGCCCTCCACGACCGACCAGTCCGGCTCACCGATGCCGTAGTGGTGGTGGAAGTAGCCGTCGACCTCGCCGAGCTCGATGTTGACCGGGTTGGCCTCCTTGTTCCAGTAGTCCGCGACACTGCCCTGGTAGTGGCTGGCGACAGAGGTGTTCGTGCTCATCGTCCGAGTCCTCCCTTGTTACGCGGCGTGGCGTGCGGTCGTGAAGTGCCAGTGCCTGCATCCGGCGATCCACGCCCACAGGCCGGTCAGGTAGCGGGCCACCGCCGGATCCGGAAGGGCCGCGGTGGTGCGTTCGGTGTCGGTTTCGAGTTCCTGGATCAGCTCGTTGTGGACCTCGCAGGACTTGATGAACGCTTCGTCGAGCGGGATGTGCTCCTCGGCCTGGATCGCGGCGGGGAGGTTGAACGGCAGCCCGGGGCCGCGGATCTCCCGCTCGCAGGAGGCCAGATCGTTGTGCAGCGTGGCGATCAGCGAAGCGCGAGCGGTGCAGTCCTGCACCAGTGGGTGGGCGTAGAGCTCCGGCGGTATTTCGTAGCCGTCGAGCATGTCGGTGAGCGCGAGGCACGGCCGGAACGAGTTCATCTGCCGGTTGGCGAGGTACTGCCAGACCGGGGGCAGCCGGTTGATCAAGCGCCAGCCGTTCTCCGCGTTGTAGCCGAGGTAGAGCTGGGCGATGTCGTGCGTGGTGCGTCGCGCCTGGGCGGGCGTGCTGAACCTCTTGAGGTCGTTGAACGCGTCGTGCTGCGCTCGCAGCACCGGGTCGTCGTTCCGGTGCTTCTCCCACAACGCCTGGTAGGTGCCGGTCAGGCACGGGGCGTCGATCGCGGACTGGGCCAGCGAGAGGTTCGGCCCGATCTGCTGGTCGTCGGCGGCGCGGCGGCTGTTGGTCTCGCAGAAGTAGTCGTCCACCACGGTCTCGGCGATGATCATCTTGGTCGCCGCGGTCATCCGCTCGACGTCGTCGCCGCCCGGGTGGCACAGCGTGATGCCGCGCCCGGGATCGTGGTCGTAGACGCCGGCGACGTTCTCCTCGGTGCCGAGGCCCATCTCGTTCATCCAGACGATGACCCTGCGGTTGAGCTCCGCGGCCAGCTCCGGCCGTTCGGGCGGCGTCGGCGGGCAGTACAACGGCGTCGTTCTCCGCTGCGTGCCGGAAGGCGTGCACGCGCTGGTGCCCCACACCCCGTCGGTGTGCTGCTGCCGGGAGGGCACCGGTGTGTCGTGCTGGACGAGCTCGATCACAGGGGCTCCTCCCGTCCGATCTCCACGTGCTCCAGCAGGCCGACCGCATCCGGGACCAGCGGGGCGACGCTGTAGTAGGCGGTGACCAGGTAGCGCACGATGGCCTGCTCGGTGATGCCCATGAACCGCACGTTCAACCCCGGCTGCACCTGGTCGGGCAGCTCTCCGGGCCGCAGCCCCACGACACCCTGCCGGCCCGCACCACGCCGCATCGCGATGATCGTCGACGTGTTGTGCTCGGTGACGCCGATCTTGCCCAGCGGGTACACCGGCACACCGCGCCAGGTGAGGGCTTTCGAACCGTCGCTGAGCTCGGTGGCGTCGACCACCAGCCCGCGGCGGTTGCACTCCCGCAGGAACGCCGTGATCGCCTTGGGGTGCGCGAAGAACGCATCCGTGGATCGCCGCATGGACAGCAGATCGTCCATGTCGTCCGGCGTGGGCGGCCCGCCGCGGGTGGAGATCCGCTGGTCGAAGGCCGTGTTGTGCAGCAGCCCGAAATCCTGGTTGTGCACCAGCTCGTGCTCCTGAGTCTCGCGGATCTCCTCGATGGCGAGCCGGATCTGCTCCTCGGTCTGGTTCATCGGCTGGTTGTACAGATCGGCGACCCGCGTGTGGACCTGCAGGACCGTCTGCGTCAACGACAGTCCGTACTCCCGGGGGGTCAACTCGTAGTCGACGTAGCTCCCGGGCAGGCCGACCTCGCCCGCGTGGCCCGCGGAGAGGGCGACCTCGGCCTCGCCCTTGCGGTTCTGCGGGAGGTCCCGCCGTCGTGCGAACGCCGCCAGGTGCGTGCGCAGGCTCTCCGCGTTGTCGCGCAGTTCTTCGAAGGCGTTCCAGTTCAGAACCAGGACCGTGCCCGAGGTCGCGCAGCGCAGCGTGGCCGACCAGGTCGGCTCGTCGACTCCGACCGCTTCGTCACCGACCTGCGCGCCATCGGTGATCACACCGAGTTTGTCGACGGTCCCGTACTCACCTGTCGCGAGCCGCTCGATCCGGCCGTGCGCGACGATGAACACCTCCCGGACGGGGTCTCCCTCCGCCGCGAGGACTTCGCCGGGATCGACCGTCCGAGGCGTGAACAACCTGGCGAGCCGCGTCAGCACGTCGACGTCGGAATAGCCGCGCAGCGCGGGCAGTTCGGCGAGCGTTTCCGGAACGACGCGGACGTCGGTTCCTTCCTGGACGAACGCCACGCGACCGCGGCCGATCTTGTGCTGCAGGCGCCGGTTCACCCGGTACGTCCCGGCTTCGACGGTCTCCCACGGAAGCTGGTTGAGCAGATGCCGAGAGCTGATGTTCTGCATCTGCGGAGGCGTCTTGGTCGTGGTCGCCAGCAGACGCGCCGCCTCGGTCTGCAGCGATGAGAATGGAACGTCAGGGGGTGCAGTCACGTCACGAACCTTTCGTCGGTGAACTCGACTGTGCAGCCGTCGGGCGCCCGAAGAGTTCTCGGCGCCGCGGAAAGGGGTTGTCGATGTGGTCGCCGCGAATTCAGAATTTGTTGCGCAGCAGATGAACGCGGTTCACGATATGTGAATTCAATTGTGTGGAAACGACGTTTTCGCCCACGGGTTTCCGGTACCGATCTGGCCGGGACCGAGTCTATGGCAACGATTTTCGCGCCTGTACAGATAATTGTGTGACGGCCATTCGTGGCGTCCACATCGTTTGCCGATCGGTTCATCCGTGCGACCGCGCATTCTGCGGCGAAGCCGAAAGCGATGATGTTCGGGAGAATTCCGGCCGACCATCCCGAACCGGTCTCGCGCAGCGCGCGCACCGACCCACATCGCCGACGCGTGCTGGTTCAGCCCTCGACCACGTGCCCTCGGCCTGCTGAGCCGGGGCGCGGCGCCCGAGCCGGCCGCGGTCGAGGTCTACACTTGGGCAGCAGTGATGCGCGTCACTGCGAATCGAGCTGACCGTGAGCTGGTGGTGACATGACCCGGCGTCTGGGCAACCTCCCCGGCTCGGAGACCGTCACCAGCTTCGTCGGCCGACGGGCGATGGTCGGTGAGGTTCGAACGCTGCTCGGGTCCGCCCGGCTGGTGACGCTGCTCGGCCCCGGTGGGATGGGCAAGACCCGGTTGGCCATTCGCGTCGCCGAGACAGCGCACCGGGCTTTCGCGGACGGCGTCTGGCTCGTCGAGCTCGCCGAGCTCAGCGATCCGGCCCTGACCGATCACGCCATCATCGACGCCCTCGGCGTCCCGGACCGGTCGGCGGAGTCCGCCGAGGAGGTGCTGGTCGAGCACCTGCAGGACAAGAACCTGCTCTTGGTCATCGACAACTGCGAGCACCTGCTCGACGCGTGCGGGAACCTGATCGCCGCCGTGCTGCGCGCGGCGCCCGGGGTGCGCATCATCGCGACCAGCCGCGAAGCGCTGCACGTCCCCGGGGAGCACGTCGTCCCCGTTCCCCCGCTCAGCTTCACCAACGACGAAGGTCGCGCGGACCGCAACCCCCTCAAGTACGAGGCGGTCGAGCTGTTCGTCCAACGGGCGGCCGCCGCGGTACCCGGGTTCACCCTCGATGCCGAGAACCGCGAGGTCGTAGCCAGGTTGTGCGCCCGGCTCGAGGGGATGCCGCTGGCCATCGAGCTCGCTGCGGTGCGGCTCCAGGCGATGGGCGTCACCGAGATCCTGGACCGCCTCGAAGACCGGTTCCAGGCGCTGTCCACCGTGATCCGGGGCGCACCGGCCCGCCAGCAGACCCTGCGCGCTGCGGTGGAGTGGAGCTACGCGCTGTGCTCGCCCGCCGAGCAGACCGCGTGGGCGCGGCTGTCGATCTTCCCAGGAGGATTCGACCTCGACGCGGCCCTCGCCGTCATCGGGCACGACTCCTTGACCGCGCAGGAGGCCACCGACGCGGTGACGGGCCTGGTGAGCAAATCGGTCGTGCTCCGCCAGACCCACAGCACCGGAGCCCGCTACCACATGCTGGAGACCATCAGGCAGTTCGGCCGGGAGCTCCTCCACGGCAGCGACGCCGAGCTCGACGTGGGCCGGCGGCACATGCACCACTTCGCCGACCTGGCCACTCGCGCCTGCCAGGACTGGTCGGGACCGCGGCAGCGGGAGTGGGCCTCGATGCTGCGGCGCGAGCAGGTCAACTTCCGGGAGGCGCTCCGCTTCGGCTTCGACAACGACGCGGACCCGTCCGTGGCGGTGCGGACGACGGTGGACCTGCGCCACCTCTGGGTCATGGGCGCCAGCCGCGAGGGCCGGGAGTGGATCGACAAGGCTCTCGCCGCGCTCCGCGCCGACACGCCGCTGCGGGCCAGGGCGCTCTGGGTGGCGGGATGGGTCCGCCAGGTCCAGGGCGAACCGATCGGTTCCACGACGATCTTGACCGAGTGCGTCGACGCCGCCAGGCGACTCGGCGATCAGGTGACGCTCGCCCGAGCCGAGCAGTTCCTCGGCGTCAACGAGCTGCTCGGCTACCACCTCGACGACGCGGAGACGCTGCTGTCCGGTGCCCAAGCGACCTATCGGTCGCTCGGAGCTGCGGACTCGGAGTCGCTGATCGGGTTGGCCGCCCACGGCTGGCTGCGCCTGATCGAGGGCGACAGCCAGGAGGCCGAACGGATCGCCGAGGAATGCCGCCGGCTCAGCCGGGACATCGGCGAAAGCTGGGCGGCGACGTGGGCGCTGTGGGTGCTGGGGCTCATCGGCTGGACCCGTTCAGACGAGATCCTCGCCACGGCGGCGCTGCGCGAGGCCATCGAGATCAAGCGAGACCTCGGCGACTGGCTCGGCATCCCCTGCTGCGTGGAGGTGCTGGCCTGGATGCTGGCGGAATCCGGCCAGCACCGGCGCGCAGCCCGGCTCATGGGCGCGAACCGGGAGCTCTGGCTACCGATCGGCCAGCCCATGTTCGGCTTCGTCACCTACCTGGAGGCCCACGAGAACTACACCGCCACCCTGCGAGCGGCGCTGGGCGATGCGCAGTTCGAAGCGGAGCACACCGCGGGCACCCACCTCTCACCGGACGCCACCGTCGACTACGCGCTCGGGACACCTCGACAGACCCGCAGGGCCGATTCCTCACCGCTGACCCGCAGGGAAGGGCAGGTCGCACAACTCGTGGCGGAGGGACTGTCGAACCGGGAGATCGCCGAGCACCTGATCATCTCACCGCGCACCGCCGAGGCGCACGTCGAGAACATCCTGAGCAAGCTGGGCTTTACGTCGCGGGCGCAGATCGCCACCTACGTCCGCGCGGATCTCAGCCCTGATTCCCGTCCGGCTCAATCCCGGTGAGCCGGACGTCCTCACGCCTCGCGGGGTGAACGTCGTCGAGGTCCGGGACTCGGGCATCCGCGGGCAGCCGGGGCACGGCAGCCATGCCCACCGCTACGCGGACCGCCTCGAGGTGGGTCCGGCAGACGGTGCGAGCGCGGTCGGGCCCAGGCCGGGCGCGGGTGCCCACGGAGTCGCAGATCCAGTTGCCGGTGCACGGGTTGCGATACACATGGGATGTCTGTTGCGGCGCATGACTTGTGTTTCGAGGCGAAGACATGGTCGAGCTTTCTCACGTGATGCCGAGGGCGGGTCTGATGCCCTCCAAAGTCCCCCGCGGACGCTCGCTCGAACAGGGCAGAACTACCGAGTTTCCTACGTAGTTCGCCCTCGATCTCGGCAGGCCGCGCACCCCCCCACCCCGGGATACGCAGCCAACTACGCAGTGCCACGGATGTCTCCGCGACCGGGACCTTGGACCCTGGACAAGTCCCAGAACGTCCGACCTAGGCACCCCGATGCTCTTGCAGAAGAACGGACAGCACCAACGCCCCCGTGCGGATCGACCCGCACCCGCTGAGATCCTGCGGTTCGGCGAACGCTACGCGCATCTCCGCGACCGTCGTCTGGCCGACGTTCTCATCAGGGAGGACGTCGCCGAGGACCGCGAGGAGCTCTCCGGCCTCGAACGCATCAGCTGCCACGTGCACCGCCGGTGGGCGCACGAGTGCATCAGCTCCCCGACGCACGTCATCGCCGTCACCGGGCACCGCTGGTGCCGCCCGTGCGAGGCCGAAGCAACCGTCGCGGTGGACGAGCTGACGGGCGACGTCTCCGTGGACTGCACGCGCTGCGGCCTGAGCCCGGCCACGCCGGCGACACGGCAGATCCTCCGCACCTGCCGAGCGAGCCTGGCCGCCGCCCTCGAGAACCGCCGCAAAGCGAAGACCACCGCCGGCTGACACCGCGGCCCCGACTGGTTCCAGGGCGCTCGTCAGCCGGCATGGGGCGCACAGGTGGGTTCGGTGCTCTCGAACAGGCCCTGCGCGTACTCATCAGCGGCCTGCTGCCGGGCTTTGTAGTGCACCTTCTTGCCCGTGGCGGTCATCGGCAGCGAGTCGACGAACCGGTAGGCACGGGGGCGTTTGTACCCGGCGAGCATGGGGTGCTGGCGACAATGCCGCTCGCAGTCGGCGACGCCCAGCTCGCCGCTGGCAGGCACCACGTAGGCGACCACGAGACGGCCCCACCGCTCGTGCGGAATTCCGACGACCATCGAGTCCTCGACGTCCGGGTGCTCGTTGAGGACTTCCTCCACCTGCACGGGGTGCACGTTCTCCCCGCCGGAGACGATCATGTCGTCCTTGCGTCCGACGATCGTCACGTACTCCTCGGAGTCCCACGTGGCCAGGTCACCGATGTAGAGCCAACCGTGGTGGAACTTCGCGGCTTCCTGCTCAGGGGCGTTGGCGTAGGCGTAACCGCACTTCGGCGACCGGACGATCACCTCGCCGACCTCCGAGCCGTCCTTGGCCACCGTCTCGTCGGGAGTCGCCAGCCGATCGTCGAGAACCTTGACCACGGCCACGTCGTCATCGGTGCAGGCACGACCGGCGCTGCCCGCGTGCTCTGGCAGATCGGCCGGGCGCAGGAAGCTGTTCCAGAACGCCTCGGTGGTGCCGTACCCGTTGAAGATCCGCGGGCAGAGGACCTCCTGGTAGTGCAGGGCCGCCTCGCGCTCCAGCGGTGCACCCATCGTGACGATGCCGCGCAGCGTGGACAGATCTCTCGGCCGCTCCGACTGGACCTGCGTCAGCATCGCCAGGTTGGTCGGTGCGCCGACGAGGAAGGTCAGACCGAACCGCTCGACGTGGTCGAGGCACAGCGCCGGGTCGAACGTCCGCATCGGCACGACCTGCGCGCCCAGGTAGAAGGCCGGGTTCGGCCCGCCCGCGTACAGGCCGCCGCGGTGGAACCACGGAGTCATGTTCAGCACGCGGTCCTCCGGGGTCAGGAGGAAGTGCATGATCACGTCGTGCGCGCTGAAGATCTCGACCACGCTGTTGAGCGGCACGCCCTTGGGCATGCCGGTCGTGCCCGAGGTGTACAAGCGCGTCGTCTCCTCGTAGACCGTGCGCGAGACGACCGGAGGCTGCGTCCCCGGTGCGGCGAGGAGGTCTTCGAACCGCACCGCCGAGGCACCGTGGTGCGCGGACGGCGCTTCGCCATCACCCACTTCGACGATGAGCTCCGGACGATGCTGCGCGCGTTCCAGGGCTCCCCGCGCGACCTCTGCCAGCGCAGCGTCGTACACGTAGGCGCGTGTGCGGCTGTCGTCCAGGATGAACGCGGTTTCGCCCGGTGAGAGGCGGAAGTTGATCGGAGATCCCACCGCGCCGCAGGCCTGGGTGGCCAGGTAGAGCTGTGCGAACTCCGGGCCGTTGTAGAGCTGGTAGACGACCACGTCCCCGGGTCGCACGCCCGCTGCGGCCAGCCCGGCGGCCAGCTGGTCCACGCGGGTCCCCAACTCCTCGTAGGTCCAGGGAGCGCCGGTTCGCGGGCAGTGGATCGCCACCCGATCGGCGAAGCGGTGCGTGTTGCGCCGAAAACCGGCGAGGTAGGTGAACTCGTGCTCGAAGAACCGCTTGTACGCCGCAGGATCGTAGGTGTTCATGCTTCAGTCCTCCTCGTTGAGGGTGAAACTCGGGGCTGTCATGGGCCGGCTAGTTCCCCTTGAACGCGGGCGTGCGCTTGTCCAGGAAGGCGCTCGCACCTTCGAGCTTGTCCTCGCTGGTGTAGAGCAGGGCCTGCGCCAAGCGCTCGATGACCATGCCGGTGCGCTGGTCGGCGTCCGTGCCGGAGCGGATCACCAGTTTCGCCAAGCGCACGGCCAGCGGACCCTTGTTCAGGATCTGCGCCGCGGTCGCGCGCGCGGTCGCCATCAGGTCAACCGGCGGGACGACCGAGGTGACGAGACCGATCTCGCGTGCCTGCTCGGCATCGATCCGGCGGCCGGTGAGGATCATCTCGCTCGCGCGGCCGGTGCCGACCAGCCGCGCCAGGCGTTGCGTACCGCCGGCACCGGGCAGGACCGACAGGTTCGTCTCGGGCAGGCCGAACTGCGCGTTGGTGGCGGCGATGCGGATGTCGCAGGCCATCGCGAGTTCGCATCCGCCACCGAGGGCGTAGCCGTTGACCGCGGCGATCGTGGGCTTGTCGAAGGCCTCGACCTCGTCGTGGAGCCGCTGCATCTCGGAGGCGAGCCCGGTGTGCTTGGTGTAGTGCTTGAGCTCCGCGATGTCGGCGCCTGCGACGAACGCCCGGTCACCGGCGCCGGTGATGACGACGACGCCCACCCCGTCGTCCTGCTTGAACGCCGCCAGCGCTGCCCTCAGGTCGTTCTGAACCTGGCGGCTGACCGCGTTGCGCACCTCCGGGCGGTTGATCGTGACGACCGCGACGCCATCGGCGATCTCGGTGCGCAGTGTCTGGTAACTCATCAGTCGCTCCTACCGAAACGCCGGCAGGCCGGTGATGGCCTGTCCCATGATCAGGGAGTGAATCTCGCCGGTGCCCTCGTAGGTCATCACGCTCTCCAGGTTGTTCGCGTGGCGCAGCGGTGAGTGCTCGAGGGTGATCCCGTTGCCGCCGAGGATGGTCCGGGCCTCTCGCGCGATCGCGATCGCCTCGCGGACGTTGTTGAGCTTGCCGAAGGAGATCTGCGGCGGTTTCAGCGTTCCGGCGTCCTTCATCCGCCCGATCCGCAAGGCCACCAAGGTGCCCTTCTGGATCTCCAGCACCATGTCGACGAGCTTGTGCTGGGTGGTCTGGAAGCCCGCGATCGGCTGGTCGAACTGCGCCCGGCCCACCGCGTAGGTCAGGGCGGCCTCGTAGCTGTCACGAGCGGCGCCCATCGCTCCCCAGATGATCCCGTAGCGCGCCTCGTTCAGGCACGAGAACGGTCCTCTGAGCCCGACTGCTCCGGGAAGCACCGCCTCTGCCGGCAGGCGCACGTCGTCCAGCTCGACGTCGCACTGGATGGAGACCCGCATGGACAGCTTCGGTTCGATCGGCGTCGCGGTGAAACCCGGTGAATCCGTCGGCACCAGGAACCCGCGAACGCCGTCGTCGGTCTGGCACCAGACGACGGCGACGTCGGCGATCGACGCGAGTCCGATCCAGCGCTTCTGCCCGGAGAGCACCCAGTCCGAACCTTCTCGGCGGGCCGTGGTCCGCATGCTCGACGGGTCGCTGCCCGCGGAGGGCTCGGTCAGTCCGAAGCAGCCGATGAGCTCTCCGGCGGCCATGCCCGGAAGCCACAGCTGCTTCTGCTCCTCGGAGCCGAACGTGTGGATCGCGCTCATCGCCAGCGAGCCCTGCACGCTGACGAAGGTCCGCAGCCCGGAGTCCCCGGCCTCGAGCTCCATGCACGCGAGCCCGTACTCGACCGCGCTGCGGCCCGCGCAGCCGTGGCCTTCCAGGTGCATGCCGAGCACGCCGAGGTTCCCCAACTTCGTGGTGATCTCCCGGGGGAAGGTCGCCGACTCGTACCACTCGGCGATGTGCGGTGCGATCTCCGAGCCGACGAACGCCCGCACCCGGTCGCGCAGTGCGATCTCGTCGGCGGAGAGCAAGGAGTCCAGGTCGAGGTAGTCGTCGGCCAGGCTGCCCGTAGCGCTGTGCGCACCCGTTGCCGCTGGGGTCGCAGTTGTCATGTCCGTTCTCCTAGATCGAGGTGCCTCGAACAGCGCGGAAACCTGTTGGCCGAGCTCGTTTCGCCAACGCGGGTCTCAGCTCATCGTCAGGCCGCCGCTGACGCTGACGGTCTGGCCGGTGATGTACTCGGCCTCGTCGGAGGCGAGGAACGCCACCGCGTTGGCGAGGTCCTGCGGATCTCCGAGGCGGCGGAGCGGGATGGCCTTGGTCAGCGCCTCGCGCAGCTTCGGGCTGTCTCCACCGATGGAGGCGAACAGCTCGGTGTCGGTCGGGCCGGGGCACACGCAGTTGACGTTGATCTGGTCGCGGGCCATCTCGCGCGCGATCGTCTTGGTGAAGGCGATCACGCCGCCCTTGGCGGCCGAGTAGACCGCCTCGCCGGAGGAACCCACGCGCCCGGCGTCGGAGCCCAGGTTGACGATGGCACCCCTGCCCCGCTCGACCATCAACGGCAACACGGCCTTGGTCGTGTGGAGCATCCCGAACAGGTTGATCGCAACGACTCGCTCCCAGTCGGCCTCGTCGCTGTCGATGAACGGTCCGGCCTTGTCCCAGCCGGCGTTGTTGACCAGAACGTCGACCTGCCCGAACTGGCTGCGCACCTGACCGACCATGGCCTCGACGGACTCCTTGGAGGTCACGTCGGCGCGCAGCCCGATCGCCTTGCCGCCGATCGCCGCAGCGGTAGAAGCCGCAGTGGTCTCGTCGATGTCGGAGACGACGACGGTCGCACCCTCCTCGGCGAGCTTCTCAGCGATCGCGCGACCGATTCCCCGGCCCGCGCCGGTCACCACTGCGATCTGGCTGTCCAGTCGTCCCATTTGCGTTCCTTCCACGCTCACCGGCTGAGGCCGGTGCGGGTTGTCGATGCGGTTGCAGCGGTGGGTGGCTCACGGCGCCTTGGCGCGCCCGAGCTTCTCCCTGGCGATGATGAGTTTCATGATCTGGGCGGTACCGTCCCCGATCTGCAGCCCCAGCACGTCCCGGAGACGTTGCTCGACGGGCAGATCGGTGCGGTAGCCGTACTGGCCGTGCAGCAGCAGGCAGTTCTGGATGACGTCGAACGCCGTCTTCGGAGCCCACCACTTGCACATCGCGGCCTGCGCGGTGTGCGACAACCCCCGGTCCTTCAGCGAAAGCGTCTGGTGGCACAGCAGTCTGGCGGCCGACAGCAGTGTTTCGGCCTCGGCCAGCGGGAACGAGACGCCCTGGAACTTGCTCAAGGGCTTGTCGAATGCCTCTCGCTCGCTGACGTGGCGCCAGGTCTCGTCCACTGTGATCTGCGCGATCCCCACGCACTGCAGACCGATGAGGGCACGGCTGAAGTCGAAGCCCTGCATCACCTGAGTGAAGCCCTCGCCTTCCGCTCCCAGCAGGTGGTTCGCGGGAATCCGAACCTCGTCCAGGTGCACGGCACCGCGTCCGACGGCCTTGGTGCCCATGTCCGGATACGGTTCGCGCGTGACGCCGTCCAGGTGCAGCGGAACCAGGAAGGCGCTGATGCCCTTGCCACGCGCCTCCTGATCACCGGTCCGCGCGAAGACCACGACGGCCGCGGCCTCGTTGCAGAACGACAGCGACTTGATTCCGCTGAGGACGTAGTCGTCCCCGTCCCGGCGCCCCCGCAAGCGCGGCATCCCGGCGTCGGATCCGGCGTGGGGTTCGGTCAGCCCGATGCCGACGATCTCCTCACCGCTGCAGATCTTGGGCACCCACTCGGCTGCGATCTCCGACTCGGCGTTGCCGGCCAGGATCTGACCCACCAGTGAACCGACGATCTGCAGGTAGGACACGGAGAAGTCGCCGCGAGCGATCTCCTCGGCGAGGATTCCGGTCGTGACCCGGTCGCAGTCCCGGCCGCCGAGCGACGCCGGGAGCTCTGGAGCGATGAGCCCCAGTTCCCCCATCTCCCGCCGCACTTCCGGCTCGACGAAGCCCTTCTCCTCACGCGCCCGGTACGAGGGGGCGAGGCGTTGCTCCGCGTAGCGGCGCGCCTCGTCTCGGTACCGCCGCTGGTCCGTGGACAGCGTGAAATCCATCGCCGCACTCCCGCTCGTGGTCGAGGTGATCACGGGTCTCAGACCGTGGCGTGCTTGGTGAAGTCGGGCGTGCGCTTCTCGGCGAACGCCGACGCGCCCTCCTGCGCCTCATCCGTCTCGCCGAAGACGCTGAGCGCGGACATCGCCAGGTTGCTCAGACCGGCCTGGTGATCGGTGTCGGCGTTGAAGGACTGCTTGAGGAACTTGATGGCGGTCGGGCTCAGCACCGCGATCTCCTCGGCCCACCGCTTGGCCTCGTCCAACAGATCCGCGCCCGGCACGACCGCGTTCACCAGGCCCCAGCGCTCGGCCGTCGCGGCGTCGTACTGGCGGCACAGGAACCAGATCTCGCGTGCCCGCTTCTCCCCCACGACCCGCGCCAGGAACGCCGACCCGAAACCCGCGTCGAACGAACCCACCCGAGGCCCGGCCTGACCGAACTTGGCGGTCTCCGCTGCGATCGAGAGATCGCACAGCACGTGCAGCACGTGCCCGCCGCCGATCGCCACGCCGTTGACGGCGGCGATGACCGGCTTCGGGATGTCGCGGATGAGCTTGTGCAGGTAGCCGATCTCGAACAGGCCGCTCTCGGTGGGCCCGTAGTCCCCGGTCTCGGCGCGCTGCTTGACGTCCCCGCCGGTGCAGAACGCCTTCTCCCCGGTGCCCGTGAGGATCACGACGCGCACCCGCGAGTCGGCCCACGCCGCGCGAAACGCGGCGATCAGCTCCTCGACCGTCTTCCCCCGGAAGGCGTTGTAGCGCTCCGGCCGGTTGATCGTCACCACGGCGGCCGAGCCTTCGACCGCGTACTGGATGTCCTCGTAGCTGCCCATGGTCGCGCTCTCCTCACCCACACTGCTCGCTGACCTGCGACGGAACAGCCAGCGAGGCCGGATCGAACGTCTATTCACGCGGAATGAACGTAGGTTCACTTGCGATGAATAGTGGTTCATTTTCTGGCATGATGTCAAGGGAGGGCTCACGAACCGCGCCGACCTCGGAGCGACTCGTGAGGCGCGCTGCAGCCCCCAGCGGTGGCGAGCGGGGCATCTGTGAACATGGAGCCATCGAGAATGAACGGACGTTCACCGAAGCGCAGGGAGACCGACGTGACCACGACAGCCCGGTCGGAGCCGCAAGACCCCAACGAGGCCGCTCGCGCGGTCCGCGCGGAGTGGCGCACCCGGCAGTTGCTCACGGCCGCCGCCCGGCTGATGGAGCGGGACGGCTTCCACGGGGTCTCGATGCAAGCGCTCGCCGACGAGGCCTCGGTCAGCGTCGGGCTGATCTACCGCTACTTCGGCAACAAGGACGAACTGCTGCTCGCCGTGATCGTCAACGTCCTCAACGCCTTCGCCACCCAAGTGCCCGCGGCGATCGAAGCCGCCGGTGACGATCCGGTGGAACGCATCGCAGCCGCGTTCCGGGCGCACTGCGAAGTGATCGACGAGCACCGGCACGCCGCGGTGCTGACCTACCGCGAGAGCGGAACCCTCAGTCCCGAAGGCCGCAACAAGATCAAGCAGATGGAGATCGACACCAGCGAGCCGCTGCGCAACTCGATTCGAAGCGGTGTGGACTCCGGCCGGCTCGTCGACGTGGACGTCGAGCTCGCAGCCCACGACTTCCTCCTCATGGCCCACGGCTGGGCACTGAAGCACTGGCACCTCGAACGAACGATGCAGTTCGAGGACTACGTCACGAAGCAAACAGCACTGCTGCTCAGCGCACTCCTCGAGCCGGAATGCCGGAGCCGGTACGAACACCTGCTCGCGACGGGCTAACGCAACCGATCCGTCCGCAAGCCATCCCCACCTGATCCAAGATCATTCCGCTGGCGCTTCTCAGCGCCGGTCAGCAGCGTTGGCAGGAACAGGCCCGGCACCGGCGACTTTCACTCCGCATCGAGTCGCCCCACCGCCAACCATCGTTCATCCAGCGGTACGGCACGAACCCTCGGCTCGTCACTTTCATCTAGATGAATGGAGGCGTGACCGCGCAACCACGTGCCCGACGCCTGACCGTCGGGGCGACCTTCAACCTTCGTGACGTCGGTGGCTACCCAGTCACCGGCGGTGGCCTCACCCGCTGGGGCATGCTCTTCCGCTCCGATGCCGCTCGATTCGCCGAGAGCGGACAGGAGGAACTGGCGAACCTCGGCCTGCGGACCGTCATCGACCTCCGGGAAGACGCCGAACGCGCCGCGCTGCCAACCGGTCTCGACGAGCTGGTTCCGCGGGTGCTGGCGAGCCCGCTCGATCCCCACGCCCTGCTGTCCGACCTCCAGCCCGGTTCCGACGACCTGCTCGGCGAGCTGTACGTCGCGCTCGTGCGCGAGCGTGGCGATCTGATCGCCGCGATCGTGAACGAGCTCGCGCAGGACGGGGCACTGCCCGCACTCGTGCACTGCGCGGCGGGCAAGGACCGGACGGGCGTGGTCATCGCCTTGGTGCTCAGCGCGATCGGTGTTCCCGACGACGTGATCCACGCCGATTTCGCGCTCACCGCCGAGTACCTCACCGAGAGCTTCTTCGCCAACATGCCCGGCGAGTCCGGGGCGGCCGATGTCACGGACGAGTCGCTGCGCACCGCACGCCCCGAGTCGATCAGCGCGATGTTGCGCGCGGTCGGGGAAAGCCACGGATCCGCCCGCGAATACCTCGTCGCCAACGGAGTGCCCTCGGACCGGATCGACCACCTCCGCACAGCCCTCACCGCGCGAACGGAAAGGAAACACCCGTGAAGATCGTTCAGATCTCCGACACCCACCTCACTCACACGGGCGGCCCCACCGAGGACGGTTTCCGCCTCCTCGTCAAGCACCTCAACGAGGAGGTTCGCCCCGATCTCGTCGTCCACTCCGGCGACATCGTGGTGTTGCACCCCGACGACGCCGCCGACCGAACCCATTCCAAGGCGCTCGTGGACCTCATCGAGGCTCCCCTGCTGGTCGTGCCGGGCAACCACGACGTCGGCCAGCCCGGGCTGAACGCCTGGGCCGGGATCAACGTCACCGACGAGCGCGTGGCCGCCCACGAAGCGGTGTGGGGCCCCGACCACTGGCGGCATGACGACGAGGCGGCCGTGCTGCTCGGGATCAACAGCGAGCTGCTCACCTCGGACCTGCAGCGCGAGGCGGACCAGTGGCGCTGGCTGGAGAAGACCCTCGCCGAGCTTCCCGTCGGCGTCCCGGTGCTGCTGTTCCTGCACAAGCCGTTGTGGGCGGTCACCGATGGCCCGACCGAGCATCAGGTCGACGTCGGCCCGGTCGCACGGGACCGGCTGCTCGGCCTGCTCGACGGAGTCGAGCTGCGTGCGGTCGGCTCCGGTCACCTGCATCAGTACCGGCAGACCCAGCGCGACCAGGCGATCGAGGTGTGGGCGCCCGCGACGGCGTTCCTCGTGCCCTCCGAAGACGACCGGCTGCCCGAGACCCGTCACGAACTCGGCTATGTCGAGTACGTCGTGGACGACGGCGAGGTGACGGCGGAGTTCCGGACCGTGCCGGGCATGCCCCAGCTCACCGTCGAAGATGTCCCGGCGATCGCCGAGGCCATCGCGGCCATGACCGCGGAGTAGGACATGGCGACCATCCAACTCCAAGGAGTTTCCCGGCGGTTCGGCGAAACGGCGGCGGTGAGCGACGTCAGCCTCGAAACCGACCGCAACGAGTTCCTGGTGCTGCTCGGTCCGAGCGGTTGCGGCAAGACCACGCTGCTGCGGATGATCGCTGGTCTGCTCCCGCCGAGCGAGGGGCGGATCCTGGTCGACGGCAAGGACGTCACGGCGCTGCCGCCGCGTGAGCGCGACCTGGCCATGGTCTTCCAGAACTACGCGCTCTACCCGCACCTGACGGTCGACCGGAACCTGGGTTTCGGGCTCAGCGTCCGGCGCATCCCCAAGGAGGAGCTGCGGCGGCGGGTGAACGAGGTCGCGGAGCTGCTCGACCTGGGTCCGCTGCTGCGCCGCCGCCCCAAGGAGCTCTCCGGCGGACAGCGCCAGCGCGTCGCGCTGGGCCGCGCGATGGTGCGCGACCCGAAGGCCTTCCTCATGGACGAACCGCTGTCCAATTTGGACGCGAAGCTGCGGTCGAGCACCCGAACCCGGCTGATCTCGCTGCACCGCCGACTGGACACCACGTTCGTCTACGTCACCCACGACCAGATCGACGCCATGACCATGGCGACCAAGGTTGCCGTGCTCAACGGTGGGCGCATCGAGCAGCTCGGGACGCCGGTGGAGATCTACGACGAACCGGCATCGGCGTTCGTCGCCGGGTTCATGGGTGCGCCGCCGATGAACCTCATCCCGGCTGAGCTGGGTACCGACGCCGACGCACGGCTGGTGCTGCGTGCGCCCGGTGTGGAGATCCCGCTGCCGCGCACCGCCGGGAGAGATCCCGGGGTGCGCGAGGTGCTGCTCGGCATCCGGCCGGAGCACCTGACGCCCGTAGCGGCCGATCACACCGGACCCGCGCTGCGCGGACGCGTGGACATCGTCGAGAACCTCGGCAGCGAGGAGATCGCCGATTGCGAGATCGGCGATCTCCGGGTGAGCGTCCGCGGGGCGCGGCCGATCGGCCTGAACCCCGGTGACACCGCAACGCTCGCCGTGCGGCCAGATCTCGTGCACCTGTTCAGCCGGCAGAGCGGCCGGCGCCTGGAGTGGCTTCCCGAACCGGAAAACGCCGATTCCGTCCTCGTTTCCTGATCATCGAAGGATTTCCCATGTTCCTCCGTCGCATACTCCCCGTCCTCGGGGTGGCGCTCGTGGCGTTGTCCGGCTGCGCGGTCCCCTCCACGACCACCGGCTCGGACTCCTCGGGTTCCGCGCAGATCATCCCTGAGCTGGCGCCGGGCCAGAAGGTCTCGATCCGCTGGGAGAGCTACAACCTGGCCAGTGCCGGGATCTTCGGCAAGACCGCCAACGACCTCGTCGCCGAGTTCGAGAGGATGCACCCCAACATCGATGTGGAAGCCGTCCCGCCGCAGGGCGGCGTGGGCGAGATCGTGCAGAGCGTGCAGCGGCAGGTCGTCGCCGGGAATCCGCCGGACGTGAGCCAGCTGACCTTCGCCGGCCTCCGGTACGCCGCCAGCGATCTCGGCGCGCGGCCGATCGACGACCTCGTCGGCGAGGACGCCGTGCAGCAGCAGCTCAACTCGGGTCCGCACCCCTACAACCCGCGGGCGGCGACCCTCGGCGACGTCAACGGCAAGACCTACGGCGTTCCGTACGTCTTCTCCACCCCGATGCTGTTCTACAACGCCGACCTGTTCCGCAAGGCCGGCCTCGACCCGAACAAGCCGCCGAAGAACTGGGACGAGGTTCGCGCCGCCGCCCAGGCCATCGGGGCGCTGCCGAACACCAACGGTGCGTCCATCGCCTGCCTCGACCCGCCCCAGGACGGCGAGTGGTGCCTGCAGGGCATCATCCGGTCCAACGGGGGCCGGGTGCTGTCCGAGGACGCGAAGAACATCACCTGGGCCGATCCGCAGTCCACGCAGGCGATCACCATGCTGCAGCAGCTCGCCCAATCCGGGCCGCGGTCCATGCCGAACATCACCGGTACCGACGGTCAGGACTCGTTCCTGCGCGGAGAAACGGGCATGCTGCTGACCTCGTCGGCGCTGCAGAACACGATCCTCAAGTCCTCGGCGGGCAAGTGGGAGGCGCGTGCCGCCGCCCTGCCGGGCTTCGGTGACACCCCCGCCGTGCCGACCAACTCCGGTTCGGCGTTGTTCATCCTGTCCGAGGACCCCGCCAAGCAGCGCGCCGCGTGGGAGCTGATCAAGTTCCTGACCAGTGCCGAGAGCCAGACGACCATCACCGAGAACATCGGCTACGTCCCGCTGCGGAGCTCGCTGGTCGAGGACCCGGCCCACCTCAAGGGATTCGCCGACGCGCACCCCGGGTTCGTGCTGCCGAACATCGCCCAGTTGAACCGGCTGGAGCCTTGGGTCTCCTACCCCGGCCCCAACTACCAGCAGATCCGAACCGGGTTCGCCCGGGCCGTTGAGGACGTCGTCTTCCACGGCGCGGACCCGCAGGCAACGCTGAGCGCGGCGCAGACCGCCGGACAAGCTCTGATGCCGAAGAAATGACCGATCTCATCGACCGTCCCGGCGCGCTGCCGGGTAGCGGGCGCTTCGTGGAGTCGGCTGCGCCGGCTCCACGGGGCGAGCGTCCGCTCCCGGTGGCCCGCCGGCCGCTGTCACGCCGCTTGCTCGACGGGTCGGCGCCGTACCTCTACCTGGCGCCTGCGCTGGCCGCACTGCTCGTCTGGGTCTACTCGCCCCTGATCCAGACCTTCCAACTCTCCTTCTACGACTGGAACCTCATCCCGACCTCACCGGCGCACCCCGCCGGCTGGTCGAACTACGGTGAGGCGTTGAGCCTGCCCGAACTGGGCCAGGCCACCGTGAACACCCTGCTGTACCTGCTGGGCCTGCTGCCGTTCACCATCGTGGTGCCGGTGCTGGTCGTGCTGGCCTCGCAACGGATCCACGGCCGGGCGCGGGCGTTCTACCGCACGTCGATCTTCGCCCCGTACCTCATCGCACCGGTCGCCACGGCGATCATCTGGCGGTGGCTGCTCGACCCGGGTGGCGGCCTGATCAACCAGGTGCTCGAGTTGGTCGGCATCGGCCCGATCTCGTTCCTGCGCGACCCGCACTACGCGTTGTGGTCAATCGTCGTGATCGTCGGCTGGCAGCTGCTCGGGTTCGCAGTGCTGGTGGTGTCCGCCGGGCTCTCCGGCATCGACGAGGACTACGCCGCAGCCGCGCGCACCGACGGCGCAACCGAACGCCAGGTGGTCGGGCGGATCACGCTGCCGCTGCTGTCACCGACCCTTCTGTTCATGACCACCCTGACCATCCTCTCCGCCGCGCAGATGGTCTTCCCGATGATCCAGATCCTCACCCAGGGCGGTCCGGGCGGCTCCACGAGCAACCTGTACCACTTGCTCTACGACACCGCGTTCGGCTCGTTCGACGTCGGCCTCGCCTCGGCGGCGAGCGTGCTGTTCTTCCTGGGGTTCGGGCTGGTCGCCTGGGGTGCGGTGTGGCTGATGGACCGCTGGAGCTTCCATGACGACTGACGTGACCCGGTCCGGGCGGTTCGGCACCTTCGCCGGCCACCTCGTCCTGACCCTCATCACCGTGTTCAGCCTGGCGCCGATCGCCTGGATGTACCTGACCGCGCTGCGACCCCGCGACGACGCGCTCGACCGGTCGGTCCTGCCCAGCGGGCTCAGCCTGGAGAACCTGCACTCCGCCGCCCAGCTGCTGCCGTTGGGCGGCCTGATCGGCAACACCGCCCTGATGGCCGCCGGCGTGGCGACCTGCCAGCTGTTCACCGCGCTGCTGGCGGCCTACGCCTTCGGCCGCTGGCGCTTCCGCGGCGAACGCGTGCTGTTCCTGGTGTTCGTCGCCACTTGGCAGGTGCCGTTCCAGGTCACCATGCTGCCGAACTACGTGCTGCTGTCCCAGCTCGGTTGGCTGCAGACCCTGACCGGCGTCATCGTCCCGCAGGCCGCCGCCCCCTTCGCGGTGCTCCTGCTCCGACAGCACATGCGGTCGTTCCCCCGCGAGTTGCTCGACGCCGCGCGGATGGACGGTCGCTCGCACTGGAACACGCTCTGGACCGTCGTGGTGCCCTCGCTGCGCGGGCCGCTGTCGGCGTTGGCCATCCTGTTGTTCGTGACCGCTTGGAACGAATACTTCTGGCCGCTGCTCGTGCTGTCCGAACCGAACACGGTGGTGCAGATCGGACTCCAGAGCCTGATCACCGAGGCAGGCACCGACTACGGTGCGATGATGGCTGCCGCCGGTGCCCTCTGCCTGCCGATCCTGGCCGTGTACCTGGTGCTGCAGCGGCAGGTCGTCAACGCCTTCATCCGGTCGGGTCTGCGGTGAACGCCGCCCGGCAGAACGGCCGCCCCAGCGGCCGAGTCCCGTTGTACCGGCAGGTCGAGGCCGAACTCCTCCGCCGGATCCGGGCGGGCACCCTCAAACCCGGCGAGCGGCTCCCCACCGAGCCGGAACTCGCCGCCGAGTGGGGCGTCAACCGGCTCACCATCCGCCAAGCCATCGGGGAGTTGGCCCGAGCCGGACACGTGACGGTTCGGCAGGGATCCGGCACCCACGTGGCCGCGGAGCAGCTCACCGTCGAGTACGCGCTCCCGACGTTGGCGTCCGCGGACGCCGACGTCGGGAGCGCCACCGCGATGCCGATCCCCGGACAGGAGGACCAGACCGAGACGCTGGTGGAAGTGTCCGAACAGGACGCGTTCCCCGCAGCGCAGGAGGCGCTTGGCCTCTCAGAGCCGCTGCTGCGGGTGGACACCCTCGTCGAGGCCGGAGGTCAGCCGCTGCTGATGAGCAGCTATTGGCTGCACGCCGAGCGATTTCCCGGCTTCGCCGGTCACCTGGCCGATCGCATCGCGCCCCTGGAGGTCCTTCGCGAGCACTACGGCGTCAACCTCCGGCATGCCTGGCGCGCGTTGACCGCGACCCTGGCGTCCAGCGCGGACGCCACGCTGCTCGACATCGTGCCCGGCAGCCCGGTCATGTTCCGCGAAGGCGCCAACGTCGACGAGCAGCGCGTTCCGACCCTCTACCTCCAACGCCGAATACGCGGTGACCGCATCAAGTTCACCATGAACTACAGCACCGCGTAGGAGCCGAGTTCGCCACTTCCGCTTCCCCGGCATCGCCGAGGTGGCGCCGATCCGCGGCGCCACCTCGGCGATCAGGAAGTGGTGATCGAGCGACGGTGGAACCGCCCGCAGGCGAGCACCGCTGACCTCCGCGCGACCTCGGGGCCTTCAGCTGCCGTGCAGCTCGTCGAGGAGCGCGAAGCCGTCCTGGATCCACGCCAGCTCGGTGCGGGCGCGGGCGATCAGTCCGTCGTAGGCGTAGATCTTGTAGCGGACGGTCAGCTCTGCCTCGCGCTCGTCCAGCTTGGCGATCCGCGCCGCCAGAGTGGGGTGAGTGCGGTCGGCGAGGGTCGCCCGGGTGTCCTCGAGCATCGCCAGGTGCTCGTCCCAGTACGCCTGCTGCTGCCGCAGCTGCTCACGCACCGCCTCGGGGTCGGCGAAGTCGAAGTACGCGGCCTTCAGGTAGGCGGGGTCGCGCTGCCACTGCGGCACCAGGGGCGATTCCATCCACTCCTGGAACTCGGCGAGGCCCGCGTCGGTGACGTGGTACTCCTTCTTGGTCCCCTTCTTGCCCCAGGGGACCTCGACCGAGGTGAGCAGCCCGTCGCGCTCCATCCGGTTGAGCGCGGGGTAGATCTGCGAGTCCGGGGCGTGCCAGACGTGCGCGACCGAGCGGCTGAAGCTCTTCGAGATGTCGTAGCCGGTCATCGGACGCCCCGTCAGCAGCGCGATCAGCGCGTACCGCAGCGACAAGATGGCCTCCCTTCCGGATCAGCCACGCTATCCACCCTTGCCAACTCACTATATCCATAGATAGCTTGTGGCTCACGCAACAGATACCTCTCTTCATAGGGAGTTGGCCAATGACGCTCACAACCCCCGCACCGGTGGCAACCGCAGCACCGACCACGGCCGCGGCGAAGATCTTCAACCACCCCCGCAACGCCTGGTACGTGGCGGCCTGGGACCACGAGGTCACCGGCAAGCGGCCGCTGGCGCGCACCGTGGCCGGTGTTCCGCTCGCGCTGTGGCGCAACGCCGAGGGGCGCGCCGTCGCACTCGCCGACGCCTGCTGGCACCGGCTCGCACCGCTGTCGCAGGGCAAGATCCTCGGCAACGAGCTGCAGTGCCCCTACCACGGCCTGCGCTACAACTCGACCGGTCGTTGCACCGCCATGCCCGCGCAGGAGACGATCAACCCGAGCGCGGTCGTCCCCTCCTACCCCGTCGTCGAGCGCTACCGCTACGTCTGGGTGTGGGTGGGCGACCCCGACCTCGCCGATCCCGCCACGGTGCCCGACATGCACCAGATGGACGATCCGTCCTGGGCGGGAGACGGCGAGACCATCCACGCCGACTGCAACTACCAGCTGGTCCTCGACAACCTGATGGACCTCACCCACGAGGAGTTCGTGCACTCCTCGAGCATCGGCCAGGAGGAGCTCTCCGAGTCCGAGTTCGACGTGACCCACGAAGGCGACACGGTCACCGTCACCCGCTGGATGCGCGACATCGACGCCCCGCCGTTCTGGTTGAAGAACATGCGCGACAAGTTCCCCGGCTTCGAGGGCAAGGTCGACCGCTGGCAGATCATCAGGTTCCAGGCGCCGGCCACGATCTGCATCGACGTCGGTGTCGCCAAGGCCGGCACCGGCGCGCCCGAGGGGGACCGCAGCCAAGGCGTCAACGGGTACGTCATGAACACGATCACCCCCGAGACCGACCGCACCAGCCACTACTTCTGGGCGTTCATGCGCAACTACCGCCTCGACAGCCAGACCATCACCACCCAGCTGCGCCAAGGCGTGCACGGCGTCTTCGGCGAGGACGAGGACATGCTGCGCGCCCAGCAGCGCGCGATCGACGCCAACCCGGAGCACGCGTTCTACAGCCTCAACATCGACGCGGGCGGCATGTGGGTCCGCCAGATCCTGGAGCGGATGCTGGCGGCCGAAGGGCGGCCGTCGGCGGCTCCCGCTGCGGGCCGGGGTGCCTGATGGCGGCCCACTCCCAGTCCCGCTGGCAGCGGGCGCAGGTCGTCGAAGCCCACCTCGTGGCCGATGGTGTCCGCCGGATCGTGCTGGAGGTCGAACACCCCGAGCACGCGGCGCCCGGCACGCACGTCGACGTCGCTCTGCCCGTCCAGGGCCGACAGCAGGTCCGCTCCTACTCCGTCGTGCGATCCGAGGAGGGGGGCCGGCGGATCACGCTCAGCGTGCAGCTCTCCCCCACCTCGCGAGGTGGTTCGCAGGCCATGCACGCATTGGCCGTCGGTGACGAGCTGACCGTCACCGGGCCGGTGCAGAGCTTCCCGCTCGCGGTCGGCGCCGGTCGTTACGTCCTGGTCGCCGGTGGTATCGGCGTCACCGCACTGGTCGCGATGGCCTCGGCTCTGCGCCGCCGCGGCGCCGACTACGAGCTCGTGCTCGTCGGCCGCAGTCGTCGGGTCATGGCCTACCTCGACGAGCTCGGCGCCGAGCACGGCGATCGGCTCCGGGTGCACGTCGACGACGAAGGAACGCCGTTGTCGGTGCCCGGTCTGGTCGGCGAGATCGCCGCGGCGCCGAACGCGGCCACGACCGAGCTCTACACGTGCGGCCCGATCGGCCTGATGGACGCGATCAGGTCGAGCTGGACCGAGCACGCGCTCGCGCGGACCAACCTGCGGTTCGAGACCTTCGGGTCCAGCGGCCGGTTCGAGTCCGAGGAGTTCGTGGTCCGCCTCCCCCAGCTCGACCGGGAGGTCGCCGTCGCACCCGACACGTCGATCCTGGACGCCCTGAACGCGGCCGGGGTGGACACGCTCTCGGACTGCCGCAAGGGCGAGTGCGGACTCTGCCTGGCCAAGATCGTCGGGGTCGAGGGCGCAATCGACCACCGCGACGTCTTCCTCAGCGAAGCGCAGAAGCAGCGCTGCACCAACCTGTGCCTCTGCGTCTCCCGCGCGGTGGCCGGCAACACCGGCGACCGCGCATCCGTCTCCCTCCACCTCACCTGATCCGGGCGCAACGGATCCCTCACCACTGGATACTTCCATGACTCTCACGGCACGCATCGGCGCGGCGCCCATGTCCGGCTACCAATGGCTGATCGTCGCGCTCTGCACCTTCATGAACTGCCTCGACGGCTTCGACGTCATGGCGGTCGCGTTCACCGGCCCCTCGGTCACCGAGGAGTTCGGTCTCAGCGGTTCCCAGTTCGGACTGCTGGTCTCGGTCGGCCTGATCGGAATGGCCCTGGGTTCGATGCTGCTCGCGCCCTTCGCCGACCTGATCGGGCGTCGCCCGCTGATCCTGATCAGCCTCGCCTTGGGCACGATCGGCATGTTCGGCGCCGCGATGGCCCCCTCGGTGCTGGTGATGGGCCTCTTCCGGCTCGTGACCGGCATCGGCGTGGGCGGCATCCTGGCCAGCACCAACGTGATCGCCAGCGAGTTCTCGAACACGAAGAACCGCGGGCTCGCCATCGGCATCTACACCGCCGGGTACGGCATCGGCGCGACCCTCGCGAGCCTAGTCGCGAAGACCACGGTCGGTGGTGACTGGCGGATCGTCTTCTACGCCGGCGGCTTCGGAACCCTGCTCGCCCTGATCGTCATCGCCGTGCTGCTGCCCGAGTCGATCGCCTTCCTCGAGCAGCGCCGTCCCCGCGGCGCCCTGGAGCGCATCAACCGAACCCTGGCGCGAATGGGGATGGACTCCACCAGCACGCACGACCTCGACCGGGCGAGCTCGGCTCGCAAGGACGCCGAGCAGGCCGGTTCGGGCTGGTTGAAGCAGCTGCTCGCCCCCACGATCCTGCTCTGGATCATCTTCATCACCATCATGTTCGGCTTCTACTTCGTGAACAGCTGGACCCCAACGCTTCTCGCCGAGGAGGGGCTTTCGAAGAGCGCTGCGGTCACCGCCGGGATGGCGATCTCGATCGGCGGCACCGTCGGCTCAGTGCTCTACGGCCTGGCCGCCCGGGTGCGCCCGCCGCGGGTCGTGCTGATCGGGTTCTCCCTGCTGTCGGCCGCGATGATGGTCGTGTTCATCCTGAGCACCTCGATCCTGTGGCTCGGGTTCGGGATCGGCGTCATCGTCGGCGCGCTGATCAACGGCTGCATCGCCGGTGCGTACACCGTCGGGCCACCGCTGTACCCGTCCAACCTCCGCAGCGTCGGCATGGGCTGGGCGCTGGGCATGGGCCGGATCGGCGCCATCCTCTCCCCGACCATCGCGGGGCTGCTCAAGGACGCGGGCGCCTCGGCGACCCAGCTCTACGTCGGCGCCGCCGCAGTCGTCGCGCTCTGCGCGGTCGCCCTGGTCGCAGTGCGCAAGCACGACCCGGAATCCACCCCGGCGGCCGAGGAACCGGCCACGGCCTGAGGAATCCTGACCTGGTCCGCCGCGAAGTTCGTGCCCCACACGAGATCGGGTGTGGGGCACGAACTTCGTCGCGTCGGCCGGGGGAAGCCGACGTCGCCCTCGACGTCGCCGCGGCAGATCTACCGCTGGGCGGCCAACGCCTCCGTTGCGGCTGCGCTGCGGCTGGACTCGTTGAGCAGGCCGAAGGAGAAGCCGAGCACCGCCCACATGCCCGCGAGCTCGGCGAGCGAGGCGAGCCGGAACTGCCACAACAACGCGGCGGGAACGTCGGCCGGTATCGGATCGGGGTTCGCCGGCCAGGCCCACAGCGCAACGCCGGCGAGCACCGCTGTCGCTGCCGCGGTGGCGGTGGTGGACCGGCTCGGGTTCCACCCGCGGGCCCGCAGGTAGCCGTGCAGGTGGTGGGCCGCGAGCACGATCAGGACGCCTGCGGCGATGAACGAGAAGTACGACAGCGTCCGGCCCGACACCGACTCGGTTTCACCGACGCCGGGCGGATTCGCCGGGTACTTCAACGCGGGCAGCAGCGACACCGCGAAGAATCCCACCGCGGTCAGCTGGAGGCTGCGCCCGAAGTCGGTGCGCGCGGTCATCCGATGACGGACGCTGGCGAACACGACCGCGAAGATCACGCCGATGGCCACCCCCACCAGGACGGCGGCGACCATGCCGCCGACCACCTGGACGGGCCGGGAGAACATCTCCTCGTGCGCGTGCTCACCCGAGGCGTGCGAGCGAGCTTCCTCGATCCCGAGCGATGCCTGCAGCGGGGCTTGCACCAGCAGCAACGAGAACAGCGCTGCGGTCAGACCGGCGAACGCTCCGGCGAGCAGACCGCGCCGGAGGACAGCGTTGAACGGCGAGCTCATCACGCCCCCGCTCAGTGGCACGGAACGCCGAGGGCGTGCCTGCCGTCGTGGGTGAACTCGTGCACGACATCGGCGGCCTGCGCGAGCAGGAGGCCGTTGTCCTGCAGCACGACGTACAAGGCCACCAGGGCGAACGCGGCGAGCGCCCAAGCCCAGGCAGGAACGTGGATCCGCGGTGCGGCAGCGGACAGAGCAGGAGCGGTCATGTCGAATCCTCTTTCCATCTCTCGTGGAACTCGGTGCGTGCCGCAGCCGGTCTCCTGGCTTCCGGATCGACGCTTCCCCTGGCCTTCCCAGTCACCTGCCGGTGTCCAGTGGCGCTGTCAGGGTCGCTCCCCGGTCACAGTGGCGAGGACCACGCCGGATTTCCACCGGCTTCCCGTGCACTGCGGCATCCGGAACGGTAGAGGGAGATCCGCGCGGGCACAACAGCCGATCAAGCGACGAACGTCACCGCGCGCCTTGCGCACGACCGTTGTTCAGGTGCAATGACTTCGTGGACGATTCGACCGCTCGCCTGCTGGACCGATGCACCCGATCCCTCGCTCGCGCACCCGAGCATCCCGGAAAGCTCGTGCCGTGGGCGGAGTTCTGCCGTCCGCTTTCAGGCCTGCTCTCCTGCAACGTGCGGGAATGGCAACGGCTGGGCGGTTTTCAACACCACCGGGCCGCAACCGTTCTCGTCGCCTTCCGCGCGTCCTGGCTCGCGTTGTGCGCGACGGTTCCTGAACGCCACCTGGGTTTGCCCATCCCCTCGCTGGCCACCGCACGAGCCGCGGTCGACGACCGGGGGATGCTGCGGGGCCTCGTCCTCGATCCCCAGAACACCGAACACGCCTGGTGGGCCACCGTTTCCGGTTTCCTCTCACCCCTCACCGAAGGACTGGCCTCCCTGGGCGGCCCACCACCCGACAGCGACCAGTACTGGGGCAACGCCGTCGGCTTGATCGGTGAAGTGCTCCGGCGCATGGCCATCGACGGAGCCGGCGGGAACGTCTTCGACACCGCCGTCGAACTGCGCAACGCCACCGGACGCGACGACCTGCTCGACCTCAGCAACACACCACGCGGTCTGCGCTCCCGGCGCCGAACCTGCTGCCAGCTGTGGCGCGCCAACGCCGGCTGCTGCACCGAGTGCGTGCTCCACAACGCACCCCGATCCAGGCGGACCCAACGCGGGTGAGCCTCGAACCGATCAGGAGACCGGGAGCCCGACGAGGGCGGCTGCGGCGCCGAGTCCAGCGCAGATCGCCAGCACCCTCAGCATCGGCCAGCGCAGGGCGAACACGAGCACGAGGGCGATCGCGGTGATGGCGGCTGCGACAGGCCGGATGCCGGCCAGATCGGGCAGGTTCAGCGACAGGGGCCCGAGCTGCTGGAGATGCGTGCTGGCGAACAGGGTGTGGCCCGCGAAGTACAGGGCGAGGTTGGCGATCACACCGACCACAGCGGCGGTGATCCCGGTCAGCGCGGCCGACAGCGCGTGGTTGTGGCGGAGGCGTTCGACGTGCGGGGCGCCCAGCAGGATGAACAGGAAGCACGGCACGAACGTCACCCACGTCGTCAGCAGCGCACCCAGCACGGCGGCGACCCACGGGTCGAGCGTCCCTGGATTGTTGTACGCGCCGAGGAAGGCGACGAACTGCACCACCATGATCAGCGGCCCCGGAGTCGTCTCGGCCAACGCCAGGCCGCGCACCATGTCCGAGGCCGACAGCCACCCGTAGACCTCCACGGCGCGCTGCGCGACGAAGGCCAGAACGGCGTAGGCGCCACCGAAGGTGACCAGTGCCGTTCCGGAGAAGAACACCCCCTGCGTGGTGAACACGCTGCCCGCACCGGTGAACAGGGCGACCGCTGCGACCGGCAGCCCCCAGGCGATCAGCCCGACCGCCAGGATCTGCAGCCCGCGGCGCAGCGAGGGCGTCTCGTGGTGCAAAGCGCCATCGGAGATCAACGGTGCCGTGCCGTCAGCGGCACCGTCGCTCTCGGCGCGGTTCATGATGTGCGGGGCGAACCGGGCCAGCAGCCAGCCGGTCAGACCGGCGGCGGCGATGACGATCGGGAAGGCGATGCCGAACACGGCGATGGCCACGAACGCCCCGACGGCCAGCGCGATGAGCGCGGGATGGCCCAGCGCCCGCCGACCCACTCGGACCACGGCCTGGGCGACGATGGCCACCACCGCCGGTGCCAGGCCGGCGAAGATCGCGGTGACCGCGGTCGTGTCACCGAAGGCCACGTAGATCGCCGACAACCCGAGCAACGCGACCACACCGGGAAGCACGAACAGGACCCCGGCGACCAGGCCACCGCGCAGACCGTTGAGCAACCATCCGATGTAGATGGCCAGCTGCTGAGCTTCTGGACCGGGCAGCAACATGCAGTAGTTCAGCGCGTGCAGGAACCGCCGCTGACCGATCCAGCGCTTCTGCTCCACCAAGGTCCGCTGCATCACCGCGATCTGCCCAGCAGGCCCACCGAAGGTCTGCAACGAGATCCCGAACCACGTGCGCACCGCCTGCCGGAACGGCACCAGGTCGGTGTCGGGCCGCGGCGCTCCCTCGGTCGCATCAGGGTTGGCGTGCTCGTTGCGGCCGTGGGCCGAGTCGTGCGTCATCGACGACCATTCCTCCAGTGGGGGCGTGAAAAGCCAGGTTTGTCAGGCAGGTTCGCGACCGAGAAGGGTCGCGCGGCGGTAGTACTCGTAGAGCCCGTCGAAGATCGGCCGCGTGTGGACCAGCACCTCTTCGTCGTCGCAGACCATCGACAAAGCCCGCAGCGCCACGTCGAAACCAGGTGCTTCGGGAGCGTCGTAGCGCTCGTCGTCGATATCGGCTTCGTGGATGATCTCGGCGATGCGCCACAGCACCGGATCGGTGATCTCGTAGCGGCGCAGGATGGTCTCGAAGCTGCAATCGCCGTGGTGGTGCGACAGTTCGACCCCGCGCATGTCGAACGGCGTCGCGTCCTCGGGCACGTCGGCCGGGTCGGCGACGAACACGAACTGCGCATCGGCGTCGACCGCGCGCCGGATCAACCAGGCGCAGGCGGCTCGATCGATGTGAATGTTCGCTCGCGTGGCCCACTTCATCGCGCCTCCCGATCCACTTCGGCCACTGGCCGCACCAAGGCGTCGACGGCCTGCCGGGCGTGGTCGCGCTCTTCGGGCGGGAAGTAGTCGCGTCGGGTCACCCGGCGCAGCTCGGCTCGCAGCCGCCGCGCGGCCGACGTCCGCCCGCCCTCGTCGAGACCAGCCGCCTGGCCGGCCTCGGCGATGATCGCCCGGTACTCCTCCGAACGTGCCGCGGCCATGCTGCCGGCCAGCTCCCGCTCCTGCGCCGAAGTCGCGGGCCGAGCCGTCCAGATGCCCGCCGTCCCACCGGCGTCGATGACCTCGTCAGCGAGCCACTCCAGGTGCTCCCGCGTGCGAGCATCTGCGGGCAACCCGACCACACCATCAGCGAGCTGAGCCACACCCAAGCGCTTGAGCTTGCGCCACACCGCGATCCGCCGCGTTGAGGGTTCCCGCGGCATGCGGTACGACAGCAGCACCCACTCCCCCGGCGAGCCCCCGGCACTGTCCAACGTCATGCAACCAGGGTTGCATTGCAACCACGGTTACAGCAAGACTCGTGGCGGGTGCGACCACTTCGTGGGACGGCCCGAGCGTCAGCGCGGTGGATCGTGGGTGTGGGGCGAGCTGGATCAGGGGCGTTGTCGGCTGTTCACCGGGCTCCGACGTCGCCGCTGACCCTGGCCAGGCGGCGGAATGCCTCGGGACCCGCTTGAAACGCGCCTGACTCGATCTCGTGGATGATCCGGGTCAGTTCCGCGTTGAGCGGTGCTTCACGCCCGATGCTCCGGGCCGCTTCGACGACGCCGCCGTTGATGACGTCGACCTCGGTCGGACGGGACCGCTGCAGGTCCTGGAGCATCGACGCCTTGGTGGGTCCTGCCCGGACCATGAGCCGATCGAGGGCGTCCTCGGCGGCCGCGCGGTCGGTGGCGTCGCGGGTGACCAGCTGATCGGCGGGGGTCGCGAACACCTCCCCCAGCGTCATGCCCAGGGCGCGGGCCGTGTCGTAGCCCTCGCGCCAGAGCTGCAGGCCCACCTCGCGCCCGACCGGGTCGGCCACCACGTCCCGGTACAGGCAGCCGCCCGCTGCGCCGAGGCCCGAGAAGGTGCTGTTGAGCAGGAGTTTCGTCCACACCTGGCTGGCGATGGTGGCGGTGCTCTTCGCTTCGGCGATGGCCGCGAGGATCTGTCGCAGCCTGGAGAGCCGTTCGGTGCTGCTGCCGTCGAGCTCGCCGACGACCGTGGGGGCGTCGGTGGTCTGCTGCAGGTGCCCGGGACCGAGGTTGGTCGCTCCCCACTCGATCAGACCGACGATCAACCGGTCCCGCCCGACCAGGGACTGCACGAGGTCGTGGACCAGGCCGTTGCCCAGCGCGACGTAGGTGTCCACCAGTCCGGCCTCGACCAGCGGTGTGACGGCAGGCCGCAGCGCGAGGGATTTCACGGTGAGAAGCGCGAAATCGAAGTGCCCTGCCAGTTCCGCCGGGTCCGAGACAGCCTGCAGGCGGCGGCGCGAGACCTGGCCGTCGACCTGCTCGAACAGCAGTCCCGGGTCGCGAAGCGAGGTGACGTGCCGGTGGTCGGCGTCGAGCACCGTGACGTCGTGGCCCGCGCTGGTCATCTGCGCGGCCGCGACCCCGCCGATCGCGCCGCCTCCGACGACGATGATGCGTTCTGGCATGTTCGCTCCTTCGAGGTTCAGGTGGCGCGGGCGAGCGCGCCGGGCACCGGGGGGATCGCATGCGGTGGACAACCGCAGGTGGTGCCGATGTGGAGTTCGTAGGGCCGGATGGATTCGCGGGTGGGCCCTCCCGCGCCATCGATCCGGCGGATGAGCTGGTCGACGGCCAACTCCGCCATGTGCCGGCGGGGAACGCAGATGGTGGTCAGCTCGGCCAGCATCGAGGCGGGCGGGAAGACCCCGTCGATGCCGGTGACGGCGACGTCCTCGGGGATCCTGATCCCGTTCCCGCGCAGGCTTCCGATCACGCCGGAGGCGATCGCGTCCGATCCGCAGACGATCGCGCGGGGAACATCGCCGGTTTCGATCAGGTGCTGGGCCGCGTGGTTGCCGCCTTCGGCGGTGAGGCTCGTGGTGAACCGGCGGTGCGACGGCACCGGGGCGCCGAGCCGCTGCGCCGTGGCGACGAACGCCTCCGCCCTGCTGCCCGACGACGACGAGTTGTGCGGTCCGGTCACCACCGCGAGGTCGGTGTACCCGTGCTCGACGACGTGGCGCAGGATCTCCTCGGCCGCTGAGACGTCGTCGATGCCGATGAAGTCCGCGGGCAGGTCGGGGATCCGGCGGATCAACTGCACGAAGGGCATCCTGGCCCGGCGCAGCCGCCGGACGATCCCGCCGTCGTCGGGGTGCAGCACCGTGAGCACGATGCCGTCGACGCGCCGGGTGATCATCGCCTCGACGACGCTCGCCAGCGTCTCCGGGCTCTCCTGGGTGTGGGCGAGGAAGACCTCGTAGTCCTGGCCGCGTGCCGCGTCGATGGTGCCTGCCGCGACGTCGGCGTAGAAGGGGTTGTCGATGTGGGCCAGGACCAGACCGAGCACGCGGGTGCGGTCGGCGTCGAGCTTGGCGTGGTGGCGTTCGAGCGGGTAGCCCATCTCGCGCGCGATCCGCAGCACGCGTTGGCGCATCTCGGCGGACACACCGCCACGGCCGTTGAAGACGTAGGAGACCGTGGCCGGGGTGACCCCGGCTTCCCTGGCGACGTCCGCGGCGGAGACCCGGAGGGCTCGGACGCCCGTCTTGCGCCCGTGGTTGCTCGACTTCATGCCGGTAGCCTCCTCTCCGTTCGCCTCGGGGGACAGCGCAGGCCGAGCCCTCACCGCAGCTGGTCGCGCCGCTCGACGAGATCGATCTCCCCGAGTTCCTGGCGCAGCCGGTCGAGCCCGGCGTAGGCGCGATCGCGGTAGCGGGCCACGTCGGTGCCGACGCCGTCGTCGAACTCGTAGAAGCCCTGCCCGGTCTTGAGCCCGTGCCGTCCCCGTTCGACCTGGTCGACGAGCATGCGCGGGGTGCCGATGCGGTCGCCGTAGGCGGCTTCCAGCGTCGTGAACCCGTCGCGGTACACGTCGAGGCCGGCGATGTCGGCGATGGCGAACGGGCCGAAGAACGGCAGCCGGAAGCCGAAGGAGTTGCGGACGACCTCGTCGACCTGAGCCGGGTCGGCCACGCCGTCCTCCACCAGGCGCGCGGCCTCCCGGAACAGCGCGTACTGGAGCCGGTTCGCGACGAACCCCGGGGAGTCGCCGACCACGGTCGGCACCTTCCCGATGGCGCGCAGGAAGCCAACGACGTCCTCGACCACCGACGGACTCGTCCGGACTCCCGAGATGACCTCGACGCTGGGCACGAAGGGAGCCGGGTTCATCCAGTGCACCCCGAGGAACCGCTCGGGCGCGGTCACACTCGTGGCCAGCTCCCCGATCGGGATCGCCGAGGTGTTCGTCCCGATCACGACCTCCGGTCCGACTGCGGTCGAGATCCGTTCCAGGACCGTCCTTTTCACCTCGATCCGCTCGGGGACCACCTCGGCGACGTAGTTGACGTCGACCAGCGCCGAGTCGAGCGACTCGGCAGCGCGCAGGTGGGCCCGAACGGCGTCGGCCATCGCTGCGGGGAGCAGCCCGTCAGCGGCGAACTCGTCCGCCTCCTCGTGCAGCTCCCGCACCCGCTCCCGCGACCGCTGCGCCGACTCGTCGACGACGACGCAGTCGATGCCGCGAGCCGAAAAGGACTGGGCGATACCGCCGCCCATGTACCCGGCGCCGACCACCGCGACGCGCACGTCGTGGTTCGCCATCTGCCCGCCCATCAGAAGCCCACGGCCGAGCGGCCCTTGAGCTGCAGCATCTCGCGAGCCTCGTCGGGCGTGGCGACCTCGAGGTTGAGCGCCTCCAAGACCGTGCGGATGCGCGTGACCTGCTGGGCGTTGCTCTCCGCCAGCTGCCCGGGCCCGATCCACAGCGAGTCCTCCAGGCCGACGCGCACGTGCGAGCCCATCGCGGCGCCGATGCTGGCCAGCGGCATCTGGTTGCGCCCGGCACCCAGCACGGACCACTGGTAGTCCGCACCGAGCAGCCGGTCGGCCGTGCGGCGCATGTGCATGAGGTCCTCGGGGTGCGCCCCGATACCGCCCAGCAGACCGAAGACGGACTGGACGAACAGCGGGCCGTCGGTGAGTCCGCGGCCCTGGAAGTGCGCGAGGTTGTTCAGGTGCGAGATGTCGTAGCACTCGAACTCGAAGCGCGTGCCGTTCGCGCGGCCGAGCTCGAGGATGGTCTCGATGTCGGCGAAGGTGTTCTTGAAGACCAGATCGCGGCTGTTCTCCAGGTTCTCCCGCTCCCAGTCGTGCTCGAACTCCTTGAACCGGTCGAGCATCGGGTACAGCCCGAAGTTCATCGAGCCCATGTTCAGCGACGCCAGTTCGGGTTTGAACTCCACCGCGGGCCGCATCCGCTCGGCGACCGTCATGTGCGGGGAACCGCCGGTGGTGAGGTTGATGACCGCGTCGGTGTTGCGCTTGAGCGAGTCCAGGATCGGCGCGAAGTGCTCGGGGTTCTGCGACGGGCGGCCGTCCTCGGGATCCCTGGCGTGCATGTGCACGACCGCGGCACCGGCCTCGGCAGCGCCGATCGCGGCTTCGGCGATCTCCTGCGCCGACACCGGCAGGTGCTTCGACATCGACGGCGTGTGGATCGCACCGGTGACGGCGCTGGTGATGATGACTTTCCTGGCCGCAGGCATGGGTACCTCTCAGATTGATTTCAGTGTCGGACAAGATCCCCGGCAACGCCCCGCAAACCGGATCACTCCCGGTCCGCGGTCTGCTGATCCGGCTTCGTGGCACGCCCCTCAACGAGCGGGTCGCGCTTGGGGAATCCGAGTCCGAGGACGGCACCGATCGCCACGAGTGCGGCGACGAACCACAGCCCTGACACCGCGCTGCCGGTCGCTTCCTCCAGCAGTCCCATCACGTAGGGACCGACGAACCCGCCGAGGATGCCGAGGGTGTTCATCAGCGCGATCCCACCGGCCAGCGTCGCACCGGACAAGCGGGTGGAGGGCACCGCGAACATGATCGGCTGCACGACGAAGAAGCACGCGGCGGTCAGGCAGAAGCCCAGCAGCGCGACGATGGCCGGTGCGACCGCAGCGATCAGCAATCCGACCGTCATCGCCGCGAGGCCACCTACCAGGATGCTGCGGGAGCGCGCGGCGTTGGTCGCGTAGCGCGGCACCAGGAGAGCACCGGCCGCCGAGGCCAACCACGGCAGGGCGGTGATCAGGCCGATGGTGAAGCTGCTCATCTCGCCCCACGAATCGATGATCGTGGGCAGGAAGTAGGTGAGGCTGTAGACCGCGATCTGGTGGCAGAAGTAGATCGCGATGGCCATCACGATGAACTTGTCCCGGAGCACACCGGCGAAGGAGTGGGTGCCGGATTCCGCGGCACCGGCCTCCTGCTCGGCCTTGAGGTGCGCCTCGAGCCGACCGGCCTGCTCCTCGCTGAGCCACTTCGCATCACGCGGACCGTTGGGCAGCAGCTTCCAGACGACCACCGCGAGGAAGACCGCAGGCAGCCCCTCCACGATGAACATCCACTGCCAGCCGTGCAGACCGGCGGCACCATCGAGCCCGAGGATCGCTCCGCCCAGCGGTGCGCCGATGATGTTGGCGACCGGAACCGCGGCGAGGAACATGCCCATCGCCGCGGCGCGCTGGCGGCGGGTGAACCAGTAGGTCAGGTAGAGCATGACTCCCGGGAAGAAACCGGCCTCGGCGATGCCCAGGAGCACCCGCATCACGTAGAACGAGGTCTCCCCCTGCACGAATGCCATGCCTGCCGAGAGCAGTCCCCAGGTGACCATGATCCGCGTGATCCAGAACCGCGCCCCGAAGCGGTGCATCATGAAGTTGCTGGGCACCTCGCACAACGAGTACGCGAGGAAGAACAGGCCCGCGCCCAGCCCGAACGCCGCCGCCGAGATACCGAGATCGGCCTCCAGGTGGGACTTCGCGAGTCCGATGTTCGTGCGGTCGATGAAGGAGATGACGTAGGCGATCATCAGCAGCGGCATCAGCTTGCGGGTGATCAACCGCGTCAGGCGCGGGTCCTCCGCAGCGTGCACCGCGGACGAACTCTCGGAAGTGGAGGACATCGTTGTCCCTTTCCTCGTTGCGTGGGCGTGTAGGTCGTGCCGCGGTGCCCGCTTCGAGTCCCGGCGAGCTTCGGCATCGGGCGAACGTCAACCGGATCGGAGTCGGCCGCCCGGCACTTCGAGCGGCGACGTGTGACGCACGCTAAGTACGGCCTCTCGCCTTAAGCAACGTTAACCTCGCGCGCCTGGCGCCCATCGGACCTGAGGAGACGGTCGCGGCTCTGCCGGACTTCGCCCGCGGCCCGGTCGTTGGTGGCCACCGCTGCAGCGCTGCGGAAACGGTGTTCACGCGCGCCACGAGACCCTCAGGTTCGATGTCCGCATCGTGGTAAGTTGCTGGTCCATCTCAGCCAGGAGGGACACGAGCATGGGGTCGCCCACCGGCGGTGTCAGGGTCATCGAGAAGGCCGGTGCGCTCATGGAAGCGCTGGCGTACCGGGGCCCGCAGACCGTTGTCGAGCTCGCTGAGGCGACCGGTGAACCGCGGACCACGATCTACCGCGTGCTCGCCACTCTGCAGGAGATGGGTTGGGTCGAGGAGACCACCAAGCGCGGTCGTTACGCGCTGGGGCTCACGCTCATGCAGCTCGGCCGGGCGGCGGTCGAGCACGGCATCGAGCACCGGCTCGCGGCGCCCGTCCTCCGGGCGTTGCGGACCGAGACCGGGTTGACGGTCTACCTCCACGTCCTGCGCGGGCTGCGTGCCGTGTGCGTGGAGCGCATCGACGGACGCGAACTGCTCAGCTTCGGCCTCCAGTTCGGCGGCTCGCTGCCGTTGCACGCCGGAGCCGGGGCACGGGTGCTGCTCGCCTTCGGCGGCGAGGCGCTCTACCAGCGTTGGCGCGAGCACGTGAAGGAGCGCGGGGGCGAGGCCGAGGCCTTCACCCAGCGGACTCCCCGGCGTCTGGCCGACATCGAGGCGCTGGTGCGGAAGGTGCGGGCCAACGGGTTCGCGGTCAGCTCCGAGGACAACACCATCGGCATCGCCGCGATCGGCGCGCCGATCTGGGCCGCCGACGGCCGCTGCTTGGCGGCCGTGTCGATCGCGGGTTCGCCCGAAGAGATCCTCAACAGGGACCGTCAGCCGGTCCTCGCCGAGGTGGTGCGGCGAGCGGCGCAGCAGATCGGCGACCTCAGCACCCCGCGAGCGGGCAGGGCTCGGTCGCAGGAGCCGTCCTGAATCGGAACCAAACCCTCCTCTTATCACGATGCGGACATCTTTGAACCGCCTCGTGGGACGTTCGGGAGCTTTTCCGCCGCATCGCCGGCGGCGGACGTATCACTTCTCCGCAACACCAACGCCGGTTCCCGCCGGACGTTTTCGAGGAGGGGTGCATGAGCACGACGTCAGAACGACCGCAGCAGGACGCCGCAGTGCCGTACCGCGGCGAGAAGCCCTACGGCATGCTCGAGGACCTGGTGGTTCCGCAGGTCCTGGGCCTGGACTGCGATGAGCGGTTGTGGGTCCCCCAGGCTCCGGACGTGACCTTCCGGCCGCTGCTGCTGTCGGTGAGCCAGGGCTACTTCGTCAACATCCTCCGGGTCCGCAAGACGGGCATCCTGTCCCGCCACCGGCACGCGGGACCGGTGCACGCGACCACGCTCAAGGGCCGTTGGCACTACCTGGAGCACGACTGGTGGGCCGAGGAAGGCAGCTACGCCTTCGAGCCGCCGGGCGACATCCACACCCTCGAGGTGCCCGACGGCGTGCAGGAGATGGTGACCATGTTCCACGTCACCGGCGCCTACATCTACGTCGACCCGGACGGCAACCCGGTCGGTGTCGAGGACGTGTTCACCAAGCTCGAAGCCGCGCGCGAGCACTACGCGGCCGTGGGTCTCGGCGCGGACTATGTCGACCAGTTCATCCGCTGAGCCCGCAGCAGCGCCTCTCTCGGACGGGACCATGAACGCGCTGGTCAAGCGCAGCGGCCTTCCCGAGGACGCCGGTGTCGGCGGGCGGGAGATCCCCCGCCCGCCCGCCGGGCACGTGCTGGTGCGCACGGAGGCGTGCGGGCTGTGCGGCAGCGACGTCCACGCGTGGCGCCAGGAAGCGGGCTACGACTGGGTGCGGACACCGGTGACGCTGGGGCACGAGGCGATCGGCGAAGTGGTCGCCGTCGGCCCGGGGGCCGATCGAGGATGGGTCGGGCGCCGAGCCGTGCCCGTGTCCATCGACGGCTGCGGAGACTGCCCGACCTGCCACGAAGGTCTCCGGCAGATCTGCCCGGACCGGACGGTGCTCGGGTTGTCCTTCGACGGGGCGGCGGCGGAGTACTTCACCATCGACCAACGGCGGCTCGTTCCGGTCGAGGTCGACCTGCCCGCGAGCACGCTGGTGCTCACCGAGCCGCTCTCGGTGGCGCTCCGGGCGGTCAAGCACCTCGAGCGCGCCGACGCCGCCCACGACGCGGTGGTCAGCGGTCCAGGTCCGATCGGTCTGATGATCGCCCTGCTGCTGCGACAACGCGGCCACCGCGTGGTGCTGGTGGGCGCCGAGCGAGACCGTCGGCAACGGCTCGCGGTCGCCGCCTCGTTGGGACTGGAGACCAGGGTCGCCGGCGAGAGTTCCGGGACGCGTCCCGGCGGTTGGGTCGAGGCGTCGGGATCGTCCCAAGCGCTCAACGCGGCGGTGCACCAGATCAGATCCGGTGGAACCGTGGTGGTTCCGGCGCTGTTCGGCGGTACCACAGATCCGGACGTGAACGTGCTGACCCGCAACGAAATTCGACTGCAGGGCAGCTACGGCTCGCTGGCGGTGGATTACCGCGACGCCATGAGGACCCTGGCGGCCGACCCGGATCCGTGGTCCTCCCTGGTCACGACCTTCCCCCTTTCCGAGGGCGTCCGGGCGCTGGAAACAGCTGCGGCGGCTGAGGTTTTCAAGGCCGTGCTCGTTCCCTGAACCAGGCACGCGATGTGACACCCCGCCATTCCCCGATCAGTTCCGTCCCAACTCAATTCATTGCACGCATGGGCCGGCGTTTCAAGGAGGAGACACCATGGCCAGAAACGGCACCACCACGCGCACCTCATCGCGCACGTCGATCGGCAAGGTCGTGTTCGCGAGCCTGATCGGCACCGCGATCGAGTGGTACGACTTCTTCCTCTACGGATCCGCCGCCGCGCTGGTGTTCGGACCGCTGTTCTTCCCCGAATCCGAACCAGCTGCGGCGACCATGCTCGCCTTCGGCACCTACGCGATCGGATTCGTCGCCCGCCCGCTGGGCGGCATCATCTTCGGGCACTTCGGTGACAAGCTCGGCCGCAAGACCATGCTGGTCGTCAGCCTCCTGCTCATGGGCGCCGCGACCTTCGCGATCGGCCTCCTGCCGACCTACGCCACCGTCGGCATCGCCGCTCCCCTGCTGCTGCTGACCTGCCGCATGCTGCAAGGATTCGCGGTCGGCGGCGAGTGGGGCGGCGCCGTTCTCATGGCTGCCGAGCACGGCGACGACACCCGACGCGGGTTCTGGTCCTCATGGCCCCAGGCCGGCGTTCCGGCGGGCAACCTGCTGTCGGCGGCGGTGCTGTGGGTGCTCGCCGCGGTCCAGTCCGACCAGGACTTCCAGGCGTGGGGATGGCGAATCCCGTTCCTGCTCAGCGCATTGCTGGTGCTCATCGGCATGTGGGTCCGGCTCAGCATCGAGGAATCCCCGATCTTCGCCGAGGCCAAGGCCGTTCGCGAAGCCGAGCCCGACAAGCGCGCTCCGCTGCTGCAGGTCATCCGCAACTACCCCCGCGAGGTGCTCATCGCGATGGGGCTGCGCATGACCGAGAACATCGCCTACTACATCTTCTCGATCGTGGTGCTCACCTACCTGGTGACCTACATGCACATGCCCAAGTCCGTGGCCATCGTCGGCGTCCTGGCAGGCTCCGCGGCCCAGCTCGTCCTGACTCCCGTCATCGGCGCGCTGTCGGATCGGGTCGGACGCCGCCCGCTCTACCTCATCGGCGCGATCGGCACCGGGATCTGGGGCTTCGTGTTCTTCCCGATGGTCGACACCGGCGACCCGCTGATGATCACGCTGGCCATCGTGATCGGCCTGAGCTTCACGACCTTCATGTACGCACCCCAGGCCGCGCTGTTCTCCGAGTTGTTCGGCACGACCGTCCGCTACAGCGGCGCGTCGCTGGGCTACCAGCTGGCATCGGTGTTCGCCGGCGGCCTCGCGCCGATGATCTCCGTCGCCCTGCTCGGAACCGTCGACGAGCGCAACACCACCGCGGTCAGCATCTACCTCGCGATCGCCGCGGTGATCACGCTGGTCGCCGTCGCCGCCGCCAAGGAGACGGCCGGATCCTCCCTGCGCCACGACCGGACGCTCGACGAGCTCGGGAGCCACTGACCGATGCAACCATCCGAAGACCGGCCGCCCAGCTCACTGGACCTCTTCCGCCTGCACGGGCGCACCGCCATCGTCACGGGTGCGGCCAGAGGGCTCGGCAGAGCGATGGCGCTCGCCCTCGCGGAAGCCGGCGCCGACATCGTCGCCCTCGACGCCGCACCGCTCGCCGAACTGGCGAGGGAAGTCGAGTCGCGCGGAGCGCTGTGCCACCCGCACCAGGCCGACCTGCGATCGCTGAGTCCTGCGGCCGCCCAGGAGCTGATCGGCCAGGCGCTCAGCGCGGCGCCGGACACCAGCGTGCTCGTCAACAACGCGGGCACGATCCGTCGCGGTCCGGCGATGCGCACCAGGGCCGAGGACTGGCACGCGGTGATCGACCTGAACCTGACCACACCGTTCGTGCTGGCCCAGGCCTTCGCACAAGCGCTCACCGAGACGAGCACACCGGGAAGCGTGATCAACATAGCCTCGATCAACAGCTTCCAAGGCGGAGTCGAGGTCCCCGCGTACGCGGCCTCCAAGCACGGGCTGCTGGGCCTCACCCGGGCACTGGCCAACGAGTGGACCGCGCACGGCGTGCGCGTCAACGCCATCGCCCCGGGCTACATGCTCACCGACTTCACCGCGGCGCACCAACAAGACGCGACCAAGTACGAGGCGATGCGGGACAGGATGCCGGCCGACCGGTGGGGCAACGCCGACGACCTCGCCGGAGCCGTCGTCTACCTGGCCTCATCCGCCTCCGGTTATGTCACCGGCAGCGTCCTGACCGTCGACGGCGGTTGGCTGGCACGCTAGATCCAGCCCGCGAACGCCCCGGGCGGCTCCGTCACGTCCCAGCTGCTGGCCGCTCAGGTGCGTCCCAGGCCAGCAGCTGGGACACCTCGACGAAGTCCGCGCACGCGGTTCACGCGGAATCAGGATTTCCCCACGGGGTTGATCTTTCGGAGCCGGTCGGGCTCGATGATGTCCGCTGCTCAGAGCTAGGCGCCGACGACGAACACGGACAGCATCACCGTGGCGAGGACCAGCAGCATGACGAGTCCGATGCTGAGGGTGGTCCAGTCGATCGCGATCCTGGTTCCTGCGCCGTGCTGCGGTGTGGTCATGCTGCGCCCCCTGACCCCTGAGTCGTCGGTGATGCCCCAACCGCGATTGGCCGGGGTGCTGTCAGTAGTGAAGCGCCTGGACGCAACGCCGACATGTGCCGAAAGTCCCGACATTTCGGCGATCACGCGCGGTCTGATCAACATTCGGCCTGAAACCCGGACCTCACCAGCGGCACAGCGACGCAGAACACACCGGATCGTCTCGTGGCGCCGCCGTCCCGCCGACTCCGGCGAAGCCAGAGGCCGCTGAGGCCCTGCGCGCCCGCGGTGTCGACTCCGAACCCGGCTATTGCTCCGATTGCGACCGCGCCGCTATGGTTCTCGCACACTGAGTACGTGTTACTCAAATAACGAGAACATCTTGGGAGGGCTGATGACCCCCACGGAGATCGCGGTGCAGGTTGATCCACCGCTTTCCGGATTCCGCGTGCTCGAGCTCGGCAACTTCATCGCCGCACCGTTCGCGAGCAGGATCTTCGCTGACTTCGGCGCCGAGGTCGTGAAGATCGAGCGCCCTGGCGTCGGTGACGAGCTCCGTGGATGGCGGCGGAGCCGGGGCAAGACCTCGATGATGTTCCGGACCGTGGCGCGGAACAAGAAGTCGTTGACCCTCGACCTGCGCACGGACGAGGGGCGCCAGCTGGTCCTCGACCTCGTCCGGAAGACGGACGTGGTGATCGAGAACTTCCGCCCCGGCACGCTCGAACGATGGGGCCTCGGACCGGTGGAGCTGAGCGAGGCGAACCCCGACGTGGTCCTGGTGCGGATCTCCGGCTACGGGCAGACGGGCCCGTACCGGGACCGCGCCGGTTTCGGCGGAGTGGCCGAAGCCTTCGCGGGGCTGCGGCACGTCACCGGACACGCTGACCGGGCGCCGGTGCGCCCCGCCGCTCCGATCGGTGACGCGCTCGCCGGGCTCTACGGCGCTGTGGGTGCCCTGATGCTGCTGCTGGCACGGGCCAACGGGCGCCCGCACGACGGGCCTCGCGTCGCCGACGTCGCCCTCTACGAATCTGTTTTCATGGCCATGGAGTCCTTGGTTCCCGATCTGGACGCCTACGGCACCGTGCGCCAGCGCACCGCCGGGAACCTTCCCGGGGTCGTGCCCAGCGGCGTATACCCGACCGCCGATGGGCAGTCCGTGGTGATCGCCGGCAACTCCAGCGGCGCGTTCACCCGGCTGATGACCGCGATCGGGAGAACGGATCTGGCCGAGGACCCGACGCTGGCCGACGGCGACGCCCGGTACGCGCGCGAGGTCGAGTTGGACGGTTCGATCAGCGAGTGGACCGGTCGGCACAGCGCACCCGAGGTCGTCGAGGTCCTCGGTGCGGCCGGGGTACCGGTCGGCCCGGTGCACGACGCGACCGCGATCGCCGAGGATCCGCACGTCCTGGCCCGCGGCATGCTGCGGCCGTTGAAGGTGGTCGTGGACGACGAGCCGGAGGAGATCCGCTTTCCCGGCGTGGTGCCGCGGGTTCCCGGTGCGCCGGGCGAGCTCCGCTGGGCCGGGCCGGAACTCGGCGAGCACACCGACGAGGTGCTCAGCGGGGTGCTCGGCTTGCGGGTCGAACGACTCGCTGCCCTGCGCGAGCGGGGGGTCATCTGATGGCCGTCCAGGTCCACATCACCGACGTCGTCATGCGCGACGGTCTGCAGGACGAACCGGTCGTCGTGTCGGTGGCCGATCGGCTGAAGATCGCCGAGGCGCTGGTCGCGGCCGGACTCACCAGCATCGAGGCCGCCTCGTTCGTCAACCCGGCCCGGGTGCCGCAGATGGCCGGTGCCGAGGAGCTCGTCGCGTCCCTTCCGCTGCCCGCAGGTGTCCGGTGGAGCGCGCTCGCCCTCAACCGCAAGGGCGTGCAGCGCGCGGCCGCCGCCGGAGTGACCGACGTGTGCCTGGTCGTTTCCGCCGGTGAGGGCCACAGCCGGGCCAACGCCGGCCGAGGTGTGCAGGACGCGCTCGACGATCTGCGGGGCGTGGTCGACGACCACCCCCACGTCCGGTTCACCGGTGGTGTCGCCACGGCGTTCGTCTGCCCGTTCGACGGCGAGATCGAGCCGTCCCGGCTGGCCGCGATCGCCGAGGCCTACGCGCGGATCGGCGTGACCCGCCTCGGATTCGCCGACACCATCGGCACCGCCGACCCGCAGCACGTCGGCCGCGCGGTGGGAACCGTTCGCGAGGTCGTCCCGGACGCGGAGATCGGGCTGCACCTGCACGACGCCCTCGGGCAGGCGCTCCGCACCGTCGACATCGCCCTCGATCTGGGCGTCACCCGCTTCGACGCCGCCACCGGAGGCTACGGAGGTTGCCCGTTCGCTCCCGGCGCCCACGGCAACATCGCCACCGAAACCCTGGTCGACCACCTCCACTCCCAGGGGATCGACACCGGCATCGACGACGCCCGCCTCGCGGAGGCCGCCGCCGTCGTCGAGGAGGCGTTGCGCCGGGGAAGCCCGATCGGCTGACCCGGCACGTCCTTGGTCGGCCCGTCCCGGGCCGTCGCACGTCGCACGATCCCGCGATGTCGCGGGTAACCTCTGCTGCTCACATCGGCCGCCACGGCCGGTGTTCCTTCCGGGAGACAACGATGTCCTCGATTCCCGACAGCGCTTCGACCACCCGGCCGGGCGACGCGTCCGAGAGCCCCTCGCACTCGGACAGCGCTGCCGCCGACGAGTCCACCCCTCGACTGCTGCGCGGCCCGCGGCTGGCCGGGCTTCCGCCGCTCCTGTTCCTGTGCGCCGCCGCGATCGTGCTGATCGCCGCCCTCACCGACAACCTGCCCAGCTCCCTGCTGTCCGGGTTCGCCATCACGATGCTGTGCGGCGGACTGCTGATGTGGCTCGGTCAGCGCGTACCGGTGCTGCGCGACTTCGGCCTACCGACGATCCTGTGCACCTTCGTGCCTGCGATCCTGCTGTTCGCCGGGTTCTTCCCGCAGATCGCCGCCGACGTGGTCGCCGGCTTCGTCGAGGACAGCGGGTTCCTGGACTTCCTGGTGATCACGATCATCGCCGGCAGCATCCTCGGGATGCCGCGCACGCTGCTGCTCAAGGCCGGTCCGCGGTTCGCGGTCCCGCTGCTGGGCTGCCTCGCTCTGACCTTCTTCCTGGTCGGCGCACTCGGCGCGGCGCTGAAATTCGGCTTCGTGCGGGGAATCCTGTTCATCGCCGCGCCGATCATGGCCGGAGGCCTGGGCATTGGCGCGGTCCCGATGTCGCAGATGTACGCCGGGGCGACCGCCGGCAACGCCGACGCGTTCATGGGGCAGCTCATGTCGGCCGTGGTCGTGGCCAACATCCTGTGCATCCTCGTCGCCGGCATCTACAACGGTCTGGGCAAGCGCGAGCGCCAACTGTTCGTCGGCTTCAACGGCCACGGCCAGCTGATGCGGATCCAGCGTCGCGACATCCAGATCGACACCAGGCCCGCTCGCGACGGGGCGACCTTCGTGGCTCTCGGCCAGGGGCTGCTGATCGCGGCCGTGCTGTTCGTGTTCGGCCAGCTGCTGGGTGGGATGCTGCCCTTCCTGCACCCCTACGCTTGGACGATCATCGTCGCCGCGATCGTCAAGATCGCCGGTCTGCTCCCCAAGCAGCTCGAGGAGTCGAGCACCTGCTGGGGAGAGATGGCCACGACGCTGTTCGTGCCGGCCCTGCTGGTCGCCGTCAGCGTGACCTACATCGACATCGGCGACGTCCTGGCCGCGGTCAGCGACCCGATGTTCCTGGTGCTCACCGCGGCCACCGTGATCGTCGCGACGCTGACCTCGGGGCTGCTGGGCTGGCTGGTCAAGTTCTACTTCGTCGAGGCCGCGATCACCCCGGGCCTGGTCATGGCCGACACCGGCGGCAGCGGGGACGTCTCGGTCCTCAGCGCCGCTGACCGGATGCACCTGATGCCCTTCGCCGCCCTGACCAACCGGCTCGGCGGAGCGGTAGTGCTGTTCGTGACCTCGCTCATCGCACCACTGCTCGCCGCGGCCATCTGACCCCGCAACGCGAGAAGAAGGAGAACCACGATGCGTCGGAACGTCCTGGCGATCGGAAGCCGGACTCCCGAGGTCGACCCGACCGCATGGGTCGCCGACACCGGCACGGTCGTCGGCGAGGTGGTCGTCGGAGCCGGCACCGGGGTGTTCTACGGCGCGGTCCTGCGTGCCGACACCGAGTCGGTCTCAGTCGGCGTCGGCAGCAACGTGCAGGACAGTGCCACGGTGCACGCCGATCCCGGCTCCCCGGCTCGGATCGGCGACGGGGTGTCGGTCGGTCACGGTGCCGTCCTGCACGGCTGCACCGTCGAGGACGGGTGCCTCATCGGCATGAACGCCACCGTGCTCAACGGCGCCGTCATCGGCGCCGAGTCCTTGGTCGCGGCGAACGCGCTCGTTCCCGAAAACATGGAAGTTCCACCACGGTCCCTGGTCGCAGGCGTGCCGGCCGAGGTGCGCCGGGAGCTGCGCGACGCGGAGCTGGAACACCTGCGCCACAACGCCGCCGTGTACCGGGACCTCACCCGGCAGCACCGGGAGATCGCCGAGGTGCCCGATGCCCCGCTCGGCTAGGACCGCGTCGCAGGACGTCGTGGTGGCCCGGCACCGCGGGCGGGACCTGATGCTCGACCTGGTCCTGCCCGCGGCGCCAGGACCGCACCCGGTGGTCGCCTGGCTGCACGGCGGCGCCTTCATGCGCGGAGACCGCAAGCGGCTGCCTGCCGACATCACCGCGCTGACCTCGCGGGGAATCGCGCTCGCCTCGCTGGAGTACCGGCTCAGCCACGAAGCTCCCTTCCCGGCCCAGCTGCGGGATGTCCGGGCGGCGCTGCGCCACCTGCACCACCACGGCGCCGAGCTCGGCCTCGATTCAGGTTCGATCGGCGTGTGGGGCGCCTCCGCCGGCGGGCACCTCGCAGCGCTGGCCGGGCTGATGGCCCACGTCCCCGCATTGCCCGGGGAGCCGGACGGTCCGGCGGTGCCGATCCGCGCGGTCGCCACCGCCTATCCGCTGACGGACCTCACCGATGGGGCACCGCGCCCGTCCGTCACGATTCCCGCGCTGGGCGGCGCGTCGCCGGAAGAGCTGCTGCTCGGCGGTCGGCCGGCCGACCTGCCCGAACTGGCACGAGCCGCGAGCCCGCTGCTGCAGGTCGCCGGGCCCGCTCCGCCATTCCAGATCTGCTGCGGCGATGCGGACCTCCTGGTCAACCCGCAGCACAGCATCCGTCTGCACGAGAGGCTGCTGGCCGCCGGGAACGACAGCGAGCTGATCACCGTGACCGGCTTCGGACACGCCTTCCTCAACCCCGCCGACGAGAACGACGTCGACACCGCCGGCCTGCACGACGCGGGGCGACTGATCGCCGAACAACCAGCACGGGCCGTGCGCAACGCCGGACGCGGCGACGCGGAGGTGCTGTTCGACTTCGCCTCCGTGGCGGACTTCTTCGGCGCGCACCTGCAGAGCTCTGGGCCGAGCGGTTCGGACCCGGCGCGGACCGATGAGTGACGACTCCACACCCGCCCACCTCCGGGTCCCGCCCTACCCTGTAGACGTGACGATCGATCCTCTCGCAGAGGCGGAAACCGGGCCTGTCATCCCGTCCACCGGGGTGGGCGTGCTGGACCGGGCCGTCGCCGTGCTCGATGCCGTCAAGCTGGAGCGGATGACGGCATCGGAGCTCGCGCGGTACCTGGGACTGTCCGTTCCGACCGCGCACCGCCTGGTCACGTCGATGGTGACCCACGGGCTGCTCAGCCGCGACGAGGACGGGCGCTTGCGCCTGGGAGCACGGTTCTCGCTCCCGTTCCTCGAGCAGATCGCCAGCCCTGTGCTGACGGACCTGCAGCAGGAGACCGGGGAAACCGTGCAGATCTGGGTTCGGCGATGCGAACACCGGCTGTGCCTGGCGAGCGTGGATTCCGCTGCCGAACTTCGCGCCTCGGTCCCGGTCGGAACGCTGCTCCCGCTGACGGCGGGCGGCTCGGCCGCCATCGTCCTCACCGAACCGACGACGGCTCCGGGATGGGTTGAGAGCATCTCCCGGCGGACACCGGGCCTGTGCTCGGTCAGCGCCCCGGTCCGCCGCCAGTCGGGTGAGACGGTCGCGGCGGTCTGCGTTTCCGCGCCCGTGCTCCGGGTCGGCGACACGGGCCCCGGCGCCCTCTACGGCGATGCGGTGATCGGCGCCGCCGCGCGGCTGTCGGAAGCCCTCGACCGCGCTTGATCGCCGGGGCGCCGATCACCATGCGACCGGCGCTGCGGGGCCGGGTTCGCCGGCCCCGCAGCCGGGTGCGGTTCGTTCAGCGCAGGAACGCGCCGACGACGCCGGAGTCGACGGGCACGTGCAGCCCGGTGGTGCGGGTCAGCTCACCGCCGGTGAGGGCGAACACCGCTGCGGCGATGTGCTCGGGCAGCACTTCGCGCTTGAGCAGGGTGCGCTGCGCGTAGAACGCACCGAGTTCGTCCTCCGCGACGCCGTAGACCGCGGCGCGCTGCGCGCCCCAGCCGCCGGCGAAGATGCCCGACCCCCGCACCACGCCGTCGGGGTTGACGCCGTTGACCCGGATGCCGTGCTCGCCCAGCTCCGCGGCCAGCAGCCGCACCTGGTGCGCCTGATCGGCCTTCGTCGCACC
>NZ_JBFAQJ010000040.1:0-65413 GCF_040677225.1 Saccharopolyspora sp. NPDC049357 | reverse complement strand
GGTGTCGTGTGGGGGTGTTGGTGCCCGCCCCCCCCGCCCCCCCCACGACTCACTCGTCGAGTTCTTCCAGTGCCGCCTCGGCGGCTTCGAGCTCGGCTCGGAGTTGTTCGACGCGCGCGCGGTGCTGTTCACGTGCGGCGTCGATCAACGGCTCGACTGCTGCGGCGACGTCGTCGTGCAGCAGTTTCGCCGCCTGGGCGACGGCGTTGGCCGGCACCTGGGTGGGTTTGACCAGTTTCCGCTTGGCGTTGGCGACTTCGACGCTCCACTGACCGTCCTGGTCGGCGGTGAGCGTCACGACGGCACCGCCGACGGGCTGCTTGACCTGTCGCGGTTTGCGTCGTGCCGCGGAGTTGTCGGCGGGTTTGGCCGTGGCCTGGGTGCTCGACTTGGCGGCGGGAGCAGGCGCTGGTTTCGCGGCGGGCTTCTCGACCGGCTTCGTCTCGGTCGCCCGGCTCGGTGTGCTGGCCGGGGTTTTCGCGGCGGGTTTGGCCGCCGGTTCCGGCGTCGGCTTCTTGCGGGGCGGTTTGACCTGGGTGACTTCTGCGGTGGAGAAGGACAGGACGTCCTTCGAACCGGCCGGGCGGACCTGGATGAAGTCCCCTTCGGCCGGTTCGCCGAGCGCGATCACCTTGCCGGAGCGCCCTTCTTGGACTCCGACGGCAGAGCTGGTGAACCACACCGTCGGCGTGGTTCCAGCGCTGAGCTCCTCGCGGATTGTGCGCAGTTCATCGGACGACAGCGGTGACATCGCCGCCCCTAGCTAGGGTGCGCCCCTGGGGGGCTGCTCGACAGTGACTCGATCACTATATCGAACGCCCGTGCGAAGCTTCAACGGGGTTGGGCGATCCGATCACCTCAGCGCGCGGTGACCTCGTAGTCGGACAGGTCCGCCTTCCTCGTGCGCGCCCAGTACTTCCAGGTGAATCCCGGCCACAGCGTGCGGTTCACGCCGTTCTCGTCGAGGTACCAGCTCCGGCACCCTCCGACCGACCACACGCCGTCGCCCAGTTCGGACTGGAGCTCGCGGTTGAACGCGTCCTGCACCGGCTGACGAACGTCGACCTGGCCGATCTCGCCCTTGTGGATCCGGCGGATGCAGTCGATCACGTAGTTCAGCTGCGACTCGATCATGAACACGACCGAGTTGTGGCCGAGGCCGGTGTTCGGGCCGAGCAGGAAGAACAGGTTGGGGAAGCCGGAGACGGTGATGCCGAGGTAGGTCTCGGCGCCGTCGCGCCAGGTGTCCTGGAGCTTGCGTCCTTCTCGCCCGACGATGGCGAGGTGGTCGTAGGCGTCGGTGACGTGGAAGCCGGTGCCGTAGATGATCGCGTCGACCTCGTGCTCCTGGCCATCACCTGTCACCACGGAGTTCTTCCGGACCTCGGTGACGCCGCTTGTGTCGACGTCGACGTTGGACCGGTTGAGCGCGGGGTAGTAGTCGCTGGAGAGCAGGATGCGCTTGCACCCCATCGAGTAGTCCGGCGTGACGGCCTCGCGCAGCTTCGGGTCCGAGATCGTCTTGCGGATGTAGCGCTTGGACAGCCATTCAGCGGCCTTGCCCAGGCGCTTGTTGAACACCGCGAAGAAGCGGGCTTCGAGGATCCAGTACATGGCGACGCGCGCCGTGCGCTGCGCCAGCGGAACGGTGCGGAACAGCTTCTTGACCGACTCCGGGATCGCCCGGTCGGGCTTGGGCTGGATCCACGGGGGCGTGCGCTGGAACAGGTGCAGCTTCTGGGCCTGCTCCGCGACGCGGGGGACGAACTGGATCGCGCTCGCGCCCGTCCCGACGACCGCGACGCGCTTTCCTCGCAGGTCGTAGTCGTGGTTCCACTCCGCCGAGTGGAAGATCTCGCCTTCGAAGTCCTGCACACCGGGCAGGTCCGGGTAGCTGGGGATGTGCAGGGCGCCGACGCCGGACACCAGGGCCCGGCCGACGTACTCGGTGCCGTCGCCGGTGGTGACCAGCCAGGTCTTGGCCTGCTCGTCGTATTCGGCGCCGGTGAACTCCACGCCGTGGTGCACGTGGTCGCGGACTTGGTACTTGTCCGCGCAGTGGCTCAGGTATTCGTTGATCTCGCCTTGCTCGGCGAACAACCGCGACCAGTTCGGGTTCTGCTCGAACGAGAACGAGTACATCAGCGACGGCACGTCGCAGGCACAGCCCGGGTAGGTGTTGTCCCGCCAGGTCCCGCCCAGGTCGGAGGACTTCTCCAGGACGATGAAGTCGTCGATGCCGGCCTGCTTGAGCTTGATAGCCATGCCGAGACCGGAGAACCCGGTTCCGACGATGACGACCGAAGTTTCGTATCGACGCTGGCCAGGCGACTGCTTCTGCACCATCAGAGCCCCTCCTCGGACACCGGCACCTTATCTACTCCGCAGTAGGCTACTACGAGTAGGTTACCTGCGGTAGGGTTGATTCGTGACGAGGTCTACTGCACCGGCCAGCGGCCGCAAGCGAATGTCCCGGGCCGAGCGCGAGACGCAGATCCTGGAAGTCGCGGAGCGGATTTTCGCCCACGCCGGTTACCAGGCGACCTCGATGGACGACATCGCCAGCCAGGTGGGCCTGTCCAAACCGATGCTCTACGAATACTTCGGTTCCAAGGAAGGCCTGCTGCTGGCCTGCCTGCAGCGGTCCAAGGCCGAACTCCTCGAAGCCACCAGCCGGGCCGCAGCCGAGGCCACCAGTCCGGAGCAGAAGCTCCACGACTGCCAGTTGGCCTTCTTCCGCTTCAGCGACGACCACGCGCAGGCGTGGGCGCTGCTGCGCAACGAGTTCTCCATCCCCAGCGCCCCGGTCAACACCGAGCTGGAGGCCATCCGCGTCCAGCAGCGCTACTTCACCGCGGACCTGCTGCGAACGGTGTGCGAAGACCTCGACCACCAGCAGGCCGAGGTGTACGCCGAGGCGATCATCGGCGCCAGCGAGCGGCTCGCCCTCTGGCGGGACCACCACCCGGAGGTCACCGCCGAGAAGGCCACCGAGCACATGATCGCGCTGTTCGCTCCGGGCCTGGGCTTCTAGAACTACCACCGGATGCGGGGCGCGAAGCGGCGCATGGGAACCTCTCTCCCAGTGCCGCACCCGCGCCCACGCACAGATCTTCACTCGTTCGGGCTGCATTCGCCGCTAGCGGCTCAAGATCCTCTAGAACGTCTCCGATGTCGAGTCAGCCGTGCCAACACCTCCGACTCGAGGAGATCCAATCTTGCGCTCCTGGACCACGCGCACAGTCAAGGCGGCCGTCATGGCCGCGGGCCTCGCCACTGTCGGCACCGGTGCCGCGAACGCGGCGGGAACCACCGACATCGAAAAGCCCGATCTGACGTCCGTTCCGGACGAGATCACCGCCGGGATCCCGGCCAACGCCTGCCAGATGCAGGAAGGGCCTTCGTTCAGCCCCACCAAGGCACCGTGCGCCGACGCGCAGCTGGACGTGAGCTCGCCGAACGTCATCAAGAAGGTCGGCGTGGACATCACCAAGACCGGGCACGGCGTTGCCGGTGAGCTGCAGGACGGACGTCCTGTGCTCGCCCCCGGCAAGCCGAACCGCGTGCTCGGGCACGTCTTCGCCGAGACCACCCGGGTTTCGAAGATGACCAAGACCCGGCCGACCGTCGCCGGCTCGGTGACCCCGGGCCACCTCGGCATGGTGTACGAGCACACGCCCGACGCTGCGCTGCTGGACACCGAGATCGGCCCGCGCAAGCCGAACCACCAGGGCTTCTCCGCGATGGACACGGCGGTGGCGCTGACCGCCGCCCAGGGCTACGAGTCCGAGCCCATCAGCAACCCGGTGGCCTTGGTCGCACCGACCCTGCAGAACAACCCGCTGCAGACCTCCGGTGAGCCGCTGACGCTGGCCAAGCCCAGCGACGTGCTTCCCGCGACGAAGAACACCCCGGTCGTGTCCGAGGCCGACAAGGTCGTCGGCGGAGCCGCCGAAGCTCCGCTGCAGCGGATCACCGGCGTCCTGCCGCTGAACTGAGAAAGGCGATCCAGCCGGAAATCCACAGTGGAATGTCTGATTCACCGTCACTCCATCGAGGGTATTCGGCTGAAAACGCCCTTCTGAGTTCGACTTGAGCGCGACTCATGTCGCAGACTCTGCCGCGCGACGCAGGAGAAGCGCAGAAATTCCCTGTGCCGCAAGGGTTAACGCCCTGAAGAAAAGTCATCCATAAGGAGAACCACAGTGCGTACCGCTGCACGTATCGCCGGCGTTGCCGGCGCCGCCACCGCCATGCTGGCCCTGGCCGGCCCGGCGTTCGCCGACAGCGCGGACAACGAGGGCGTCAACGGGGCGAACGACAACAACATCAGCGCCGTTCCGGTGCAGGGGTGCGGAGACAACGTCGCCGTCCTCGGCGCGGTTGTCCCGGTTCTGTCGCCGCAGACCCCGGAGTGCGTCAACGCCCCGATTGTGGACCACGCCAAGGGCTGAGCACGCTGAGCGAACGACGAGGCGCCGGGCCCATTTTCGGGTCCGGCGCCTCGTTTTGTCAGCTCACTCGGCCGCGGTGGCCTTCACGATCTCCGCGTCCGGCTCGCCGTTGTCGAACGGCTCGCCGTTGGCAGCACGCTTGACCAGCGACTCCGGAGGCTGGAACCGGTCGCCGTAGCGCTCCGCGAGTTCGCGGGAGCGAGCGACGAAACCGGCCAGGCCACCCGGGTAACCGTTCATGTACTGCACGACGCCGCCGGTCCACGGCGGGAAACCGATGCCCATGATCGAGCCGATGTTGGCGTCCGGCACGGACGTCAACACGCCCTCGTCGAGGCACTTCACCGTCTCCAACGCCTCGACGAACATCATCCGCTCGGTCAGGTCCGTCAGGTCGACCGAGGCGGGGTCGGTGTCGGTGGACCCGAAGTGCTCCACCAGGCCCGGCCACAGTCCGGTCCGCTTGCCGTCGGCGTAGTCGTAGAAGCCGGCACCGCCGGAGCGACCGGGACGGTCGAACTCCTCCACCATGCGGTCGATGACCTGCTCGGCGGGGTGCGGAACCCACGTGCCGCCAGCGGCTTCAACCGCCGCCTTCGACTCGTCGCGGATCTTGCGCGGCAGGGTCAGGGTCAGCTCGTCGAACAGCTGCAGCACCGGAGCCGGGAACCCGGCCTGCGAGGAAGCCTGCTCGATGGAAGCCGGGTGGATCCCCTCGGCCAGCATCGCCACGCCCTCGTTGATGAAGGTGCCGATGACCCTGCTGGTGAAGAACCCGCGACTGTCGTTGACCACGATCGGCGTCTTGTTGATCTGACGCACCACGTCGAACGCGCGGGCCAACGCGCGGTCGCTGGTCTGCTCGCCCGAGATGATCTCCACAAGCGGCATCTTGTCGACCGGTGAGAAGAAGTGCAGCCCGATGAAGTCCTCGCGCTTGCGGACCCCTTCCGCCAGGTCGGTGATCGGCAGCGTCGAGGTGTTCGAGCACAGCAGGGCGTCGTCGTCGATGACGTCCTGGATCTCGCCGAAGACCTGGTGCTTGAGCTTGAGGTTCTCGAAGACCGCCTCGATGACGAGGTCGCAGCCCGACAGCGGCTCGATCTGGTCGGTCGCGGTGATGCGGCCGAGCAGCTCGTCGGCCTTCTCCTGCGTGGAGCGACCCCTGGCGACGGCCTTCTCAAGGATCTTCGCCGAGTAGTCCTTGCCCTTCTCGGCGTTCTCCAACGAGACGTCCTTGAGGACGACCTGCATGCCGGCCTTGGCGCAGACGTAGGCGATGCCTGCGCCCATCATGCCGCCACCGAGAACCGCGACCTTCTTCGCGCGGAACTCCGGTTCACCGTCGGGACGGCTCCCACCGGCGTTGATGTGCTGCAGGTCGAAGAAGAACGCCTTGCTCATGTTCTTCGCGGTCTGGCCGCAGACCAGCTCGACGAAGTAGCGGCCCTCGATGTCCAGGGCGGTGTCGAAGTCGACCTGGCTGCCCTCGACCGCGGCGGCCATGATGTTGCGCGGCGCGGGCATGGGAGCGCCCTTGAGCTGCTTGCGCAGGTTGGCCGGGAACGCGGGCAGGTTGGCGGCGAACTTCGGGGACGACGGGGTGCCGCCGGGGATCTTGTGCCCGGGGGTGTCCCACGGCTGAGCGGCCTCCGGGTTGGCCTTGATCCACTCCTTGGCCTTGGCCAGCATCTCCTCGGGAGTGTCGACCAGCTCGTGGATCAGGCCGGTCTTGAGGGCCTTGTCCGGTCGCAGCTGCTGTCCCTGCAGCAGCACGTTGAGCAACGCCTCGGCGATGCCCAGCAGCCGCACGCTGCGCACCACGCCGCCGGCGCCGGGCAGCAGTCCGAGGCTGACCTCGGGGAAGCCGAAGCGGGCCTTGGGGTTGTTCAGCGCGACGCGGTGGTGGCAGGCCAGCGCGATCTCCAGGCCGCCGCCGAGGGCGGTGCCGTTGAGCGCGGCGACCACGGGCTTGCCGAGCGTTTCCAGTCGGCGCAGCTGCTTTTTGACGTTGGCCGTGGTCGCGGAGACGGACTCGGCGTCGCCGGCACGGGCTTGGATGAGTTCACGCAGGTCGCCACCTGCGAAGAAGGTCTTCTTCGCAGAGGTGAGAACGACGCCGGTGATGTTGTCGCGCTCGGTTTCCAGGCGGTGCAGGATCGCGTCCATGCTGGCCTGGTAGCGCAGGTTCATGGTGTTGGCCTGCTGCTGGGGGTCGTCCAGGGTCAGCACGACGATTCCGTCGGCGTCGGACTCCCAGCGGATGGTGTTCTGCTCGCTCATGTCTGATGTGTCCCTCAGCCGATCCGTTCGACGATGGTCGCGATCCCCATGCCGCCACCGATGCACAGCGTTGCCAGGCCGTATCGGAGGTTGCGGCGTTCGAGTTCGTCGATGACGGTGCCCAGGATCATCGCCCCGGTGGCACCCAGCGGGTGGCCCATGGCGATGGCACCGCCGTTGACGTTGACCTTGTCGTGGTCAACGTCAAACTCCTTCATGAACTTCAGCGGAACCGCGGCGAAGGCCTCGTTGATCTCGATCAGATCGATCTGCTCGATGCTCATGTCGGCCTTGCCCAGCGCCTTGCGCACGGCCGGTCCGGGGCCGGTGAGCATGATCGTCGGGTCGGCGCCCGAGAGCGCTGCGGAGACGATGCGGGCGCGCGGCTTGAGCCCGGTGCGTTCCCCGAGGCCCGCGCTGCCGATCAGCGCCAGCGCGGCGCCGTCGACGATGCCGGAGGAGTTCCCGGCGGTGTGCACGTGGTCGATGTTCTCGACCCAGTGGTACTTCTGCAGGGCGACGGAGTCGAAACCGCCCATCTCCCCGATGTCGGCGAACGAGGGCTTGAGACCGCCGAGGGAGTCGGCCGTGGTGCCGGGGCGGATGTGCTCGTCGCGGTCGAGGACGGTCAGACCGTTGCGGTCCTTGACGGGGATCACGGAGTCGCCGAAGCGGCCGTCGGCCCACGCCTTGGCGGCGCGGTCCTGCGACTCGGCCGCGTAGGCGTCCACCGTGCCGCGGTCGAAGCCTTCGATGGTGGCGATGAGGTCGGCGCCGATGCCCTGCGGCACGAACGACGTGGCGTAGTTGGTCTCCGGGTCCATCGCCCAGGCTCCGCCGTCGGAACCCAGCGAGACGCGAGACATGGACTCGACACCGCCGGCGAGGACCGCGTCCTCCCAGCCGGATCGGACCTTCTGCGCAGCGATGTTGACGGCTTCCAGGCCCGAAGCGCAGAAGCGGTTCAGCTGGACGCCGGCGACGGTTTCGGGAAGGCCGGCGGCGAGCGCGGCGGTCTTGGCGATGTCGCTGCCCTGATCACCCACTGGCGAGACCACGCCGAGCACGACGTCATCGATCAGCGCGGGATCGAGCTGCGGATGACGGCGCTGCAGCTCCTCGATCAGGCTCACGGCGAGGGTGATCGGCTTCACCCCGTGCAGCGAACCGTTTTTCTTTCCACGACCCCGCGGTGTGCGGATCGCGTCGTAGACGAACGCCTCGGACATGTGTGGCGTGCCTCCTCATTGCGGCAGGTGCTCCACCCAGAGTGTGACACCAATGCTGTCACAGTCAATGACCATAGCGCTGTCGGCCGGACGGAGCAGCGTGGTGTTCCGAGCATGGGAACCTTCCGTTCACCATCCACCCACGAACCGGCCCGAGTTCAGCGATGAAGGTTCCCTTGCTCTCAACGACGAAGCGGGGCCGTCGCAACGACGGCCCCGCTCATCGACACGAACTCATCGCAGCAGTGAGTCCGCCCCCGCGCCGCGGATCGAGGCGTCCAGCACCTGCACCGTGTGCGCCATCGACATGCTCTCCCCGCGCCGCTCCAGGGCGGTGCGGATCTGCATCGAGCAGCCGGGGTTGGCCGTCACCAGCAACTCCGCGCCGGTGTCGAGCACGTTCGCGGCCTTGCGGTCACCGAGCTCGCGGGCGGGCTCGGGCTGCAGCAGGTTGTAGACGCCCGCCGAACCGCAGCACAGCTCGGCCCGGTTGATCTCGCTGAGCTGCAGCTCGGGAATGGCGCGCAGCAAGTCGCGCGGTTGCGACCGGATGCCCTGCCCGTGCGCGAGGTGGCACGCGTCGTGGTAGGCGATCTTCACCGGCAGCGGGTGGCGCTCCGCCACGGGACCGAGCTCCACCAGCAGTTCGGCGATGTCGCGCACCTTCGACGAGAACCGCTCGGCCTTCTCCCGGTACTCCGGGTCGTCCTGGAGCAGTCGCGGGTATTCCTTGAGCGTCGACCCGCACCCGGCCGAGTTGATGACCACGTGATCCACGCCGGACGCTTCGAAGGTGTCCAGCAGCTCACGGGCGAAGCCGACCGCTTCCTCCTCGCGTCCCGAGTGCTCGCTGAGCGCACCGCAGCAGCCCTGCGAGGGCGGAACGACCACATCGCATCCTTCTGCGGCGAGGATTCGGGCCGTGGCCGCGTTGACGTCGGGGAAGAACGCCGACTGGACGCACCCGGTGATCATGCCGACGGTCGTGCGCCGCTCACCCCTGGCCGGGATCCGCTGCGGGAGCTTCTCGGCGCGACTGATGGGCGGAGCGAGGGATTCCATGACCTGGAGCCCTGCGGGGAGCTTGTCCATCAGCCCGGTGCGCTTGAGCAACCTCCCCAGCCGGGTCCGCTGGTAGAGGGCGAGCGGGCCGCGCATCGCGCGGAGCCGCTTCGGGTAGGGGAACAGCGTGAAGATGGTTGTGCGCAGCAGTTTCTCGAACCGGCTGCGCTCGTGGTGGCGTTCGACCTGCGCACGGGTCTCGGTGATCAGCGTGCCGTACTGCACGCCTGATGGGCAGGCGGTCACGCAGGCCATGCAGCCCAGGCAGGCGTCGAAGTGCTCGACCACGTTGTCGGTGAGCGGTTCGCCTTCGAGTCCTTCCTTCATCAGGTAGATGCGCCCGCGAGGGGAGTCCATCTCCTCGCCCCACAGGTCGTAGGTGGGGCAGCTGGGAAGGCAGAAGCCGCAGTGCACGCAGTCGTCGATGAGTTCGCGCTGCGGCGGGTGGAAAGCGTCGAAGGCGCCTGGGCGGGCGGGGGTCTCGGTCATCAGATTCCTCCCACGAACCGGCCGGGGGCGAGCCGGTGTTGCGGATCGAACTGGTCCTTGGTGCGGCGCATCAGCGCGAGCGGTCCGGCGGCGACGGGACCCCACGGGTCCACGACCTCCAGAACCTCGCGCGGAGCGCGTTCGAGCACCGCGTAGTCGGCGCGGTCTCGCAGTTGTGCGGTCAGCCGGGCGATCGCCGCCGGGTCCACTCCGGCCGGCAGGCCCACGTGCAGCACGCCGAGCCCGATCGCACCGCGCACGGAAACCGGCAGGTCACCGAGGCTCTCCTCGATGGCGGTCAGCAAGGCGCGCATGGCGGCGGGCTTGGCGCCGACGCGCAGCCCGGTGCCGTCGGCGTCGAACGGGTGCTGCCCCCACCACCGCGGCGGCTGGTCGACGACCTCACCGCCGACCGCGGCCGCCAGTTCCAGCGCGCGATCGTGGGTGGCAGAAGGGCGTCCTTCCAACTGCCCGCAGACCGTGAGCGCACCGCCATCCGGCCGGTCGATCTCGATGGCGGTGGGCATCGCCTGCGAATGGCGGATGATGTCGGCGGCTTCGGCGGCCGCGGCGGGATCGTCGGCGGAGACGGTGATCCACCGGTGTTCGGCGGCCACGGGGTGCAGCCGGAACACGGCTTCGGTGATCACGCCGAGGGTGCCGAACGAGCCGGTGTAGAGCTTGCAGAGGTCGTAGCCTGCGACGTTCTTGACGACCTTCCCGCCGGCTGTGGTGACGGTGCCGTCGGCGAGCACCACGGTGATGCCGATCAGCAGGTCACGAACGCCGCCGAAGAGGTGCCTGCACGGCCCGGAGGTGGCCGTGGCGATGACCCCGCCGACCGTGGCGGTGGCGAGGGGCTGGTCGATGGCGAGTTGTTGGCCACCTTCTCGCACGACGCGGTTGATGTCGGCGATCGGGGTGCCCGCCAGCGCGTGCACGACCAGGTCGCCTGCGGCGTGCTCGACGATCTCGTTGGCCGGCGAGACGTCCAGCAGCAGGTCGACGTCACGGGGCGGGGCGCCCCAGTCGAGCTTGCTGCCCGAGCCCGTGGGCACGACGCGCAGTTGGTGTTCGGCGGCGACCTTCATCGCCGCTGCTGCTTGTTCGGTTCCCTTCACCGCGGCCACCAGCTGGTGGCCGATTCCCATGGCGTCGTCCGCGGCAGGGCGCACGTTGTCGGCGCCGAGCGCGGCCACCAGTGCGTCGTGGGCGGCGTCGGTGGTCTTCGTGTGCATCAGAACTGCTCCGCCAATCCCGCTTCGGTCAGGGGGTGCACGCCTTTTCGCCGTCCCGGCACTTCCCCGCACAGCCGTGGTGTGGGGAAGACCTTGCCCGGGTTGCAGATCCCGACCGGGTCGAACGCGCAGCGGACCCGCTGCATGGTGTCGAGGTCATCGGCGGTGAACATGCGGCCCATGTACTTGACCTTGTCCGCACCGACTCCGTGCTCGCCGGTGATGGACCCTCCGTGCTCGATGCACAGGTCGAGGATCGCGCCGGAAACGGCCTCGGCGCGTTCACCCGCACCGGGTTCGGCGTCGTCGAAGAGCACCAGCGGATGGAGGTTCCCGTCACCGGCGTGGAACACGTTGGCCACGCGCACGCCGGATTCGCTGGACAGGCGGGAGATGCGCCCCAGCACCTCGGGCAGCGCGGTGCGCGGGATGACCCCGTCCTGAACGATGTAGTCGGGGCTGATGCGGCCCACTGCGGCGAAGGCCGATTTGCGGCCCTTCCAGATCATCGCCCGCTCCGCGTCGTCGGCTGCGACTCGGATCTCGAATGCGCCGTGCGCGCGGCAATGCCGTTCGACCTCGGCGAAGGTGTGCTCGACCTCGGCCGCCGGGCCGTCGAGCTCGACGACGAGCACGGCTCCGGCCCCGTCGGGGTAGCCGCACTGCACTGCTTGTTCGGCGGCCTCGATGGCCAGGGCGTCCATCATCTCGATGGCTGCTGGGGTCACGCCGTCGGCGATGATCGCCGATACCGCCGCGCCCGCCTCGTCCGTGGAGGGGAACCCGGCGAGCAGCGTCTGCACCGCTTCCGGTTTGCGCAGGAGGCGCACGGTGATCTTGGTGACGACGCCGAGAGTCCCCTCGCTGCCGACGAAGGCCCCCATGAGGTCGTATCCGGGAACATCGCGCGCATCGGAACCGAGTTCGACGAGTTCGCCGTCAGGTGTGACCACTTCGATGCCGAGGATGTGGTTGACGGTGAAGCCGTACTTCAGGCAGTGCGCGCCTCCGGAGTTCTCGGCCACGTTGCCGCCGACCGAGCAGACCTGCTGGCTCGAGGGGTCGGGGGCGAAGTAGTAGCCCTGCGGCGCAGCGGCTTTGGTGACGTCGAGGTTGATGACGCCGGGTTCGACGACGGCCCGCTCGTTGGCGATGTCGATCTCCACGATGCGGCGCATCTTGGAGGTGACCACCAGGACTCCGGACGAGTGCGGGAGCGCGCCACCCGACAGGCCTGTTCCAGCACCTCTCGCGACGAAGGGGATCTCGTTGGCGGCGCAGGTTCGCACGATGTCCCGGACCTGCTCGGCGGTCTCGGGGAGCACGACCACCGCCGGCACGACTCGGTGGCTGGCGAGTCCGTCGCATTCGTAGGTCCGCAGTCGCTGCGGGTCGGTGATGACCGCTACGTCCGGCAGCAACGCGCGGAACTCCTGTATCGCGGTGTTCAGCGCGGCTGGGCTTCCCGCCGCTCGCTCGGTTTCGACTCTGGCCGACTGCATTGTTCAGCCTCCCGGGAAACTTCCGCCTAGCAGAATTAAGGTTCCGTGAAAGAAAATCCTAGGTTGCTCACAACATAGATACAAGAGGTGGACAAGGCGGGTTCCTGTCTCCTCGAGTGTGCCCGAATATGCACGTCAAAGACGATCTACGCAGGTCGAGGCCGCGGTGGAACGGTGAACGAAAGGTTCCCTTGCACTACTCGACCGCTCCCAAGCCCCACCACTGCCTGCGGTGAGCGGAAGGTTCCCTCCCTCCGGCCAGGGAGCCGATCTGAAGGGGCCCACCAGGTCATCACCGGCAGGGCGGGAACCGGAGCACCCGGCGAGCGCCGCCGCTCGCCGACCACCCGTGCTCAGCCTCCGGTCACCAGCACCGGCACCAGTTGTTCCGCGGCGGTCAGGGAACCGTGGTGGCCCCGAAGCTTCGACTCGCCGGGCTCGACCACCGAACGGATCACCCCGGTGGTGCGCAGGATCGCCAGCACGTCACCGATGCGCGGGCTCACCGCCGCCGACACCGGACCGAAGTAGCCCTCGTCGATGGCCTGTTCCCGGGTGATCACCGCACCGCGCTCGCCGATGGTGTCCCGCCACGCGGCCAGCACGTCGTCCCGCGCGCCGGGGTGGGTGTAGACGTGGCGCACGCGCACCTCGCCGCCGAGCAACCGGACGCCGTCGAGCAGTGCGGGGTCGCTGTCGGCGTCGATCGACGCTGCCGGGTCCAGGTCGACCATCCCGTGGTCGGCCACGACGCCGAGCACCACGCCGGGAGGTAGTTGTTCGGCGACCATCTGCACGAACGCGTCGATCTGCCTCAGCTGCATGCGCCACTGGATCGAACCGGGCCCGTGGATGTGTCCGAGCAGGTCAACGCCACCGTGGTAGCCGTAGCAGAGGGTGGGCCCGGGACTGTCGGCCGCGTCGAGGAGCTCTGCGGCCAGATCCCCCAACTCCCGCACCCCGCGGAAGCTTCCGCCGCGCAACGATGCCCTGGTCAGACCGCTCCCCTCGAAATGCGGGGGCACCGCGGTGCGGACGTCGACACCGGCGGCCACGGCTCGTTCCAGCACGGTCGTGTTGGGCTGCACCTGCTCCGGGGGCCACTGCTCCATCAGGCTGGCCCGCTCGCCGTCGGCGCCTGTGGGGGCGCTGCGCGCGGTCCAGCTCAGCGGGTGCAGCAGGCCACCGCCCGGTTCCGCGAAGGTGTAGCCGACGAGTCCGTGCTCGCCGGCGCACCGGCCGGTGGCCAGCGAGGTGATGCTGGTGACCGTGGTGGTGGGGAACCCTGCTGTCAGTGGCGGCGAGTGCTGCAGGCTCGCCAGGAACGGCGCATCGGATTCGTGGGCCCGCAGCAGCTCGTGTCCGAGGCCGTCGATCAGCAGCACCAGGGCGTTGCGGCAGGGTGGGATGCCGATGGTGTCGGTGTAGCGGTCGACGCCCATCGCGGCCAGCATCGACGGCAGGACGTCGCGCAGCGCGCGACCATCGGGGTCGGGGGCGACGATCCAGTCCACGGCTCGTCTCCTTCACGGCGGGTTGCGGGAACCGGCGGGCGCCGTTCCCGACGACGCCGTCAGAATCCCATGGATCGGCCGATGATCTCCTTCATGATCTCGGTCGTGCCGCCGTAGATGGTCTGAACCCGCGCGTCCAGGTAGGCCTTGGCGACCGGGTACTCGGTCATGTAGCCGAAGCCGCCGTGCAGCTGCAGGCAGCGGTCGATGACCCGTTTGTTGAGTTCGCTGAGCCACCACTTGGCCATGGCGGCGTGTTCGATGCTGAGCTCACCGCGCACGTGTTCCTGCACGCAGCGGTCCGCGAAGACCTGCCCGATCTGGACCTCGGTGGCCATCTCCGCGAGTTCGAAGCGAGTGTTCTGGAACTTGCCGATCGGGCGACCGAAGGCGGTGCGATCACGGCAGTAGTCCTTGGTGAGCTCCAGGATCTTGGCGGCCGAGGCGATCGAGGCCACCCCGATCGACAACCGTTCCTGCGGCAGGTTCTGCATCAGGTAGATGAAGCCCTGGCCTTCCGCGCCGAGGAGGTTGCGGGCGGGCACGCGCACGTCGTTGAAGAACAGCTCGGCGGTGTCCTGGGCCTTCTGGCCGATCTTGTCGAGATTGCGGCCGCGTTCGAAGCCGGGCATGTCGCGCTCGACCACGAGCAGGCTGATCCCCTCGTGTCCCGCGTCCGGGTCGGTGCGGGCCACCACGATCACCAGGTCGGCCATGATGCCGTTGCTGATGAAGGTCTTCTGCCCGTTGATCACGTAGTCGTCGCCGTCGCGGACCGCCGTGGTGCGGATGCCCTGCAGGTCACTGCCGGCGCCGGGCTCGGTCATGGCGATGGCGGAGATGAGCTCTCCGGAGCAGAACCCGGGCAGCCAGCGCTGCTTCTGCTCGTCGTCGGCCAGCTTCATCAGGTAGGGGGCGACGATGTCGTTGTGCAGCGGTGATCCGAACCCGGAGACACCTGCGGCGACGAGTTCCTCGTCGAAGACGACGTTGAACCGGAAGTCATCGACGCCGCCGCCCCCGTATTCGTCGTCGACGGCGAAACCGAGCAGGCCCTGCTCACCGGCGGCTCGCCAGGATTCCCGGCTGACCTGACCCGCGGCCTCCCACTCCTCGATGTGCGGGACGAGTTCCTTGTTGATGAAGGTCCGAGCCGTTTCGCGGAACGCCTCGTGCTCGGCCTCGAACAACTCCCTGCGCATCTTCACGCTTCCTTCCGGTTGGTGGCGGGTGGCGCGAGGAAGGGAACCTTCCTGTCATCGCCGACCCGCGAAGCGGCTGTGTGGGAACGAATCTGCCGGCCGACCACGCCGTGGATCATCGCGGAGCGGACTGCATCGCTCCCGAGTCGAGCAGGTCTTGGGGAAGTCCCCAGTCGCGCAGCACCTCTTCGGTGTGCGCGCCTGGGGCGGCGATGGCGCCGGGCGCGGGGTTCGGGGTTCGGCTGAACCGGGGTGCGGGCGCCGGCTGCACCCGTCCGTCGCGGCGCACCAGGGTCTCGCGGGCGGCCAGGTGCGGGTGCTGCTCCGCTTCGGCCATGGACAGCACCGGTGCGACGCAGGCGTCGGAGCCGTCGAACACCTCGGTCCACTCCTGGCGCGTGCGCTGCTTGAACTTCTCGGCGAAGGTCTCCCGCAGCTCCGGCCACTTCGTGGCGTCGTCGCGGTCTGGGACCTTTCCCGTCAGTTCGAGCTTGTCCAGCAGTTCGGCGTAGAACTTGGGTTCCAGCGCGCCGACGGAGATGTATCCGCCGTCGGAGGTTTCGTAGACGTCGTAGTAGGGCGCTCCGGTGTCGAGCAGGTTCGTGCCGCGTTCCGTGCTCCACCCGCCGGATCCGAAGAAGCCCCACAGCATGGTTCCCAGGTGGGCGGTTCCGTCGACGATCGCGGCGTCGACGACTTGGCCGCGTCCGCTCACGCGGGCTTCCAGCAGTGCGGCGAGCACGCCGACCGCCAGGTACATGGCGCCGCCACCGAAGTCGCCCAGCAGGTTCGCAGGCACCTGCGGGGGGCCGTCCTTGCGGCCGATGAGGTGCAGCATTCCGGTGAGCGAGACGTAGCCGACGTCGTGGCCGGAGGTGTGGGCGAGCGGTCCTTCCTGCCCCCACCCGGTCATTCGCCCGTAGACCAGCCGGGGGTTGAGCTCCCAGCAGTGGTCGGGGCCGACGCCGAGGCGTTCGGTGACGCCCGGCCGCAGACCTTCCAGCAGCACGTCGGCCTCCTGGGCCAGTGCGAGCACTGCTTGCGGGCCCTGTTCGTGCTTGAGGTCTACCTGCACCGACCGCTTGCCCCGGTTGAGCAGGTCGTCGGCGCCGCCGGCGCCGGGTCGGTCGACGCGCACGACGTCCGCGCCGAGGTCGGCCAGCAGCATCGCGCAGAAGGGCGCCGGACCGAGGCCGGCGAGCTCGACGACTTTCACTCCGGCCAAGGGGCCGCCCGTTGCGGTCACGACAGATTCCTCTCCACGACGCGCCAAGCCCGAGCCTCGGACAACGCTGTGTCACGCGACACGCGAACCACGACGCAATCAGTGTTACATCGTTGGTGTAACAGCGGTCAAGGAGTAACGTGACCCGCATGCTCCGAACTGCGGACGAAGAGCTCACCATCGACGAACTGGCCGCCCGTGCCGGAGTGACCGTGCGAACGGTCCGCTTCTACTCGTCGCGCGGCCTGCTGCCGGCTCCCCGTCTGCGCGGCCGTCTCGGACTCTACGGCGCTGAACACCTCGCGCGACTGGATCTGATCCGTGAGCTGCAGACCCTCGGTTTCACCCTGTCCGCGATCGAGCGGCACCTGCAGCGCATCCCGGAGGGGTCTTCACCGGACGAACTCGCCCTGCAGCGCGCGCTGATCGCGCCGTGGACCGACGAGCACGCCGAAGACCTGGACCGTCACGAACTGGACCGCCGCGCGGGCCGTCACCTCGACGACGACCTGGTCGCGCACCTGGTGGAGCTGGGGATCCTGCAACGCATCGACGATTCCGACGAGCTGCGGTTGCCCAGCCCGGCGATGCTGGGAGTGGGCCTGCAGATCCTCGACCTGGCGCTGCCGCTGGAGATGCTGGTGCAGGCCAAGGGGATCGTCGAACGGCACACCGCGCAGATCGCCACCGAGCTTCGGGAGCTGTTCGCGGAGAACGTGCTGCGGCCGTACATGGAGCACGGGCGCCCGGAGGACGAGCGCGAGCGAGTGCGCGCGGTGACCGACCAGCTCCGACCCTTGACCATTCAGGTGCTGGTCAACGGCTTTCAGCGCGCCGTCAACGACGTCATCCGCGACCACGTCTGATTCCTCCTGATTTCTCCGGAAATCAGCGAAGTGAACCGGTTCGTCGGAACGTGATTCCAGCTTTCGGCGCTGGTTTCAACCGGTCCTGATCAGGTTTCATCGCCTCAACGCGCGTCAATCGCAACCGCTGTTCGGGGCGAGGGGAGATCGGCTGCGATGAGCACCTTGGACGACTGGGCCGAGGCAGCACTGGAAACGACGATCCCACGACTGTTCTCCCGCAACACCGCGCAGTTCCCGGACCAGCCCGCGCTGACCGACGACGGCCGGACCCTCACCTGGAAGCAGGCGGGCGAGGAGGTGGAGCTGCTTGCCGCAGCTCTCAGCGAACTCGGTTTGCAGCGGGGCCAGACGATCCTGCTGATGATGTCCAACCGAGCCGAGCATTGGCTCGCAGACGTCGCGGCAACACATCTGGGCGCGGTTCCCAGCACCCTGCACCCGGCGCTGAGCCAGGACCAGGTGCACGCGATCGCCACCCACAGCCGCGCTCGAGTGGTGGTGCTGGAGAGCAACGACCAGCTGCGGCGGTGGGCGAAGGCGCTGCGCAACGACAGCACGGTCGAACACGTCGTGGTGCTCGACGAAGCGGTGATGATCAGCGCGGACCACCGCTTCCGAACCTGGTCCGACCTGCGAAGACACGGCGCGCAGCGGCTGCGCGACGACCCCGGTTTGCTGCGGCGGGAAAGCGCACCGGTCACTCCTGCGACACCGGCGGCCATCATCTACCCGAGCGAGGACAGCGATCGGCTCAAGGGCGTGGTGCTGACCCACAGCAACATCTGCTTCGCCGCCGCCGCGCTGCACCACCTCACCCGACCCGAACCCCACACCGCGCGCCTGAGCTACCTGCCGCTGAGCCACATCGCCGAACGCGTCGTGGTCATCTACGCGGCGATCCACGACGCCGCGCACGTGCACTTCTGCGGTGATCGCGACGAGGTGCTCGACGAGCTGCCGATAGCCCGGCCCGCGCTGTTCTTCGCCTCGCCGCAGGTGTGGTCGCAGCTTGCCGGTCTGCTGCGCAGCGTTCCGGCGGAGCAGCGCCGAACGCCCCGGGACCGCGAGCGGGTGCGGGCCCGCGTCGGGCTGAACCGGACGGTGTGGCCGTCGATCGGTTCCGGACCGCTCGACCCCGAGGTGCTGGAGCTGTTCAACGGCGTCGGGCTGGACGTCTGCGAGCTGTGGGGCCTGATCGAGACGACCGGTTGCGCCACCACGAATCGTCCCGACGCCCGCCGCACGGGCACGGTCGGCCGGGCGATGCCCGGCATGGAGGTGCGCATCGCGTCCGACGGCGAAGTGCTGCTGCGCGGACCGCTGGTGTGCGCGGGCTACCTGGAGGCCGACGGGATGGTCCGTCCCGTCACCGATGCCGAAGGGTGGCTGTCCACGGGCGACGTCGGCGAGCTGGACGCGGACGGGTACCTCACGATCACCGGGCACAAGCCGGAGCTGTTCGGCGGCGACATGCCCTTGGCCTTGTGACCGCGGGTTCCGAGCATGGGAACCTTCCTGCCATCCCGCGCCGAACCGTCGCCGGATTCGCGCTTCCCGCAGGGCACCGGCCCGTTGCGCCATTCGGAGGAGATAACGTGAGGCCATGGCGACCGATGGCGAAGGTGAGAGCGCGCGCTGGCCGCGGCGGCTCTACGAGGAGGGCGACGAGCCCGACCCCCGGTTCACGCTCGCCAACGAGCGGACGTTCCTGGCGTGGATCCGCACCGCGTTGGCGCTGATGGCCGGTGGGGTCGGTGTTGAGGCACTCAACGCCGTGTCCGCTGAGCCCAGCGACATCCGCACCGTGCTGGCGGTCGCGTTGCTGCTGGCCGGGGTTCTGTGCAGCGGTACGGCTTTCACCAGGTGGGTGGCCACCGAACGCGCGCTGCGCCGGGGCAAGCCGCTGCCCGCTCCGCGCCTGGCTCCGGTGCTGGGCTACGGCTTGGGTGTGATCGGTGTGGCGGCCTGCGTGCTGCTGTTCGTGACCGGGTTCTGAGGTGCGCGAGCACCAGCCCTGGGATCCGGGGTTGCAGATCGAGCGCACGACCCTCGCCTGGTTGCGCACGGCGTTGGCGTTCACCGTGAGCCTGCTGGTGCTGCTCAAGTTGATCTCGCACCACAGCGCGTTGGCCGCGGTCGTGTGCGCGCTGACGACGTTGCCGGTCAGCGGGGTGGTGGCGTGGCTGGTGTGGCGGCGCCACCAGCGCAGCGATCGGCGTCTGCGCGCGAAAGCACCGCTGCCGGGCGGGGCTTTGCCCGCCGCGACAGCGGTGCTGGCGATGCTCGCCGGGGCGACCGGCGCGGTGTACGTCCTGTTCGCCTAGGCGATGCGGACTTCGAGGCCGATGTTGCCGCGCACCGCGTTGGAGTACGGGCACACCGCGTCCGCGGCTTCGGCGAGCTGCTGAGCCTGTTCCTCGGGAACGCCGGGCAGGTCGACGAGGAGGGAGACGTTGAGGCCGAAGCCTCCGTCACCGTTCTTGCCGATACCGACCTCGGCGGTGACCGAGGAGCCTTCGATGTCGACCTTCTGCTTGCGGGCGACCAGCTGGAGGGCGCTGTGGAAGCAGGCGGAGTAGCCGGCCGCGAACAGCTGCTCGGGGTTGGTGGCTCCGCCGGGGCCGCCCATCTCCTTGGGGATGGCCAGCTCGAGGTCGACCAAGCCGTCCGAGGTGCGCGTGCGTCCGCTGCGACCTTCGCCGGTCGCGGTGGCCTCCGCCGTGTAGAGAACTGTCATGCCTTCGTCTCCCGATTCTCGGTGACCCGGCGTGCCGCGTCGTTCAACGTGGTCGTCAGGTTTTCCAACGTGGACCGCAGCTGCTCGACCTCGCCGAGGTCCATCCCGGTCGCGGAGACCATCCGCTGCGGGATGTCGCGCGCCTGCTGCCGCAACGCGCGCCCCTCGTCGGTGACCTCGACGCGAACGGACCGCTCATCGGTCTCGCTGCGCGTGCGGACGAGCAGCCCACGGGTCTGGAGTCGTTTCAGCAGCGGCGACAACGTTCCCGAATCGAGCCGGAGCAGGTTTCCCAGCTCCTTGACCGTCAGCGACTCGCGCTCCCACAGCACCAGCATCACGAGGTACTGCGGGTAGGTCAGGCCGACCTCGTCGAGGAACGGCCGGTAGAGGTTGGTGAAGGCCCGCGACGCGCTGTGCAGCGCGAAGCAGAGCAGCCGGTCCAGCGTCGATTCCGTCGTCACGAGACAAACCGTAGCGCACAATTCAGTTGTGCGCAACTAAATGGCGCGCACGCGTCCCGTCGTTGATCGCGTGAGATTTCGACGCCGCAGGTCAGCGCAGCAGAGCGGCCCGAGGTGATGACAGGAAGGTTCCCATCCTCACCTCGGGCCGCCGCTCAGCACTCGATGACGTTGACGGCCAATCCGCCGCGTGCGGTCTCCTTGTACTTGACCTTCATGTCGCGCCCGGTCTCCCGCATCGTCTTCATGACCTTGTCGAGGGACACGAAGTGCGTGCCGTCGCCGCGCAACGCCATCCGGGCAGCGGTGATCGCCTTGACCGAGGCCACCGCGTTGCGCTCGATGCACGGGATCTGCACCAGACCTCCGATCGGATCGCAGGTGAGCCCCAGGTTGTGCTCCATCGCGATCTCCGCGGCGTTCTCCACCTGGCTCGGCGTGCCACCGAGCACTTCGGCCAGGCCTGCTGCGGCCATCGAGCACGCCGAACCGACTTCACCCTGACAGCCGACCTCCGCACCCGAGATCGACGCGTTCTCCTTGAACAGCACCCCGATGGCCCCGGCCGTGAGCAGGAAGCGCACCACGCCGTCCTCGTCGGCACCCGGCACGAACCGCGCGTAGTAGTGCAGCACCGCGGGCACGATGCCCGCCGCGCCGTTGGTCGGCGCGGTCACCACGCGCCCGCCCGCGGCGTTCTCCTCGTTGACCGCCAGCGCGAACAGGGTGACCCACTCCAGCGGATCGTCCTGAGCGGTCAGCTTCGCGGCCAACTCGGCCGCGCGCCTGCGCACCTTCAAGCCGCCGGGCAGCTCACCGGTGTTGCGGCAACCGTTGTCGACGCATTCCCGCATCACCCGCCAGATGTCCAGCAGCCCCGCCCGCACCGCGGGTTCCTCCCGCCAGGACAGCTCGTTGGCGAGCATCACCCCGCTGATCGGCAGACCCGACTCGGCGCTGCGGATCAGCAGATCGGCGCCCGTGCTGAAGGGCATGGGAACCGCTGTGTCATCCGCTTTGATCCGGTCGGCGCCGGCCGCGCCCTCATCGACGACGAAGCCGCCGCCCACCGAGTAGAAGACCGCCGACTCCAGCTCGCTCCCGTCGTTGCCGATGGCGGTGAAGCGCATGCCGTTGGGGTGTTCCGGCAGCGATTTGCGCCGGTGCAACACCAGGTCTCGCGCACTGGTGAACGACAGCACGTGATCACCGCCGAGCCGCAGCAGCCCGCTCTCGTCGATCTCGTCGACGCGCTGCGCGCCGGCCACCGGATCCACCGACTCCGGGCGATGCCCTTCCAGCCCGAGCAGGACCGCGTTCGGACTGCCGTGACCGCGACCGGTCGCGCCAAGGGAACCGAACAACTCCGCTTTGACCCTGTTGACCTTGGAGATGGTCCCGTTCGCCCGCAGCTTCGCGGTGAACCGCTGCGCTGCGCGCATGGGCCCCACCGTGTGCGAACTGGACGGGCCGATCCCCACCGAGAACAGGTCGAAGACACTGATCGTCATTGATCGCCTCGCCTCGTTCCGGGCTCCGCGGCTACTCGTTGATCAATTCGGAGTACTGCTCTGCGGTGAGGGTCGCGCCCGTCTCGGTGACGCGCACCTCGATCAGCCAGCCCTCGCCGTAGGGGTCGGAGTTGACCACGGCCGGGTCGTCCACAACGGACTCGTTGATGGCCACGACCTCGCCGGTGACGGGCGCGAACAGGTCGCTGACGGACTTGGTGGACTCCAGCTCACCACACGCCTGGCCGGACTCGATCTGGTCGCCGACCTCGGGGAGCTGGACGAAGACGATGTCACCGAGGGCGCTGGCGGCGTGCTCGGTGATGCCGATGCGCGCGATCTCGCCGCGGTCGTCGATCCACTCGTGCTCTTCGGTGTAGGACAGGTTCGTGGGCAGCGTCATGAGGGAGGCTCCATAGCTGTTTCGAAGGGACGTCGGTCCCCGGTTTCGGCTGGGCCTCCCCCTCTGTTGCGGAACCTGAGAGCTTCGCCGCGCGAGCGGCTTGCACCGTGGGTGGCCCGTCGGTGACGACGGACGCTTTCCAGAGTTGCCTCGCCCGAGCGGTCATGGGTGCCTGAGAGTTTGCTGGGGAGTGTTGCTCCTTCGGCGCCCTGCACTGGTGGCAGGGTCTCTCCCGCACGGGGTCGATGGCCGGTATGCGATTGTCGACTTGCTCAGCAACGATAAACGGGCCAGCGAGACTGTCAATGCACATGTGATCTCCGCCGGCACGCCCTTGGTCGAGGAGGACCCTTCGATGCTCGACATCCGGGCACTGGTCGAGAGGGTGGGCCCGGCCCTGCTGCGCACCGTGATCAGCCCGGAGCCCAACACCGTCGCCGGTGACGTGGTGATCGCCGAACCGGATCAGCCCACGACGGCGACCGGCGGCGACCTGGTGCTGGGTGTGGGGATCAACGACGTCGAGCAGGCGGTGCGGCTGGTGCGCGACTGCGGTGAGCAGGGCGCGGCCGCGGTGCTGCTCAAGCCACCGGTGTCGGCCGAGGCCGCTGTCGTGGAAGCCGTGCGCGGCGCCGACGTGGCACTGGTGGAGGTGCGTCCCGGCACCGCGTGGGCGCAGCTGGTGTGGCTGATCCGCGCGGCCTTGGCGGGCGGGATCAGGCAGGCGGAGGAGAGCGGTATCGGTGTCGCGGACCTGTTCAGGCTCGCCGATGCGGTCGCCGACGTCGTGGACGCGCCGGTGACCATCGAAGACGCCCATTCGCAGGTGCTGGCGTACTCGGCCAGGCAGGACCTGACCGACCCGGCGCGGATCTCCACGATCATGGGTCGCAAACAACCGGACGACGTGCTCGCGAAGTTCCGCGCCCGCGGCACGTTCCGGCAGCTCATCAAGGGCAGTTCGGCGATCTTCGTGCCCGCTCAGCAGGACGGGACGCTGCCGCGTCTGGTGATGCCGATCAGGATGGGCGGCGAGCTGCTGGGCTCGATGTGGGCGGTGGTGCCCGGCCCCGTCTCGGAGGAGCGCGCGACCGCCTTCGCCGACACCGCACCGCTGGTGGCGTTGCAGTTGTTGCGCTGGCGCGCGGTCGCCGACGTGCAGCGGCGGAGGACGGCCGAGCAGGTGCGGCTGCTGCTCGACGGCAGTGACGGCTGGCGGGGGGCGGCCAGCGAACTGGCGGTGCCCAACGAGGAGCACCGCGTGATCGCGATCGAGATGCCCGCCTCCGACGAGCCGGCCGAGGGACAGCGGCTGGCGATGTGGGAGTGGATCACGCGGGGCATCGGACGACGGCCGCTGGTCACCGAGATCGGCACCGTGCTCTACGCGCTGGTGCCCGACCGGGCTCGTGGAGGCGGCTGGCCGGAGCTGCGACAGGCGCTGCTGTCGCACGACCTGTCCCCTCGCCCGCTCGTCGCGGTGGGAACTTCCGTGGCGGTCACCGACATCCCGGGCTCCCGAGCCCAGGCCGATGAGCTGATCGGGATGCTGCGCACGGGGTTGGTGCGGCAACCCGTCGCGGTCTACGAGGACCTGTGGCACCTGCTGGTCCTCAGCCGGATGGCCGGCGCGGCCACCGACGCCGGTGTTGCCGCGCTGGGTCCCTTGGCGGTGCTGCGGGAGCACGATCGCGGGCAGGGCACCGACTACCAGGCCACCCTGCACGCGTGGCTGCGGCACCCGGGAGACCCCCGGCAGGCGAGCCGTGAACTCCGGGTGCATCCCAACACCTTCCGGTACCGGATGAAGCGGATCGGCCAGCTGGTGGAGGTCGACCTCGACGACGCGGACGTCCGGTCCGCGCTGCTGGTGCAGCTGCTGGCCGAGCGCTGGGCGCAGCACGGCTGAGCCGGGGACGCGGGCGCGGCGATCACGAGCACGGGAACCGATCTGTCACTTCCGCCCTGGCCGCACGCACGGGCGTTGTGCTGGTGGCACAAACACCCCCGCCCAATCTCATGCCGTGGAAATGATGCGCTGTGCGTCACGTCGTCCGATCGTTGTTTCCACACGACGAAAGGACCCCACGGTGAAGATCGCAGTGCCTCGCGAGATCAAGAACAACGAGTACCGGGTCGCGATCACCCCAGCCGGTGTGCACGAGTTGACCGCCCGCGGTCACGACGTTTTCGTCGAAGCGGATGCCGGTGCCGGCTCCTCCATTCCCGATGAGGACTTCCTCGCCTCCGGTGCGAAGGTGCTGGCCACGGCGGACGACGTGTGGAGCGAAGGCGACCTCGTGCTCAAGGTCAAGGAGCCGATCGCCGAGGAGTACCCGCGGCTGCGCCGGGACCAGGTGCTGTTCACCTACCTGCACCTGGCCGCCTCCGCTGAGCTGACCGACGCGATGCTGACCTCGGGCATCACCGGCATCGCCTACGAGACCGTGCAGACCGGGGACGGCGGGCTGCCGCTGCTGGCGCCGATGAGCGAGGTCGCCGGGCGGTTGGCACCGCTGGTGGGTGCGCATTCGCTCATGCGGCCCAGCGGTGGTCGGGGTGTGCTGCCCGGCGGAGTTCCCGGGGTTCACCCGGCGCGCGTCGTGGTGATCGGCGGCGGTGTCGCCGGCCTCAACGCGGCGCGGGTGGCCTTGGGCATGGGTGCCGAGGTGGAGCTGCTGGACACCAACGTCGACAAGCTGCGCGAGATCGACCGCGACTTCCACGGCCAGATCCGCACGGTCGCGTCCAACCGCTACACGGTCGAGCAGTCGGTTCGGGCTGCCGACCTGGTGATCGGCGCGGTGCTGATCGCGGGCGCGAAGGCCCCCAAACTGGTGTCCAACCACATGGTCTCGGAGATGAAGGCCGGCAGCGTGCTGGTCGACATCGCCATCGACCAGGGCGGTTGCTTCGCCGACTCCCGGCCGACCACGCACGACGACCCGACCTACCGGGTGCACGACTCGGTCTTCTACTGCGTGGCGAACATGCCGGGCGCGGTGCCCAACACCTCCACGCACGCGCTGACCAACGTGACGCTTCCCTACGTGCTGCGCATCGCCGACGCCGGTTGGCAGCAGGCGTGCCGCGCGGATGCCGCGCTGGCCGGCGGCCTCAACACCCACGCCGGCGACCTGGTCAACCAGGCCGTCGCCGAGGCCCACGGCCGCACCGCCGTCGCGCTGAGCAGCGTCCTGGACTGACGTCTCTCGGTGTCTGGGGTCGGACGGGCTGCGCGGAAGGTTCCCTTCCTCGTAGCCCGTCCGCTCCGCTGTGACAGGAAGGTTCCCCTGCTCACACCGACGGCGACCGCCCACTCGGGAATTTGCACCGAGTCCTAATTCGAATTCGTTGGCCGCTAACCGAGTTGGCGAATGCGGTGCAATTCGCCGCATCCAGGAATCGGATTCGCCGCGAAAAGGCAAATAGGGGCGGCCCGCTCAACCAGCCTGGGGGTCACCGGGAGCAGGCCGCCACTCTCAGTGTAGGGGAAGATCGCCGGTTTGCCGACGACGCGAGCGAGCACTTCGCCGCCAATTGCCAGCCGAATCGATAACCACTCGATGGGGTGAGTCTGGTCGGGTGCCCGTGCAGGCGTGAACCCGCGATGCCGATGTCACCCATCGGAGTAACGACGGGTGACTGATCACCCGTTGCTCTCCAGCGGAAACTCCGACGCAGGAAAACGCGCTGACGGGTGGGAGATAAACGTGACGGACACGGCACTGCGCAAGGCGGTTCTCGACCGGCTCGACGCCCTGGACCGAGTGATGGGCGAAGACGCCCACGAAGTGCTGCTACCGATTGCCCGAACCGAGCTGCATCGCTTTACCGGAGCCCTTCGAACCCTGTTAGACGATCACGAGCCGGACTCCGACGGGCGCTGCCCGTCCTGCCGGGGAACGCTGCGCCGCAGACCCTGGCCTTGCAAGGTGTGGCAGGCCGCGCACCACCAGCTGATCACCGAACGTTCCGGATCATCGGAGCGCCGCGCCCGACTTGGCCGCCAAACCCGGTCCCACCTCCCCCGAAATCCCGAACACGCCGTCGCGGTGATCCCCGAGCCGATCGTGTCCGCCACCGGCCCCGGGCCGTCCGACTGGGACACCGACGAGTTCATCCGCCCCGACCTCACGACCGAACCCACGACCCCACCGCCGCTGGCCGAACGGCTGGAAACCGACCACAGCCGGATCTACCGCGCGGCGGTGGTCGAACGGGCCTGACCTGCTGCACGCCCCCGCGTCCGGCACCCGCGACCCGCGGCGGCCACGACACCTCACCTTCACGGCCCGACCTGTCCGGCAGGATGGAGCCATCAGGGGTGACACACTGACGGGTGACCGGACGTGGGAGGGCGTGTGCACGACGGCAGCGGTCGCATCGACGTGCAAGGGCTGAACAAGAGATTCGGCCCCGTGCACGCGGTGCAAGACCTCAGCTTCACGGTGCAGCGCGGCGCGGTCACCGGCTTCCTGGGCCCCAACGGAGCGGGCAAGACCACCGCACTGCGCATGATCCTCGGCCTGGTCACGCCCACGTCGGGCACCGCGACCATCAACGGACTGCCGTTCAACCGGCTGCCGAACCCGGGTGGGGTCGTTGGCGCCGTGCTCGACGCGCACGGATTCCACCCGAGCCGCACCGCGCGCCACCACCTCCGCTGCTACGCGGCCGCCATGAACATCCCCGACGGCCAGGTCGACAGGGCACTGGAGCTGGTCGGGCTCGCCGCCGCAGGGGACCGCAAGACCGGCGGGTTCTCGCTGGGCATGCGGCAGCGCCTGGCACTGGCCACCGCGCTGCTCGGCGACCCGCAGATCTTGATCCTCGACGAACCCGCGAACGGACTGGACCCCGAGGGCATCGCGTGGCTGCGGGGCTTCCTGCAGGCCTTCGCCGCCGGGGGCCGGACCGTCCTGATGTCCAGCCACTTCCTGCGCGAGATCGAGCACACCGTGGACCGGTTGGTGATCATCAGCCAAGGCCGGTGCGTCTACGACGGGCACGTCGAAGAACTCCGCGCCGCTCAGCAGTCGCGAGCGCTGGTGCAGGCCGATTCCCCCGAGGTGCTGGTCGCCGAGCTCCAGGCAGCCGGTTACGGGGTCGAATACCTCCCGGACGGGCGGCTGGCAGTCCTCGGGGCCGACTCGCGCGCGGTCGCCGACCTGGCGTTGCAGGCCGGGGTCGCGCTCTACGGGATGCAGGACGAGCGCGTCGATCTGGAGCAGTTGTTCTTCCACCTCACCCAGGGGCAGTTCACGGGACTTCCGCAATACGCCCCGCCGACATCGCAGACGTGGGCTGGGCCGGGCCAGCCGGGCAGTGGCGGGAGCGTGTGATGATCGGGCTGATCAAGGCCGAGTACCGGAAGATCTTCACCACCAGCCTGTGGTGGGCGCTGCTGATCCCCGTGGTGGTGCTGGGGTTCGCCGCCGGTTGGCTGGGCACCGCGTTCGGCGGAATCATCGACATGGTCGAGGAGTTCAGCGCGTCGCTCCCGCTGGGTCTGCTGTCGGTGGCGCTGTCGACGAACTTCGGCACGATCTTCGCGCTGCTGTTCGGCGCGATGGCCTTCGCCAGCGAGTTCCGCGCCAAGACCATCACCACCACGTATCTCACCGCGAACCCGCGCAGCTCCGTGCTGTGGGCGAAGTTGATCGCCTGCGCAGGCATCGGAGTGCTCTACGGGCTGGCGAACGTGCTGTTCGCCAGCCTCGGCGCCCTGCTCGGCGCCGGCCACGACATGAGCAACTTCGGCGGGTTCGGCAGCTGGCTCAGCGTCGGCGGAGCAGGCGTGCTGTCGATGCTGCTGTGGACGCTGCTCGGGGTCGGGTTCGGCGCGCTGATCGCCAACGCCGTGCTGGTGGTCATCCTGCCGCTGGTCTACAAGTTCGTGGTCGAGTTCATCCTGTCGTTCAGCCTGATCGACACCGCCGTGTCCGGAATCGAGCCCTACCTGCCGGGCTCGGCGGGCAACGGCATCGTGTCCAACCTGGCGGTGCCGCTGTTCGTCTCCGCGGTCGCGGGCCCGAACGAACCGAACACACCGCGCACCGCGTTCGAACTCCTGCACCTGTTCTTCGGCGGCAGCTACGGGCACCCGTGGTGGGCCAGCCTGCTGACGTTCCTCGGCTACACCGCGCTGTTCGTGGCCGGTGGCTGGTTCGTGGGCGCGCGGCGCGACGTGGCGTGAGCAAGGGAACCTTTCTGCCACCCCTGGCGCCGCGTCGACCGAAATGGCAGGAAGGTTCCCTTCCTCACCCGTTGGCGCCGGTCACACCGCAGGATCGGCGGTGCTGCGCCGTCGGTGCCGAGGCCTAACCTGGCGGGGTGAGCGACTCCGAGAATCCCCGCCGTTCCTCCGGCGGCTGGATCAGTCGCCTCTTCGCCGCTTGTCGGCGCCACCCGGTCGCACTGGTGTTGGCGATGGGCGCCTCCGTGACCGCGGTGGGGTTGGAGGCGCTGGTCCCGCTGCTGACCAAGCTCGCGGTCGACGACGCCGTGGCGCGCAGCACCGAGCGGCTGTGGTGGATCGTGATCGTGCTGCTGGTGTTGGGCGTGTTCCGGTTCGGCGCCGCCTTCGTCCGCCGCTACAGCGCGGGCCGGCTGGCGCTGGACGTGCAGCACGACCTGCGGCGGGCGGTGTTCGCCGCCATGCAGCGTCTCGACGGGGGCAAGCAGGACGCGCTGCGCACCGGGCAGGTGGTGTCGCGTTCCATCAGCGACCTGCAGCTCGTGCATTCGCTGCTGTCGATGTTGCCGCTGGCGGCCGGCACAGCGGTGCTGGCGGTGTTCGCGATCGCGGCGATGCTGTGGCTGTCGCCGCTGCTGACGGTGGTGGCGCTCATCGTGGCGCCGCTGATCGCCGTGGTCACCGCGCGCAGCAAGAAGAAGCTGTTCCCCGCCACCTGGTCAGCGCAGCAGCGCGCGGCCGACATCGCCCAGCACGTCGAGGAGACCGTCACCGGTGTGCGCGTGGTGAAGGGCTTCGGCCAGGAGAAGCGCGAGGTCGGCCGGCTGGAGTCGCGGGCGCGGCGGCTGTTCGCCGAGCGGTTGCGCGCGGCTCGGATGACGTCCCTTCCCGCGGCGAGCCTGGCGACGCTTCCCGCCGCCGGTCAGGTGGGTGTGCTGGGTCTGGGCGGCTGGCTGGTCTTCCAGGGCCAGGTGAGCTTGGGAACCTTCGTCGCATTCGCCGGGTACGTGGCGATGCTGTCCGGACCGGCCCGAATGCTCTCCAGCGTGATGATCCAGGCCCAGTTGGCCAGGGCCGGGGTGGAGCGCATCCACGAGCTCACCGACTCGCAGCCCGAGGTCGAGGAGAAGCCGGACGCCCGCTCACTGCCCGAGGGCCCGCTGGAGGTCCGGCTGGACGAGGTCGGTTTCGGTTACACCCGCGACCAACCGGTGCTCCAGGAGGCGACCTTGCGCGTCAGCCCGGGCGAGACGGTCGCCCTGGTGGGGCCGGCGGGATCGGGCAAGTCGACGGTGTCGCTGCTGCTTCCCCGGTTCTACGACGTCCACTCGGGGCGCATCGCGATCGGCTCCACTGACACCGACGAGACCTTCGACATCCGCGACCTGCGGCTGGATTCGCTGCGCAGCGCGGTCGGGGTCGTCTTCGAGGAAGCGTTCCTGTTCTCCGACACCATTCGCGGCAACATCGCCTACGGGCGTTCCGACGCGAGCGAGGACGACGTGATCGCCGCCGCCAAGGGTGCGGAGGCCCACGAGTTCATCACCGGCCTGCCCGACGGGTACGACACCGCGGTCGGCGAACGCGGTCTGACCCTGTCCGGGGGTCAGCGGCAGCGCGTGGCGCTGGCGAGGGCGCTGCTGTCCAACCCCAGGGTGCTGGTGCTCGACGATGCGACGTCGGCTGTCGATCCGGCGACGGAAGCCGCCATTCACGACACGCTGCGTTCGGTGACGGCGCAGCGCACCACGCTGCTCATCGCGCACCGCCGCTCGACGCTGGCGCTGGCCGACAGGGTCGCCGTGCTCGACGAGGGGCGCGTCGTGGACGTCGGCACCGAGGCTGAGCTGCGGGAGCGGTGTGAGCTGTTCCGCTCGCTGCTGGCGGGGCCGGGGGAAACGATCGACGACCCGCGTGATGAGCACGCCGAGGTCTCCCCCGACGGCATCACCCCGGAGCTGTGGCCGCAGGAGCAGCCGGCCGAGTGGTCGGCCGAAGGTCCTGTGGTGACCTCCGCGGGCCGCCACGGCATGAGCACCACGTCGGCTCCGCCGACGCCGGAGCTGGTGGAGGGAATCCGCGCTTTGCCGCCGACCCGCGACCTGCCTCGGGTGAGGGGAACCGATCCGACCGCCCCGGACCCGGAGTTCCGGCTGGCGCGGCTGCTCCGGCCGATCCGGTGGGGGCTGCTGTTGACGGTCGCCCTGGTCGCCGGGGACGCGCTGACCTCGGTGCTGCTGCCGTCGCTGGTGCGGCACGGCATCGACAGCGGCGTCGGGACCGGGAACCTCAACACGTTGTGGCTGGCCACGGGGATGGCGGGGCTGCTGGTCGTCGGAGGGTGGCTGGTGATCAAGCTGCAGACGGTGATCACCGCTCGCACCGGCGAAACCCTCCTGTACGTGCTGCGGCTGCGCAGCTTCGCGCACCTGCAGCGGCTCGGGCTGGACTTCTACGAGAGGGAGTTGGCCGGGCGGATCATGACCCGCATGACCACCGACGTCGACGCGCTGTCGACGTTCCTGCAGACGGGCCTGGCGACGTTCGTGGTCAGCGTGCTGACGCTGCTGGGCATCGCCGGAGCCCTGCTGATCACCGACCCGTCGCTGGCGTTGGTGGCGATGGCCGTGCTGCCGGTCCTGGTGGTCGCCACGATCGTCTTCCGCAGGGTCTCCTCCACGGCCTACGCCGAGGCCCGGGAACGGGTCAGCACGGTCAACGCCGATCTGCAGGAGAACGTCTCGGGCATGCGGGTGGCCCAGGCGCACCGCCGCGAGGGGCATGCGGCGAAGGTGTTCGCGCAGCGCAGCGACGCCTACCGGCGTTCGCGCCTGCGCGCGCAGCGCTACATCGCCACCTACTTCCCGTTCGTGGCGCTGCTGTCGGAGATCGCGCAGGCGGCGGTGCTGGGGGTCGGCGCTGCGCGGGTCGCTTCGGGTGGGCTGACGGCCGGGGTGCTGGTCGCTTTCCTGCTGTACCTGAGCCTGTTCTTCTCGCCCGTGCAGCAGCTGTCCAGCGTCTTCGACGGATACCAGCAGGCCAGGGTGGGATTGCAACGCATCGGCGACCTGCTGCGCACGCCGACGTCGGTGCCTGCCGCCGCCGAGCCGGTGGAGGTGCCCGAGCGGTTCCGCGGGGAGGTGGAGTTGCGAGCGGTGTCGTTCCGCTACCCCGGCACCGAGCAGTACGCGCTGCGGGAGGTGAACCTGCGGGTGCGGCCTGGCGAGACGGTGGCGCTGGTGGGAGCCACGGGCGCGGGCAAGTCGACCTTGATCAAGCTGATCGCCCGGTTCTACGACGTCTCCGAGGGCGCGGTGCTGGTCGATGGGACGGACGTGCGCGGCTACGACCTGGCGGCGTTCCACCAGCGGTTGGCGGTGGTGCCGCAGGAAGGGCACCTGTTCACCGGCGACGTCGCCGACAACATCACCTACGCCCGTCCGGACGCCGGGCCGGCCGAGGTGGAGGCGGCTGCTCGCGCGGTGGGAGCCCTTCCGGGGATCTCGATGCTGCCGCACGGCTTCCGCCAGGAGGTCGGTGAGCGCGGCCGGGGGCTGTCGGCCGGTCAACGCCAGCTGGTCGCGCTGGCTCGGGCCCAGCTCGTCGACCCCGACGTGCTGCTGCTGGACGAGGCCACGGCCGCGCTGGATCCGGCGACCGAGTCGATGGTGGTGGCCGCCAGCGATCGGCTCGCCGCGCAGCGCACCACGTTCGTCGTCGCGCACCGGTTGGGCACGGCGGCCCGCGCCGACCGGATCTTGGTGGTCGATGGCGGGCGCATCGTCGAGCAGGGCGGGCACGAGGAGCTGCTGGCTCGTCGCGGGTACTACGCCCGGCTGTGGCGGGCGTCCGACGCCCACGGCGGCACGGTGGACGACGCCGCGGAGACGAGCAACATCGCGTGAGGAAGGGACCCTTCCTCTCACCCCCGCGACCCGGCGGGAACGTTTCTCGCATGTCACCTCGAGGTCGCCGCCTGGTGTGAGGAAGGGAACTTTTCTGTCACGATCGCCACGCCGCGTGCCGCCACGTGCACGCAGCGAAGCCGAACGGGCGCTCTCCGGCGTCGTCGGCCAGGCAAAACGGGCGCTGCGGCCGACCGCGAGGGGCGGATCCCGCGATGCGAGCCGATCCGGCTACCAGTTGAGAACACAGCGTGTCGGTGAAACGCCATAATGAACAGGTACGACAACCCGTATGGACTAGTGCCAAGCGGCGCTGATCAGCGAACGAAGCGCACCAGGAGCGGTTGATGTTCGGTCGGATGGCCCGAACGGGGACACATCCCCGCTGGCCGGACGATCCTGATCGATTCTGTGACGAGAGTCGATCAGCCAAACGGCCGTCCTGTGTGTCAACCTCGCGAATCGGGCGGCTAGCCTGGTACCCGAGTGTGTCTGTAAATCACGAGCATATGGATCGAGGCGAACGCCAGCCGTGTCCAGCAGCCCCGCGTCACAGTTCGGCCCCAATGAGTGGTTGATCGAGGAGATGTACGAGAAGTTCCTCCAAGATCCCACTTCCGTAGACTCGGCGTGGCACGAATTCTTCGCCGACTACAAGTCGGGTCAGGCGACAAACGAGAACACCGCTACCGCTGCTGCGGCCGGCACTGCGGCGCCGCCGACACCGACGGCCACGGCGACGCGCGCCAGTGAGACCAACGGTCAGGCGTCCGCGCCGGCGGCCGCCGCACCCGCGGCCAAGCCCGCCGCCGCTCCGAAGCCTTCTCCGCAGCAGGCCGCCAAGGCGGCCCCGGTCAAGCAGCCGCAGGCAGAAGGCGATGTGCAGACCCTGCGCGGCGCTGCGGCCGCGATCGCCAAGAACATGGACCAGTCGCTGACGGTCCCCACCGCGACGAGCGTGCGCGCGGTGCCCGCCAAGCTCCTGTTCGACAACCGCATCGTCATCAACAACCACCTCAAGCGGAACAAGGGCGGGAAGGTCTCCTTCACGCACCTGATCGGCTACGCGCTGATCAGGGCGGTCAAGGACTTCCCGAACATGAACCGCCACTACGGCGAGGACGCCAAGGGCAAGCCCGCAGCGGTCACGCCGGAGCACATCAACCTGGGCCTGGCGATCGACATGCCGGGCAAGGACGGTTCGCGCAACCTCGTGGTCGCCTCCATCAAGGGCTGCGAGGACATGACGTTCTACCAGTTCTGGCAGGCCTACGAGGACATCATCCGCAAGGCGCGCAGCAGCGCGCTGACCGCGGACGACTTCTCCGGCACCACGATCTCGCTGACCAACCCGGGCCCCTCGGGCACCAACCACTCGGTGCCGCGGCTGACCAAGGGCCAGAGCGCGATCATCGGTGTCGGCGCGATGGACTACCCCGCCGAGTTCCAGGGCGCCAGCGAGAAGACGCTGGTCGACATGGGCATCAGCAAGATCGTGACGCTGACGTCCACCTACGACCACCGCGTCATCCAGGGCGCCGAGTCCGGCGACTTCCTGCGCCGCGTGCACCAGCTGCTGCTGGGCGAGGACGGGTTCTTCGACGACATCTTCGCGTCGCTGCGCATCCCCTACGAGCCGGTGCGCTGGACGCAGGACATCCCCGAGGGCGCGGTCGACAAGACCGCCCGGGTGCTCGAGCTCATCGACGCCTACCGCACCCGCGGTCACCTGATGGCCGACATCGACCCGCTGAACTACCGGCAGCGCCGTCACGAGGACCTCGACGTCCTGTCGCACAGCCTCACGCTGTGGGACCTGGACCGCGAGTTCGCCGTGGGTGGTTTCGCAGGTCGCGAGAAGATGAAGCTCCGCGACGTGCTGGGCGTGCTGCGCGACTCCTACTGCCGCACGGTCGGCGTGGAGTACATGCACATCCTGGAGCCGGACGAGCGCGAGTGGCTGCAGCAGCGGGTCGAGAAGCCGCACACCAAGCCTGACTCGACCGAGCAGAAGTACATCCTGTCGAAGCTCAACGCGGCCGAGGCGTTCGAGACGTTCCTGCAGACCAAGTACGTCGGGCAGAAGCGGTTCTCGCTGGAAGGCGCCGAGACCGTGGTTCCGCTGCTGGACGCGGTGCTGGACAACTCCGCTGCGAACGAGCTCGATGAGGTCGTCATCGGCATGCCGCACCGCGGCCGCCTGAACGTGCTGGCCAACATCGTCGGCAAGCCGATCTCGCAGATCTTCCGCGAGTTCGAGGGCAACCTCGACCCGGGGCAGGCCCACGGTTCCGGTGACGTGAAGTACCACCTGGGCGCCGAGGGCAAGTACTTCCGGATGTTCGGTGACGGCGAGACCAAGGTGTCGCTGACCTCGAACCCCTCCCACCTGGAAGCCGTGGACCCCGTGCTGGAAGGCATCGTCCGTGCCAAGCAGGACATCCTGGACAAGGGCCAGGAGGGCTTCACGGTGCTGCCGGTGCTGCTGCACGGCGACGCCGCGTTCGCCGGTCAGGGCGTGGTCGCCGAGACGCTGAACCTGTCGCTGCTGCGCGGTTACCGCACCGGTGGCACCGTCCACGTGATCGTCAACAACCAGGTCGGTTACACGACGGCTCCGGAGCACTCGCGTTCCAGCAAGTACTGCACCGACGTCGCGAAGATGATCGGTGCGCCGGTGTTCCACGTCAACGGTGACGACCCCGAGGCGTGCGTGTGGGTCGCGCGGCTGGCCGTGGAGTACCGCCAGGCGTTCGGCAAGGACGTCGTGATCGACATGGTCTGCTACCGCCGTCGTGGTCACAACGAGGGCGACGACCCGTCGATGACGCAGCCGAAGATGTACGACGCGATCGACAAGATGCGCAGCGTCCGCAAGGTCTACACCGAGTCGCTGATCGGCCGCGGTGACATCACCGTGGACGAGGCGGAGAAGGCGCTCAAGGACTACGCGGCGCAGCTCGAGCACGTGTTCAACGAGGTCCGCGAGCTGGAGAAGCACCCGCCGGCACCGAGCCCGTCGGTCGAGGCCGAGCAGCAGGTGCCGCGTGGCCTGTCCACCGCGATCTCGCAGGAGGCGCTGGAGCGCATCTCCGAGGCGCAGATCAACCTGCCGGACGGCTTCTCCCCGCACCCGCGCGTGAAGCCGGTCCTGGAGCGTCGCGCCAAGATGGGCCGCGAGGGTGGCATCGACTGGGCCTTCGGCGAGCTGCTCGCGTTCGGTTCGCTGGTGATGGAGGGCCGCCAGGTCCGGCTGACCGGTCAGGACAGCCGCCGCGGCACGTTCGGTCAGCGCCACTCGGTGCTCATCGACCGCAAGAACGACTCGGAGTACACGCCGCTGCAGAACCTCTCGGGTGACCAGGGCAAGTTCCTGGTCTACGACTCGGCGTTGTCGGAGTTCGCGGCTCTGGGCTTCGAGTACGGCTACTCGGTGGGCAACCCCGAGTCGCTGGTGCTGTGGGAAGCGCAGTTCGGTGACTTCTTCAACGGCGCTCAGTCGATCATCGACGAGTTCATCTCGTCCGGTGAGGCCAAGTGGGGCCAGCGCTCCGACGTGGTGATGCTGCTGCCGCACGGCCAGGAGGGTCAGGGCCCGGACCACAGCTCGGGTCGCATCGAGCGGTGGCTGCAGCTGTGCGCTGAGGGCTCGATGACGGTCGCGATGCCGTCGACCCCGGCGAACTACTTCCACCTGCTGCGTCGGCACGCCTTGGACGGCATCCACCGTCCGCTGGTGGTGTTCACGCCGAAGTCGATGCTGCGCCTGAAGGCCGCGACGAGCCCGGTCGAGGACTTCACCGAGGGCAAGTTCACCTCGGTGATCGACGACCCGGCTCAGCCGGACCCGTCGCAGGTCACCAAGTTGGTGCTGTGCACCGGCAAGCTCTACTACGAGCTGGCGGCCTACCGCGACAAGAACGGCATCACCGACACCGCGGTCGCGCGGCTCGAGCAGCTCTACCCGCTGCCGCACCGCAAGCTAGGCGCCCTGTTCGAGCGGTACCCGAACCTGGAGTCGGTCCGCTGGACGCAGGAGGAGCCGGCCAACCAGGGTGCGTGGCCGTTCCTGGGCTTGGCGCTGAACGAGCAGTTCCCGGAGCTGGTCGGCAAGATCAAGCGGGTTTCGCGTCGTCCGATGGCCGCTCCGGCCACCGGTCTGGCCAAGGTCCACGAGGTCGAGCAGGCCGAGGTCGTGCAGACCGCGTTCGCCTGATCTTCTCGCTGAGGCGGGCCGCCGGTTCCTTCGGGAGCCGGCGGCCCGCTTTTTCGTGCTCGGGTGTCGTCGGCGGAGTGTGCACGGGAACCTTCCGCTCACTTCGACCGGGGCGCATCGCTTGTGGTGAAGGGCCGTTTCGTACTCTGCTGTTCCCAACCACACCGCGTCGAAGATCGACGGAGCACTAGGAGGAAGCGGTGTATTTCACCGACCGCGGCATTGAAGAACTCGAAGAGCGTCGCGGTGACGACGAGGTCACCTTGGCGTGGGTCGCTGACCGGATGCGGGCCTTCGTGGACCTCAACCCGGATTTCGAGGACGCCACTGAGCGTTTGGCGACCTTCCTCGCACGCGACGACGCCGACGACGAGTGAGGTGGCCCCGGCCGCGCACCCCCGGACGCGCGGCCGGGCCCACGTTCACGCCCGCAGCACCGCGCGCCCGACGATCTCGCGCCGCTCGATGGCGGTGTGGGCGTCAGCGGCGCGCTCGAGGGGGAAGGTTCGTCCGATGGCCGGGGTGATGTGTCCGGCGGCGGCCTCTGCCAGTGCCTTGGTGAGCACGTCCTTCCGCTGAGGGCGCGAGAGGTGCCGGATTTCGAGGAGCCCGGTGATGGTCACGTCGCGCCGCCGCGCTTCGTCGGCGTCGATCTCGGCGAAGTCCTCGTCGGAGGCGCCGTAGGTGATGACGCGCGCGCCGTTGTCGGCGGACTGGAACGCGGCTCGCCCGTATGCGCCGCCGGCGCCGTCGAAGATGACGTCGACGCCGCCTGTCAGTTCGCGGACCTTCTCGACCCAGTCCGGTGCGCTGTAGTCGACCGGCTCGGCACCGAGTTCGCGCACCAGGCCGAGTTTCTCCTCGCCTCGCGCGGCACCGATGACCTTCGCCCCTGCGGTTGTGGCCAGCTGGACGATGATGGAGGCGGCTCCGCCCGCCGCAGCGGTGACGAGCACTCGTTCCCCCGGACGCACGGCTGCGTGGTCGACCAGCTGCATGGCGGTGGTGGCGTCGTGCAGGAGCACCGCGGCAGCCTGTTCGTCCAGTCCGCCGGGGATCACCACGAGTTCGGTTTCCTCGACGGTGACCAGTTCGGCGTAGGTTCCGCTGTTCTCGGTGCTGGCGACCACCTTCTTGCCCAGCCACGCCGGGTCGACGTCCGCGCCCAGCGCGACCACTTCTCCGGCGATGCCGTCTCCGGGGATGTAGGGAGGCTTCATCTCGAAGTACTCCCGCCCCCAGCCTTGGCGGAGCCGCGTGTCGAGGAACAGCACGTCCACGGCCTCCATCCGCACCAGGACCTGTCCTGGTCGTGGCGCGGGATCGGCCTTCTCGATCACCGACAGGACCTCCGGTCCCCCGAATTTCGTCACCTGCACCGCACGCATCCCTGATCACTCCGTTCTCGATCGGCTCCTGCCCACCCTCTGACTTCGAGTTAGCTGGAAGTCAAGGGCAGCGGGAGGATCAGCAGCAGTGCTCACCGCCCCAGGCTCGCCGGCCTTCGTTGACCGCGACGGCCGCGATCACCAAACCCACCAGCGGGTCGGCCCACCACCAGCCGAGAAGGCTGTTGAGGACGAGCCCGAGGAGCAGCACTCCGGACAGGTAGGTGCACAGCAGGGTCTGCTTCGAGTCGGCGACGGCGCTCGCCGATCCGAGTTCACGCCCTGCCCGCCGTTGCGCGTAGGACAGCAGCGGCATGATCAGCAGTGAGAGGGAGGCGACCACGATGCCGGCGGTGGAGTGCTCGGCGGCCTCCGCGCCGAGCAGGCTGCGCACGGATTCGACCGCCACGTAGAGCGCCAGCGCGAAGAACGACACGGCGATCACCTTCAGCGCGGTTCGCTCGCGGGCCTCCGGGTCGGAACCGGCGAACTGCCACGCGACCGCAGCCGCGGAGGCGACCTCGATGACCGAATCCAGCCCGAACCCGATCAGCGCGGTGGAGGACGCGGCGGCGCCTGCGCTGATGGCCACGACCGCTTCGATCACGTTGTAGGAGATCGTGGCGCCGACCAGCCACCGCACCCGCTGCTGCAGTGCACGACGTCGCGCGTCCGCGATGACGGTCTCCGTTCGCGCACAGCACCGGTCGCCGCAGGCGTCCGCAGCGGCCTCGTCGACGCGCGCTGGGCGGTGCCGCTGCTCGTCGTCACACATGCCGGGCCTCGTCGTGGAGAGTCTCCGTGCCGTAGTTCGGGCAGAGGGCGACCTTGTTCCCGGTCGCGGCGAGCAGGTTTTCGGCGGCGGTGAGCAGCTCGATCAGTTCCGGCCGGGCGAGCGAGTAGAACACCTGTCGCCCTTGTGGACGGCCGTCGACCAGGCCGCAATCACGCAGGCAGGCCACGTGCGCCGACACGGTCGATTGCGCCAGTCCGAGGTGTCCCACGAGATCGGCGACTCGCGCCTCACCTCCGGCAAGACGCCGCACGATGGCCAACCGCGTGGAGTCGGACAGTCCGTGGAACAGCGCCGCAGCAGCGTCCAGCTCCACATGATTGATCGTCATTCGACGATGTTAGCACCATTTGCCGATGAAGCCGATCAGCCAAAGCGCTTCGCCAGGGCGAGCTGCGTGAGATAGCGCTTGGTGATCACGCCGCCGTGATCACCATCGATGCGCTGCCCGATGCAGTCCAACAGCCGGTCACGTGCCGGGGACGGCATCGCCCGACGCCCCGAGTAGGTCATCAGCAGGCCCAGGTACTGGTCTGTCGTGTAGCGGGCTTCCCACTCGTAGCGGTGGAACTCCGGCGGGCTGAAACGAGCTGAGCGGTGGAACTCCGCCGGGTCCTCCGGGACCTCGTCGGCAACCGGAAGGCGCTGCCCGGGCTCGATGTGGGGATCGAATCGCTCATAGCACTGCTGGACCTGCGCGAAGAACTCATCGCTGCCACCGGCGATGTGGTGCGTTGAGACCAAGGCGAGCGCTCCTCGAGAACGCAGCGCATCGGCGGCCTTGACCATGCGCACCGCGGGGTCGAGCCAGTGGAATGAGGTCGCCGCCACGACCAGGTCGAAGCCCACCGGCGGGAGCGGCCACTCCTCGAACGCGGCGACCACGACCCGCGCGGACACGTAATCGGCGAGGTGACGCCGGGCGATCTCTGCCAGCTCCTCCCCCGGTTCGAGAGCGGTGACCGCGAACCCGCGAGCGGCCAGCGGCACGGTCGCCTGCCCGGTTCCGCAGCCGATCTCGAGCACCCGGGCCCCTTCACCGACAGCCGCGGTGAGCACGTCGAACAGCTGCGCCGGGTAGCCCGGACGGCACCGGTCGTAGAGGTCGGCGTCCTCAGCGAACACCGACCGCATCCGCTCGCGATCGTTCACCGAGGCAGTCTCGAACCGCAGGTCATGAGCGCAGTGTACGAACCAGCGGCCGTGTTGACAGGAAGGTTCCCATGCTCACGACCGGAAGGTGTCAAGGCGAGAACCGCGAAGGGCGCCCCTCCTCATCGAACGCGGTCGCCTGTGCGCCACACAGCGCGGGTCAGGGGAACACCAGGCCGGTACGCGAGCCATGTCGTGCTCGGCGCGTCGAGCACTTGGAGGTCGGCCCGGGCGTCCGGGCGCAGCACGCCGACGGCACCGTCCCCGGTTTCGCGTCGCAGGGCACGCGCCCCGCCCCAGGTGGCCGCGCGGACGGCTTCGGCCACGCTCATCCGCATCTGCAGGACCGCGGTCGTCACGCAGAAGGCCATCGATGAGGTGTAGGACGAGCCCGGGTTGCAGTTGCTGGCGAGCGCCACGGTCACTCCTGCGTCGAGCAGCGCGCGGGCGTCCGGAAGGGGTTGGCGGGTGGACAGGTCGCAGGCCGGCAACAAGGTCGCGACGGTGTCAGAAGCCGCGAGCGCGTCCACGTCGGAAGGCTCCAGGTGGGTGCAGTGGTCGACGCTGGCCGCTCCCACCTCGACCGCCAACATCACTCCCGGCCCCGGTCCGAGCTGGTTGCCGTGCACCCGCAGCCCAAGGCCGCGTCGGCGGGCGGCCATCAGCACTCGACGGGACTGGTCGGCGTCGAAGGCCCCTTCCTCGCAGAACACGTCGCACCATCCGACGTGTTCGGCGACGGCGTCGAGCATGTCCCCGCACACCAGCTCCACGTAGTCGGCCGCGTCGGCTCCGGGCGGGACGAGATGGGCCCCGAGGAAGGTGACCTCGTCGGCGACGGCGGCTGCGATCTTCGCTGCGCGCAGCTCGTCCTCGACGGTCAGCCCGTAGCCGGTCTTGGTCTCCACGCAGGTCGTGCCCTGGGCGGCGGCTTCCTCGACGTGACGGCGAAGGTTGCCCGCGAGTTCGGCGTCGGTGGCTTGTCTGGTGGCGTTGACGGTGACCGCGATTCCGCCCGCCTGGTAGGGCAGGCCCGACATGCGGGCCGCGAACTCGGCGGTGCGATCGCCGGCGAAGACGAGGTGGGTGTGGCTGTCCACCCAGCCGGGCAAGACCGCACGCCCCTCGACATCGACGCGCTCGTCCGCTTCCGGCGCGGATCCGGCGTGACCGACCCAAGCGATCCGGTCGCCGTCGACGACCACAGCCGCGTCGGCGAGGGTGCCGAGCTCGTCGTCGTTGGTCGTGAGTTCACCTATTCCAGTGATAACAGTGGATGACATCGCCGCCTATTTCCTCACGCTCGAAGTGCCGTGATGAATTCGCGCAGTTCACGCGCGGTGTCGATGGTGGTGTGGGCTCCATCGGCCACCACGGTCCTGCCGTCGGTGATCACCTCGCGCACGTCCTCGGCGCGGGCCACGGCCGGGATCACCGGAAGCGCGACACCGGCCAAGCGCGGTGTGTCGAGGTCGATCGCGACGAAGTCAGCGCGAGCTCCCGCTTCGAGCCGTCCCGCATCGGGACGCCCGATGGCGGAGTGCGCTGTCGCCATCGCGAGCAGCTCGCCCGGCCCGTGGTGCCCCCGGGTCTCCGTCGCCAACCGCTGGTAGGACTCCACGGCCTGCGCCTCGGCGAGGACGTCGATGACCGAGTGCCCGTCGCTTCCCAGTGACAGAGGACTTCCCGCCACCGCCAGAGCCCCGGCAGGACCGATCCCGTCGGCCAGGTCCGCCTCGGTCGTCGGGCACAGGCACACCCCGGTTCCGCTGCCGCCCAGCAGTGCCACATCTCCGGCCGCGAGGTGCGTGGCGTGCACGGCGGTGACGTCCTCACCGAGAGCACCGCGCTCGGCCAGCAGCTGCACCGGTGTTCGACCGTGGGCCGCCAGGCACGCCTCGTTCTCCGCCCGCTGCTCGGACACGTGGAGGTGCAGGGGAACCTTCCTGTCACGCGCCCAGCCGGCGACCTCGCCGATCGCCTCGGCCGGAACCGCGCGAACCGAGTGCACCGCAGCGCCCAGCAGCACGTCCTGCGCGGTGAAGGACTCCGCCCTTTCGCCCCACCCGGTCGCGTCGCCGTCGGAGAACCGCTGCTGAACCTCGTCGAGCCCCCGGTCGAAACCACCTGCGAGGTAGCAGGTGTCCAGCAGTGTCAGCCTGATTCCGGCATCGTGGGCGGCCTCTGCCAGCGCGTGGCTCATCGCGTTCGGGTCGCGGTAACGGGAACCGCCGGGCGCGTGGTGCAGGTAGTGGAACTCGCCGACACCGGTGATGCCCGCGCGCACCATCTCCGCGTAGACGCCGCGCGCGAGCAGGTAGTAGCTGTCCGGGTCGAGCTTGGCCGCGACCCGGTACATCTGCTCCCGCCAGGTCCAGAACGTGCCACGCGCGGTGTCACCGCGCAGCGCCCGGTGGAAGGCGTGGGAGTGCACGTTGGCCAGGCCGGGCACCACCAGACCGGGGAGCCTCCGCGCACCACCGGGCGATTCGGCTTGCCGCACCGCGGTGATCCGCCCGGACTCGACCTCGAACAGCACGTCGCGGCAGGGACCTTCGGGCAGCCACGCCCATTCGCACCAGAACATCCCCTCACCCCGCCAGGTCTGCGAGGACGCGGGCCAGGGCATGGGAACCTTCCGCGCAGTCCTCGGCGGTCGCGTGCTCTTCGGGCGCGTGGCTGATGCCGGTCGGGTTGCGCACGAACAGCATCGCGGTCGGCTTCTCCGCTGCGAGCACGCCCGCGTCGTGGCCGGCCCCGGTGGGCAGGACCGGGACGTCGTTGAGGACGCGGCGCAGCCGGTCGCGCAGCGCCGGGTCGAAGTGGACGGTGTCGCCGAAGGATTCCTCGACGACCTCCACCTGGCACCCTTCTTGCGCGGCGAATTCCCTCGCCTGCCCGGCCAGGTCGTCGACCATGGATCGCGCACCGCTGGGAGCGCGCGCGTCGAGGTGGACGTCCACGGTCGAGGCGATGACGTTGGTGCCGCCCGGGGTGGGGACGAGCCTGCCGACCGTCGCACGACCTTCGGGTGTCGCGGCTGCCGTGCGGCGGGCCGCGAGGACGAGTTGCGCGGCGGGGAGCATGGGATCGTTTCGGTCATCGATGAGCGTGGCGCCCGCATGGTTCCCCTGCCCGCTGAAGCGGAAACGCCACCTGCCGTGTCCGAGGATCGAGTCGGCGACCGCGACGGGACGTTCCAGGTCGATCAGGCCCTTGCCCTGTTCGACGTGCAGTTCCACGAAAGTCCCGATGCGCGCGAGAGCGGTCTCGTCCCGGCCGATGCGGGCGGGGTCCGCGCCGAAGGAGCGCATCGCTTCGGCGAGGGTGCCTCCGTCGGGGTCGCGCAGGTCGCGCGCGTGATCCGGGTGGATGGTTCCCGTCATCAGCCGGGACCCGAGGCAGGGCACGCCGAAGCGGCCGCCTTCCTCCTCGGCGAAGACCACCACGGCCAGCGGTGTGCGCGGCTGAAAGCCCCGTTCCCGCAGGAGGTCCACCGCTTCGAGCGCGCTGACCACGCCGAGCGGGCCGTCGAAGGCCCCGCCGCCGGGCACCGAGTCGAGGTGGCTGCCGGTGACGACCGCACCCGGCCCCGGCTCTCCCCACCAGGCCCAGATGTTGGTGTTGGCATCGGTTTCCACCGCGAGCCCGCGGTTCTCGGCCTGCTCGACGAACCATTCGCGCAGGTGCCGCTCGGCGTCGTCGAAGACGTGCCGCGAGTAGCCGCCGCGCCGCCGATCCGCGCCGATCTCGGCGATGGCGTTCAGCCCGCTCATCGGCTCACCAGCGGAGTTCGCACGCCGCGCTCGGCAGCGACTTCTTCGGCGCGTTCGTACCCGGCGTCGACGTGCCGGATCACCCCCATGCCCGGGTCGTTGGTGAGCACCCGCTGGAGCTTCTGCGCAGCGAGCTCGGTGCCGTCGGCGACCGTGACCTGCCCGGCGTGCAGAGAACGTCCCATGCCGACGCCTCCGCCGTGGTGCAGCGACACCCAGGTCGCGCCGGATGCGGTGTTGACCAGGGCGTTGAGCAGCGGCCAGTCGGCGACCGCGTCGGAGGAGTCCGCCATCGCCTCGGTTTCGCGGTAGGGGGAGGCGACCGATCCGCAGTCGAGGTGGTCGCGGCCGAGGACCACGGGTGCGGCCAGCTCGCCGGAGGCGACCATCTCGTTGAACCGCAGGCCCGCAGCGGCGCGCTCGCCGTAGCCGAGCCAGCAGATCCGGGCGGGAAGTCCGTGGAAGGGAACCTTCCTGTCAGCCAACCGGAGCCAGCGGGCGAGGTGCTCGTCGTCGCCGAAGAGTTCCAGGACGGCCTTGTCCGTCTTGGCGATGTCGGCGGGGTCGCCGGACAGCGCCGCCCAGCGGAAGGGACCTTTTCCTTCGCAGAACAGCGGGCGGATGTAGGCGGGGACGAAGCCCGGGTAGGCGAAGGCCCGGTCGTATCCGGCGAGCTGGGCTTCGCCGCGCAGCGAGTTGCCGTAGTCGAAGACCTCGGCGCCCGCGTCGAGGAAGCCCACCATCGCCTCGACGTGCTTGGCCATCGATTCCCGTGCGCGCGTGGTGAACTCGTCGGGCTTGCGGGCCGCGTGATCGGCCCAGTCCGACAGCTCCACGTCCAGCGGGAGGTACGACAGCGGGTCGTGCGCCGAGGTCTGGTCGGTGACGATGTCCGCAGGCACTCCGCGCCGCAGCATCTCGGGCAGCAGCTGCGCCGCGTTGCCGATGACGGCCACCGAGTAGGCGCGGCGGTCCCGCTTGGCAGCGACGGCCTTGTCGATGGCTTCGTCGAGCGAGTCGGCGACCTCGTCGAGGTAGCCCTGGCGGGCGCGGCGGTGGGCGCGTTCCGGGTCGCATTCCACGACCAGCGCGACGCCGTCGTTCATGGTGACCGCGAGCGGCTGCGCTCCGCCCATGCCGCCGAGTCCCGCGGTGATGGTGAGCGTTCCGGCGAGGGTTCCGCCGAAGCGCTTGGTGGCGACGGCCCCGAACGTCTCGTAGGTGCCTTGGAGGATCCCTTGTGTCCCGATGTAGATCCAGGATCCGGCCGTCATCTGGCCGTACATCATCAGGCCGAGTTCGTCGAGGCGCCGGAACTCCGACCAGTTCGCCCAGTCGCCGACGAGGTTGGAGTTGGCGATGAGCACGCGCGGTGCCCACTCGTGGGTTCGCAGCACGCCGACGGGTTTGCCGGACTGCACGAGCAGCGTCTCGTCCTGGCCGAGCGTGGTCAGTTCGCGCACGATCGCCTGGTAGCAGGCCCAGTTCCGGGCGGCCTTGCCGGTTCCGCCGTAGACGACGAGGTCTTGCGGGCGTTCGGCGACGTCGGGGTCGAGGTTGTTCTGCAGCATCCGCAGCGGCGCTTCGGTGCTCCAGCTGCGGGCGGTCAGCGTCGTGCCGCGTGGGGCGCGCACGTCGGTCATCGATCCCTCCCTGATTCGGCGGCGGCGAGGACTTCGCCGTTGCGGATGAGTCGTTCTGCGGCTGCGATCTCGGGTGCCACGTGCCGGTCGGGGCCCGGTCCTGGCACGTCGCGGCGCAGCAGGTCGCGGACCGCACCGGTGGCGGGGCCGGGGTCCAGGGGTGCGCGCAGGTCGAGGGCCCGAGCGGCGGTGAGCAGTTCGATGGCCAGCACCGTGGTGAGGCCGTCGACGGCGCGGCGCAGCTTGCGGGCGGCCGCCCAGCCCATGGACACGTGGTCTTCCTGCATGGCGCTGGTGGGGATGGAGTCCACGGAGGCGGGCACGGCGAGGCGTTTGAGCTCGGAGACGATCCCGGCCTGCGTGTAGTGGGCGATCATGTGTCCGGAGTCGACGCCGGGGTCGTCGGCGAGGAACGCCGGGAGCCCGTGGGAGCGGGCGACGTCGAGCATCCGGTCGGTGCGCCGGTCGCAGATGCTGGCCACGTCGGCCAGCGCGATGGCCAGGAAGTCCAGCACGTATCCGAGCGGGGCGCCGTGGAAGTTGCCGTTGGATTCGATGCGGCCGTCGGGCAGCACGACGGGGTTGTCGATGGCGGCCGCGAGTTCGCGATCGGCGACGGTCTCGGCGTGGCCGGCGGTGTCGCGGGCGGCGCCGTGGACCTGCGGTGAGCAGCGCAGCGAGTAGGCGTCTTGGACGCGTGGGCAGTCCGGGCCGCAGTGGCTGGCCACGATCGGCGAATGTGAGAGGAAGGCGGCCATCCTCGCAGCCGAGACGGCTTGGCCGGGGTGCGGGCGGAGGGCTTGCAGGTCGGCGGCGAAGGGACGGTCGGTGCCGAGCAGCGCTTCGACGCTCATCGCGGCGGTGAGGTCGGCGACGTCGATCAGGGCGGCGATGTCGCTCAGGGCGAGCACCAGCATGCCGAGCATGCTGTCGGTGCCGTTGGTGAGGGCGAGCCCTTCTTTCTCGGCCAGCACGACCGGCTCGATGCCGACTTCGGAGAGCGCTTCGGCTGCCGGGCGCTGCCGGCCGGTGGCGTCGAGGACCTCGCCTTCGCCGGTGAGCGCCAGGGCGACGGCCGCGAGCGGGGCGAGGTCGCCGGAGCAGCCGAGGGAGCCGTGCTCGTGCACGAGGGGAACGATTCCGGCGTTGAGCGTCGCGGCCAGGGCGTGGGCGGTTCGGGGCCGGACCCCGGTGTGGCCGGTGGCGATGGTGTGCAGGCGCAGCAGCATCTGGGCGCGCACGACTTCGGGTTCGACGGTGTCGCCGGCACCGGCCGCGTGGGAGCGGACGAAGGACTGCTGCAAGGCCGCCCTTCGCTCACTGGGGATGTGGCGCACGGCCAGGGCGCCGAAGCCGGTGGAGACCCCGTAGACGGGTCGTTCTTCGGCTGCCAGTTCTTCGATGTGTTTGCGGGTGGCGGCGATGCCTTGTTCGGCGAGCTCGCTGAGCCGCACGGTGCTCCCCCCGCGCGCGACCGAGACGACTTCCGCGCGCGACAGCGGCTGCGGACCGAGGAACAACTCGTTGTGCATGTCCCCATCCCAGCTCGCGGAAGCTCCTGGCAGAAGCCCTGATGGAGGGACTCTGTCTGGGATGCCAGACTCTGGGCGTGGGCGACAGCAGTGACGTGCCCGCGCTGCGGCGCGGGTTGGCGATCTTGCGGGCGCTGGCCGGGCGGGCCGGCCCGGTGTCGGCGGGCGTGCTGGCGCGCGAGCTGAGCTTGCCGAGGTCGACGACGTATCACTTGCTGGCGGAGCTGGTGGCGGGCGGTTTCGTGGTGCACCTGCCGGAGGAGCGCCGCTACGGGCTGGGGGTCGCGGCGTTCGAGCTGGGTTCGGCGTACCTGCGGCACGATCCGCTCGAACGGTTGGCGGGCCCGATCCTGCGGCGGCTGGTGGACCGGGTGGGGCGCGCCGCGCAGCTGGGAGTGCTGCACGGCGCCGAGCTCCTCTACTTGCTCAAGGAGCGGCCCTCACAACCGCAGACGCTGGTCACCGACGTCGGTGTCAGGTTGCCCGCTCAGCTCCCCGCGTCGGGGCGGGCGATGTTGGCGCACCTCCCGGCGGCGCAGGTGCGCGCGATGTTCCCTTCCACCGAGCGCTTCGTGCTGCGCACGGATCGCGGCCCTCGCAACCTGCCGGATCTGCGCCGGTTGCTGGCCGAGGAGCGCCGCCGGGGCTGGGCGGTGGAGGACGGTGTCGTCACGCCCGGGTTCGCCTCGGTCGCGTGCCCGGTTTTCGACCACACGGCCCGGCCGATCGCCGCCATCGGGGTCACCTTTCGCCATTCCTGCGACGGCGCGGGCTGCGGCGAGACCTGGCCTGGGTTGGCGGCCGACGTCGGTGCGGCGGCAGCTGAGCTCACCGGCCGGATCAGCGGCCGCAGCGCTTGACCGGCCGCCGCTGGGGCGGCCGGTCGAGGGCGGTCAGAGTCCGGCTGTGGCGATGAATTCCTTGGCGACGTCGGCGGGGTTGGCCTTGTCCACTTCGAGCCGCTTGTTGAGCTCGGTGAGCTTCTCGGTGGTCAGGGCTTTGGAGACCTTGTTGACGACCTCGACCTGCGGCGGGGTCAGCTTGGCCTTGCCCGCGAGGGGGACGACGTTCTGCGCCGGGAACATGTTCTTCGGGTCGTCGAGCTTCACCAGGTTGTTGGTGGTGATCTGCGACGAGGTGGTGAACAGGTTCGCGGCCTGGATCTCGCCCGAGGTCAGGGCGTTGACGGTGATCGTGCCGGCTTCGACGCTGCGGATCTCCTTGAAGGTGCAGCCGTAGTCCTGGGCGATCTTGGCTTCCCACCGCGACTTCCACTCGGCGGGGGCGCCGAGGACGATGTCGCGGCAGCGCGGTCCGAGGTCGGCCATCGAGCGCAGGCCGGTGTCAGCCGTGGCCTTGGTGACGGCGAGGACGTCGGAGTCCTCGGCCGGGGACTGGTCGAGGAGTTCCATGTCGGTGCCGACCTTGCCGCGCAGCTGGTCGTAGACCTGCTGCGATTCCGTGGCGCTGGAGGCCGGGTCGAGGAATTCCAGCAGGTTGCCGGTGTACTCGGGCACGAGCGTGAGTTCACCGTTGCGGACGGCGTTGACGTAGAACTCGCGGGCGCCGATGCGGGGTCTCGTCTGCACGTCGGCCCCGGTGGTCTTGAGCGCCTCGGCGTAGACGTGCATCAGCAGCTCGCTCTCGGCGAAGTCCGCCGAGCCGATCACCACTTGGCCAGTCTGGGCCTTGTTGGCTTCGAGCGGGTCTTGCGAGCCGCAGCCGGTCAGCACCAGTGCTGCGGCGGCCAGCGCCAGCAGTCGTTTCATCGATCATTACCTCCTCGTCGGGCGGCCAGGACGAGACCGCGCGGCACCACCAACCGGGTCACACCGGCCAACGCCAGATCGAGCAGGACCGCCAGGGCTGCGATGACGATCGCTGCCGAGGCCATCTGCGCGTAGTCGCTGATCTTCAGGCCGTCGAGCAGGATTCGCCCGAGCCCGCCCAGGCCGACGTAAGCGGCGACGGCGGCGGTGGCCACGACCTGCAACATCGCGCTGCGAATGCCGCCGAGCACCAGCGGGAGCGCGGTAGGCAGCTCGACCTGCCAGAGCACCTGGATCGGCCGCATGCCCATTCCCCTGGCCGCGTCGACGGCGTCGGCGGGCGCGTTGCGCACGCCCGCGTAGGCGCCGGAGAGGATCGCCGGGATCGCGAGGATCACCAGGCCGGCGAGCGCGGGTGTGACTCCGAGGCCGAAGCCCAGCACGAGCAGCGTGACCACGCCGAGGGTGGGCAGGGCTCGCATCGCGTTGCTGAATCCCACCACCAGCACCGAACCCCGGCCGGTGTGTCCGATGTAGACGCCGAGCGGGACGGCGACGAGCGCGGCGACGAGGACCGAGAGCACGCAGTAGTAGAGGTGCAGCAGCGTCTGCGCGGGGATCCCGCCGGGTCCGCTCCAGTGCGCGGGGTCGCCGAGCCACGCGATCAGTTCGCCGATCATCGCCGCGCCCACGGGGTCGCGAGCCGCCACAGCAGCACCAGCAACAGGTCCACCACCAGTGCGAGCAGCAGCGTCAGCACGATGCCGATGATGATCTGCTGCGGGTAGTCGCGTTGGAAGCCGTCGGTGAACAGCCTGCCCAGCCCACCGATTCCGACCAGGGCTCCCACGCTGACCAGGCTGATGTTGCTCACCGATGCCACTCGCACGGCGGCGGCCAGCACCGGCACCGCCAGGGGGAGTTCGACGGCGAACAGCCGTCGGCCCGGCCGGTATCCGATGGCGGTGGCGGCGGCGACGATGTGGCCGGGCACGGACTCCAGCGCGTCGCGGACCGGTCGCACCAGCAGTGCCGCCGTGTAGAGGGTCAGGGCGATGATGACGTTGAGCGGCGACAGGAGCGGGGTTCCCATCAGGCCGGGCAGGATCACGAACAGCGCCAGGGAAGGAATGGTGTAGAAGACGTTCGCGGTGTTCTGCAGGGCACCGCGCAACCAGCGGACGCGTTGTGCGAGGCGTCCCAGCGGGAGTGCCAGCAGGACGCCGAGCAGCAGCGGGAGCAACGACAGGTAGAGGTGTTCGGCGAGCTGGGTGACCACCAGTTCGCGGTTGCTCGGGGAGTCGAAGAAGTCGATCACGTCGCCGCCCGGTGCTCGTCCAGCAGCGACAGCACTTCGTCGGCGGTGACGACGCCGACCGCGCCGCCGTCGGCGTTGACGACGACGCCCAGCCCGGACGGTGCGGACAGGGCGGCGTCCAGAGCGCCACGGAGGTTCCCGTGCTCGACGTGCAGCGAGCCGCCGGCCACGAGGGTGTGCTCGGCGAGGTCGCCGTCGGAGTCGGTGCCCGGGGGCAGCCAGCCGCGTGGACGGTCACCTTCATCCACCGCCAAACGCCACTGGTCGGTGGAGGGGACCTTTTCTCCCAGCCGGACCGTCGGGACGGGTTTCGGCCGCAGGCGCGCGGAGTCCACGAAGGACAGCCGGCGGTAGCCGCGGTCGCGGCCGACGAAGGAGGTCACGAAGTCGTCTGCCGGTGAGGTCAGCAGGTCGTCGGGCTGCGCGTACTGGGCGAGGTGTCCGCCTTGGCGCAGGACGGCGACCTTCTCGCCGAGCTTGATGGCCTCGTCGATGTCGTGGGTGACGAACAGGACGGTCTTGTCCAGCTCGTCCTGCAGGCGCAGCAGCTCGTCCTGGAGTCCTTCGCGGACGACCGGATCGACGGCGCTGAAGGGCTCGTCCATCAGCAGCACGGGCGGGTCGGCGGCCAGCGCTCGGGCCACTCCGACTCGTTGCTGCTGACCGCCGGAGAGCTGTGCCGGGTACCGGTTTCCCAGGTCGGCGGGAAGGCCGACGAGGTCCAGCAGCGTGCGGGAGTGCTCGCGCGCGGCGCGGCGGGTCTTGCCGGCCAGCATCGGGACGGTGGCGATGTTGTCCAGCACGGTTCGGTGCGGGAACAGTCCTGCCTGCTGGATGACGTAGCCGATGTTGCGGCGCAGCTGCGCCGGGTCGCGGTCGCGCACGTCGGTGCCGTCAACGGAGACGGTGCCCGAGGAGGGGTCGATCATGCGGTTGACCATCCGCATGAGGGTGGTCTTGCCGCAGCCGGAAGGCCCGACCAGCACGGTGATGGTTCCCGTCTCGACGGACAGGCTGAGTTCCTCCACGGCGACGGTGCCGTTCGGGTACTGCTTGCGGACGGACTGGAACTCGATCAAGCGAGCCCCCTCTCGCGTGGATCCCCCAAACCCGGCCGACCCTAGCCGGACGATTCCCTTCCCGCGATCGACTGAGATCGATGCGTGATCTGCTCCCATCATGCGGGAAACCGCAGGGCGTTGAACCCTCGACGGTGACACGAACGCGACCGTCGACGGTTTCTCGCACCGATTAAGCTGTGCAATCCCATGGACAACGCCCAGCCACCCACTCCGATCGAAGCCGTTCGAGCGCTCCACGCCGAGTACGGCCTCCTCGGCCACCACGTGCGCCGCGTGCTGGCCGAACTCACCTCAGGCCCGCGCTCGTTGGACGAGCTGATCAGGCGAACCGGGGTGTCGCGCCGGACGGTCGAGCAGGTGCTCACCGCGGTCGGTGATGACCTCGACGAGGGCGGCGATGTCCACCGCATCAAGGACTCCCTGCTCCCGCTCTACCGGCAGGAGTGGTCCCTCGACACCGCGTCCGCAGTGGACACCGAGGCCGGGCTCGACGCCGGGGCGTTGCAGGCGATGCGCGGTTTCGTGACCTCGGGGCCTCGCCCGGAGGCGGCGCTGGACCACGTCACCGCCACTCCGGAGACCGCGCTGCGCCGCGCGATGTGGTTGCGCGACAACTACGACCTCGACGGCAAGAAGGTCCTGTGCCTGGGTGATCACGACCTGACGTCGTTGGCGCTGGCGCTGGTGGTGCCGTCGGCGCAGGTGCGCGTCGTGGACCTGGACGAGCGCATCCTCCGCCACATCGACGCCGTGGCCGCCGAGCGCGGGTTCAGCATCGGCACAACGCACGCCGACCTGCGCTTCGGGTTGCCGCCGGCGGTGGAGGGCTGGGCTGACGCGGTGTTCACCGACCCGCCCTACACGCCGGAGGGCATCGGCCTGTTCTCCACGCGGGCCGCGGAATGCCTGGCGCCGGGTCACAGCCGGATGTTCCTGGCCTACGGCTACAGCCCGCGCACCCCGGCTCTGGGGTTGAAGGTCCAGCAGGAGCTGCTGCGACTGGGTTTCGTGTTCGAAGCGATCCTCCCGCAGTTCAACCGCTACTTCGGCGCGCAGGCCATCGGCAGCGCGAGCGACCTGTACGTGTGCCAGCCGACCTCGCACACCCGCAAGCTGGCGCTCCGCCAGGACCAGGCGATCTACACGCACGGCCCGCAGTCGGTGGAGGCTTCGGGTGAGGTTCCGGCGGCCTTGCCGGAGGCGGCTGCCGAGCGGCTCGGCGCACCGGTCGCCGAGTTGCGCCGGGCGGGCTGGACCCGTCCGGTGCGCGAGAGCGCCCCGGTGGCTTTCGACCTCCGCGCGGATCCGGGGCCGTGGCTGCTGCGGATGCTGTTGGCGTGCAGCGCGCAGAAGGTGGCCTTCGTGGTGTCCAACAACCACCCGGACATCACCAGCGAACGCGCCCAGTCCGAGCTGCGCGATCTGGTCGCGGCCAAGTACCGGTTGAAACTGCACCGCAGCACCCCGGACGGCAAGCACGCGGTCGTGGTCGCCGAACGCGCGGGAACCGAGTCGGCAGCCGATTTCGTGCTGCAGCGCGCTCACGGCAAGCTGGGCAACATCTGGCGGGAAGCTCTCATCGCGCAGAGCGAGGACCTCACCAAGCGCCAGGCGCGGGAGGAGGTCGCCGAACTCGCACCGCACCCCGACGACCTGGAGTTGCGGCTGATCGACCTGCCGCGTCACCGGATCGCCGACGTGCTGCGGGCGATCACGGCACGGTGAGGGGCCCGTTCGCCAGCATTTCGCGGAACTTCGGCGCGGGCACGGCGCCGGAGAACAACCAGCCCTGGTAGGACTCGACGCCGACGCCGCGGAGCAGCCGGAACTGGGTGGCGTCCTCGACGCCTTCGGCAACGCACTGCCGGTCCATCGCGTAGGCCATGTCGACGACGGCGCGAGCGACCGCGAAGTCCGACGCGTCGCCGCCCACTCCGGCGACGAACCGCCGGTCGACCTTGATGATCTGCGCGGGCAGGTCCTTGAGCCGGGCCAGCGACGAGTAGCCGGTACCGAAGTCGTCGACGGCGAACCGCACGCCGCGGGAGACGAGTTCGCCCATCTCGTGCCGGGTGCGGGAGGGCAGGTCGACCAACGAGGTCTCCACCAGCTCCAGGATCACCCGGTCCCACGAGATGCCGGTTTCGGCGACGATGTCGGCGACGGAGTCCACGAAGTCGGGGCCGCCGGGAACCAGGCCGGCGAGGTTCACGGCGATGCTGACGGGGCGTCCGTTGCGGACCGGCCAGGACGTCGCTTCGCGCAGCGCGGTGCGCAGGACCCAGCGGTCGAGTTCGCGCAGGAGGTCCCCTTGTTCGGCCACCGGGAGGAACGCGTCGGGGGACAGCATCCCGCGTTCCGGGTGCGGCCAGCGGATCAACGCCTCGGCGCTGACGACGGTGCCTTCCGCGTCGACGACCGGCTGGTAGTGCAGGGCGAGTCCGTCGTTGCTGAGCGCTTCGCGGAGCTGGCCTTCCAGGTGCAGCTGGCGGTCGGCGGCGGCCATCAGGGCCGGGCTGGCCAGTGAGACCTTGCCGGTACCGCGCCGCTTGGCTTCGAACATGGCCGCGTCGGCGAAGCGCAGCAGGTCTTCGCCGCCCGAGCTGGAACCGTTGGGCACGGCCGCGCCGATCGACGAGGAGACCCGGACCAGCTGGCCGTGCACGGGTACGGCGGTGCGCAGCAGGGCCGAGACGCGGGTGGCGAGCTGGTCGACTCCGCCGCTGGCCTCGACGTCGGAGCAGATGATGACGAACTCGTCGCCGGAGAGCCGTGCCGCGGTGCACTCCACGGGAAGGCCGCCTTCGAGGCGCCGCGCCAGGGCCACCAGCAGTTCGTCGCCCGCGTCGTGCCCGAGCGAGTCGTTGACCCGCTTGAAGTTGTCGATGTCGCAGAACAGCACGGCGATGCCGCGCGAGTCGGCCCGGCCCAGCAGCCTGCCGAGCAGCTCCTTGACGGCGGTGCGGTTGGGCAGACCGGTCAGGTCGTCGTGGTTGGCCTGGTAGCGCAGGGCTTCCGCGGCGCGTCGGCGTTCGGTGATGTCCTGGAACACCACGAGCCAGAACTCGGTTCCGTCGTCCTGCACCGAGGTGGAGGTGTGCAGTTCGCAGTAGACGGGTTCGCCGTCGGCGCGCACCATGACGCGCTGGGGGGCGCGGCGGCGGATCCCGGCGTGCTCGTCGGGTGCGGGCAGGCTCGGGTCCGCTTCTTCGGGGTGGGTGATGTCGCGGATGCTGAGCCCGCGCATCTGGTCGAGCCGGTATCCGAGCAGGTCGCAGAGGGCTTCGTTGGCGTTGACGATGCGTTCGGAGTGGTCGAACAGCCCGATGCCGACCGGGGTGATGTTGACCAGGTCGGAGAAGCGCTGGCTGGAGCGTTCCATGCGGGTGACGACGGCCCGCTGCTCGGTGACGTCCTGCACGGTGCCGACGAAGAGGTCCCTGCCGTCGGCGTCGACGATCTTGGTGCCGTGGATCCGCAGGATGCGCGTGGAGTCGTTGCGCAGGTAGCGGTGCTCGATCTCGACGGGCGCGCCGCGTTCGACCAGCGGCCGCCACGCTTGGCGGACCCACTTGCGGTCGTCGGGGTGGACGTGGTCGAGGTAGCGGTCGAAGGTGCCGGTGGTGGTGATGGGCTGGCCGAGGATCTCGTAGAGCATGCTCGACAGCCGCATGACGTTGGTGCGCGGATCGACTTCCCAGGTGCCGAGCCGGGCGATGCGTTGCGCGTCCTGCAGCCGCCGGCGCTCGTCGCGCAGCTGGCGTTCGAGCGCTCGGTGTTCGGTGACGTCCTGCACGGTGCCCTGGACTCGCACGATCTGGCCTGCGCGGTCGTACTCGGCGCGTCCGGTGCACAGGAAGACGCGGGTGCCGTGGAGGTTGCGCAGTTCGGCTTCGAGCAGTTCGCCCTCGGCGGCGGTGAGCACGTCGGCGTAGAACTGCGCGGCGCGTTCGCGGTCGTCGGGGTGGGTGGTGGAGATCATCGCCGTGACGTCGTCGGCGTGTTCGGCTCCGCCGGCTCCGAGGAAGTCGGCGAGCAGCGGGCTGCGGTAGATCTCGCCGGTGTCGGGGTAGAACACCCAACTGGCGACCTTGGCGAGGCTCTGGGCGTCGATGAGCCAGTAGCGCTCTTCGGAGTCGCGCGGCCCGACCTCGGTGCCGGGTTTGTCCTCGGCGAGGTCGGAGACGTCGACGAGGAGGGTGACCTGCAGCGTCGTGTCGTCGGGGTGCGGCCAGGTCTGGAGTCTCACGGGGACGCGTCGCTGCGGCCCGCGCAGCCAGGTCTCGCGGCCTTCGCGGTCGAGGAGGTCGACGAGCTGGTTGCCGACGAGGGAGCTCGGGTCGGCGTGGCCGGCCAGCTTGGCGGCCTGCTCAGTGGCGGCGACGACCTGGCCGTCCGGGCCGCTCAGCAGTGCGGGGGCGTCCGGAAGCGCTGCTTTCGCGACCTGCGCGCGCGCTGGGGTGCCGGCCAGGCCGAGACTGGTCGGCTCGCTCCGCTCGGTCAACTGCACCCCTCCCGCGTTGCAGCCGCAACGGCCGCCCATTACGGCCCCGATGACGAACCACCTAGTGATGCACACCACAACGGGTTGTGGTGCTGACCCTACCGTTCTGGGCACGGTCGGTATCGCCATGGTGCCGGGCCCCGAGGCCGGTTCCCTGAAGAGGTGACAGCCTTCGCCCGACAAGATGACGCCAACTATCGAAATCTTCGTGAAGTCGATTTCCGGATGTCACCTACGAGTGGGGCCGGGAGAGCCCCTGAGGACTCTCCCGGCCCCACTCGACGCCGGTGTAGAACCTACCGCCGACCCACCGGCCCGCGACAGGGTTCGTTGATCACGCGGTGGCCACACCTTCAGCACGAGCGGCCTTCGACACCGCCGCGCTGACCTCGGGGGCGACCCGCGGATCCAGCGGCGAGGGGACGATGTAGTCCGCGCTGAGGTCGTCGGCGGCCACGGCCGCGATGGCCTCGGCAGCGGCGACCTTCATGCCGTCGGTGATGCGCCGCGCGCCCGCGTCCAGCGCTCCCTTGAAGATGCCGGGGAACGCGAGCACGTTGTTGATCTGGTTCGGGAAGTCGCTGCGGCCGGTGGCGACCACCGACGCGTACTTGCCCGCGACGTCGGGGTGGATCTCCGGGTCGGGGTTCGACAGCGCGAACACGATGCAGTCCTTGGCCATCAGGGCCACGTGCTCTTCGGGGACCTGCCCCATGGAGACGCCGATGAACACGTCCGCGCCGCGCATCGCCTCGGCGGGACCGCCGGAGATGCCGCGCGGGTTGGTGAACTCGGTGAGCTCCTGCTTGATCGGGGTGAGCCCGTCGCGGTCGGCGCTGATCACGCCGCGCGAGTCGAGCACGATGATCTCGCCGACGCCCGCGGTGTGCAGGATCTTCGCGCAGGCGACGCCCGCGGCACCCGCGCCGGAGATGACCACGCGCAGCGACTCCAGCTCACGTCCGGCGACGCGGGCGGCGTTGCGCAGCGCGGCCAGCGCCACGACGGCGGTGCCGTGCTGGTCGTCGTGCATGACCGGGCAGTCCAGCGCCTCGGTGACCCGGCGCTCCAGCTCGAAGCAGCGCGGCGCGGAGATGTCCTCCAGGTTCACCGCACCGAACGAGGGGCGCAGCCGGACCAGCGTTTCCACGATCTCGTCGACGTCCTTGGTGTCCAGGACCAGCGGGATCGAGTCGAGCCCGGCGAAGGTCTTGAACAGGGCGGACTTGCCCTCCATGACCGGCAGCGATGCCTTCGGGCCGATGTCACCCAGACCGAGAACCGCGGATCCATCGCTGACCACGGCCACCAGGCGCTGAGTCCAGGTGTAGCGATCAGCCAAGGACGGATCGCTGGCGATCGCCCGGCTGACCTGCGCCACCCCGGGGGTGTACGCGATCGACAGGTCGCGCGCGCTGTCGAGCGGGGCGGTCACCGCAGCGGTGAGCTTGCCCCCTTCGTGCGCGGCGAAGATCTCTTCGTGGGTCAGCTCGGCACCGATTCCATTGGCGGTGCCCTCGTTGATGGTGGTCACGGCGTCCCTCCTATTGCCATGCCTGCGGCCCGAGCACTATCGAGCCGGGCGGATGCGACCTAGAGCGGTCGCTGTCAACGCCGACTTCCCGGGCGTACCGGAGAAGAAGGCGTCTATCGAAATACCGATACCGACCATCCTGTTCGGACAGCGGCTCGGCGGACGCTGCGGTGCGGTTAGTCTGCCAGCCCTTTGAAGCAATGTCAGCGACAGGGATCACACGTCTCACCAGCAAAAAGGCGAGAATTTTACGAATTGGGACAGTACGCCCGTCATATTTTCCGAAGGCGAGATGCAGTACGCGCATCCTGTTTGCATTTCGCAGTTATGCGGTACGAGTGTCCGGTATTGCCATCTGAATCGAAACTGTTTGGAAAATGCGTGTGCCGACCTCTGGTTTTCCGCGATGCGATCGAGCAGGGGAACCTTCCTGTCCACGCCGCCCCACCGAACCGGCCCCGATCACGCCTCCTAGGCTCGGCACTCGTGCAGGTACGTCGACTTGAGATCACCGGGGCGTTCGAATTCACCCCAAAGGCTTTCCCCGACAACCGCGGTCTGTTCGTGGCCCCGTTCCAGGAGAAGGCGTTCACCGAAGCCACCGGCCACCCGATGACCCTGGCCCAGACCAACCACAGCGTCTCGGCCCGCGACGTCATCCGCGGCGTGCACTTCGCCGACACCCCGCCCGGCCAGGCCAAGTACGTCTACTGCCCGCAGGGCGCGCTGCTGGACGTGGTCGTCGACATCCGCGTCGGCTCCCCCACCTTCGGCCAATGGGAGGCGATCCGCCTCGACTCGACCGAGTACCGCGCCCTCTACGTCGCCGAAGGACTCGGGCACGCGTTCCTGGCCCTCACCGACAACACCGTGATGACCTACCTGTGCTCCACCGGCTACAACCCCTCCGGCGAGCACGGCATCAACCCGATGGACCCGGACCTCGGCCTGCCCTGGGAGAGCGAGCTCAGCGGTCCGGCGATCCTGTCCGAAAAGGACCGCGAAGCCCCGACTCTCGCCGAAGCCGCCGAGAACGGCCTGCTCCCCGACTTCCACGCCTGCCTCGCGCACTACGAGTCGCTGCGCACCGAGCGGTGAGGACGGGAACCTTCCTGTCACGCCGAACGGGATGGCAGGAAGGTTCCCCTCCTCAGCGCACGCGGCCGGGCGATGGCCACAACCGCCACCGCACCACGCCCAGCACCTGCGCGGGGCCGAGGTCGCGGGAGTCCGTCGAACCGAAACCGTTGTCGCCCTCCACGTGCCAGCCGCCGGCCTCGCGGCGCACTGCCCGCTTGACCGAGAGCTGTTGGGGACGTTGTTCCCACCGCACCAGCACGACATCACCCGCACGAGCAAGATCACCTGTCCGGAACACCACGACGTCCTGGTCCCGAAGTGTGGGAACCATCGACGGTCCGCGCACCCGCAACCTGCGCATCGGCCACCGTCCGAGCGATTTCACCGGCACCTCCAGTAGGACGACGAGGATCTTCAAGAGTAGGGTCGGCCTCGTCGGAGCACTCACTTGTCAGGGAGGAATCATGCGACTCCTGTCGCGCATCCTCAGCCCCCGCCTGGAGGCGACCGCGCACTGCGACCTGCCGTGCGGCGTTTACGACCCCGCGCAGGCGCGGATCGAAGCGGAGTCGGTCAAGGCGATCCAGGAGAAGTACCAGGGCAACGAGGACCCGGAGTTCCGCACTCGCGCGATTCTGATCGCCGAGCAGCGCTCCGAGTTGGTCAAGCACCACCTGTGGGTGCTGTGGACCGACTACTTCAAGCCGCCGCACTTCGAGAAGTACCCGCAGCTGCACGAGCTGGTCAACAAGGCCACCAAGGCCGCGGGCGCGACGGGCACCAAGGGTTCGATGGACCCGGCCAAGGGCCAGGAGCTGCTGGACTACATCGCCGAGATCGACAAGATCTTCTGGGAGACCAAGAAGGGCTGATCTCCAGCGACCTTCGAGAACGCCGGCCAGCGGAAACGCTGGTCGGCGTTTTCTTTTTCGCACCCTCGCCCCGAGAGCGCAGGTGGCAGAAAGGTTCCCATGCTCTCGTCGGCGCGAGCTGCGCGAAAGGTTCCCACGCTCACACCGCAGTGCGCGAAAGGTTCCCGTGCTCACGGTCGCAGTGCGCGAAAGGTTCCCACGCTTCCGCCTGTGACGATCATGCGAGGCCTTCTCGGCAGCCATAGGCTGGCCCGCACGAACACCGACGTCTCGCGGAGTTGGGGAGCGCTCATGACCACCGCATGCCGAGAGCACACGGGCCACGACCACGCGCACGGGCCCGGCTGCGGGCACGTCGCCGTACCGCACGGCGACCACGTCGACTACGCCCACGACGGTCACCTGCACGCCGCGCACGGGGAGCACTACGACGAGTGCGAGGTCGGCGGGCATCAGGAGCACGGGTCCCACGACCACGTGCACGGCGAGAACTGCGGGCACGTCGCGGTTCCGCACGGCGATCACGTCGACTACGTCCACGACGGGCACCGCCACGCCGCCCACGGGGAGCACTACGACGAGCACTGACCGATGTGGACGACGTGACGTGAGTGACCTCGTTCTGCGGAAGCGCCGCGGATCCGTACGCTGCGATCCGTGGAACAGCGCGTCTACATCCTCCGGCACGGCACCACGGAGTGGTCCCTGACCGGTCAGCACACCAGTCGCACCGACATCCCCCTCACCGTCGAAGGCGAGCTGCGGGCACGTCAGGCAGGGCAAACCCTGACCGCCTTGCGTCCCGCCGGTCCCGTCACGGTGCTGTGCAGCCCGCGGAAGCGGGCGCAGCGCACCGCGGACCTCGCCGGGCTCGCCGACGTGATGACCGAACCGCTGCTGGTGGAGTGGGATTACGGCGACTACGAGGGTCTGACCACCGATCAGATCCGCGAGACCGTTCCGGACTGGACGGTGTGGAGTCACCCCTGCCCCGGCGGTGAAACCGCCTCCAACATCGCCACCCGCGCCGACGACCTGCTGGCGCGCGTGCGCGGGGCCGACACCGACGTGGTGCTCGTCGGGCACGGCCACTTCAGCCGGTGCCTGATCGCCCGCTGGCTGAACCTGCCCATCGCCTCCGGGGTCCACTTCGCCCTGGACGCCGCCGGGATCACCGTTCTCGGCCACGACCGGGGCGTTCCGCAGATCCAGCGGTCCAACATCCCCGCCTGGCAGCAGGGCTGAGCACCTTCCCCGCCGCACCACCGCGCAGAATGAGCCTGGAAGCACCAGGTTCGGTCGGCAGTGGAGGACGGGATGATCCGGCGGGCTCGCGAGGACGACGTGGCGGCGATGGTGGAGCTGGTGCACGAGCTCGCCAGGTACGAGGAGGAGCCCGATTCCTGCCACCTGACCGAGGAGCAGCTGCGGACGGCGCTGTTCGGGCCCGACCCCGCCCTGTTCGGGCACGTGGCCGAAGTGGACGGTGCTGTCGTCGGTTTGACCCTCTGGTTCCTGAACTTCTCCACCTGGGAAGGCGTCCACGGGATCTACCTGGAGGATCTCTACGTGCGGCCGGAGCACCGGGGTTCGGGCTTGGGCAAGCGGCTGCTGCGGACGCTGGCGAGCGAGTGCGTCGAGCGCGGCTACGCGCGGCTGGAGTGGTCGGTGCTGGACTGGAACGAGCCCTCGATCGCCTTCTACAAGGCCCAGGGCGCCTTCCCGATGGACGGTTGGAGCGTCTACCGGCTCACCGGGGACGCCCTGCGCTCCTTCGGGGGCTGACCGATCAGTCCTCGCGGGCGTCGGGGGCCATCGAGGCGTGGAACGACCACTCCCGGCCCTCGCGGTTGAACAGGAACCACAGCACCGCCACGGCGGGCACCGCGATGATCAGGCCGATCAACGGCCGCCCGGACGGGCCGGTCGCGTACCAGGCGGTGCCGAGCAGCAGCAGCTGCAGCAGCAGGGCGGGCGTGCGGGCCCAGTGCTTGCCCTTGATCAGGCCGATGCCCGCGGCGAGCACACCGGAGGCCAGCAGCGCGTAGTAGCCGGCCTCGCCCCACGTCTCGCCGCGTTCGAGCTGACCGACTCCGCCGAGGTCGTTGGAGGCGCTGCGGACCAGCAGCGCCACGACGAACACCAGGGCTGCCACCGCCTGAAGGGTGGTCAGCACGCCGGCGACGCGCACCGTGCGGGGAACGGTCTCGGTAGACAAGGCGCCCTCTCCTCGAACGGGGCCACACGACCCCGCCAGTGACTCTGCGTGTGCACTTTCGATGGTAATACCGCCCGATCGCCGCATAGCTGCCGCAGGCCCCGAGACGACATGATCGACTCATGGCTGAAGCGGCGTTCGCGGATATCGGGGTGTCCGTCGATCTCGCCGCGTGCACGTCGGCAGCCGGTGCACAACAGTCGGGTGCGTTCCGGGGTTACGCATCCGGTTGTCACCGGAAACCGGTGGTCAGCGGCATGGCGCATCCGCTCCTGGTGCGTTCCGTCGCCGCGTCCGCCCGTGCCGCGCACCTCGGCCCGTCCCGGTCCGCATCGGACTCGGAGGTGACCGGACAGCCCAGTTGAGACTTCGCGGCACGCGCAACCGGGCCCCGCGCCCGACGGACACGAAACCGTCTCGCTTAGGCTTCGGTTGTGCGCGCCGTTCTCGTCGTCAACCCGCAGGCGACCTCCACCACAGCCAGTGGCCGCGATGTGCTCGCCGCCGCCCTGGCCAGTGTGCTGAAGCTGGACGTCGTGGAGACGCGGCACTTCGGACACGCCTCGGAGGCCGCGAGGGACGCCGTGCGGGACGGTGCCGACCTGGTCATCGCGCACGGTGGCGACGGCACGGTCAACGAGGTGGTCAACGGCATGTTCGAGGTCGCCGAGCCCGGCGATCCCTCGATGCCGACGCTGGGCGTGGTGCCGGGTGGTTCGGCGAACGTCTTCGCCCGCGCGCTCGGGGTCCCCAAGGACCCCGTCGACGCCACGCACCACCTGATGCGCGCGCTGGCCGATCGCAGCACGCGCCAGGTCGGGTTGGGCAAGGCCGACGAGAGGTGGTTCACCTTCAACGCCGGCATCGGCTGGGACGCCGAGGTCGTCGCCGAGATGGAGCGCCAGCGGTCGCGCGGCCGCGAAGCCACCCCCGCCCTGTATGCCCGGATTGCCCTGGCCTGCTACGTTCGGATGGCCCGTGGGGAACCGAAGCTGAGCTTGCAAATCGGTGACGATCACCCGAGTGAGCTACTACACAGTGTGTTTGTCTCCAACACCGACCCGTGGACCTACCTGGGTTCGACGCCGGTCCGCATGAGCCCCGAGACCAGCTTCGACAATGGTCTCGGCGTGTTCGCGCTGAAGAGGATGACTGCCTACCCTGTGTTGCGACACGTAGCGGAGATGCTGCGCGGTAGAGGGAAACCACACGGAAGAAATTCAATTCAGGCTGCGGATGTGCCCCAACTACGCGTAACCTGTACGGAGCCGTTGCGCCTGCAGGTGGACGGCGATTGCCTGGGTGAGCGATCGGCGATCGAGTTCTCCTCAGTCCCGAACGCTCTCCGCGTCGCTGTATAACCTTCTGGTCACGGATGGACGTCGCTGCCGACTCATGACCCCCGTCTGAGTCCGGGAGCACACCGAAACCCCTGGTCAAGTCTCGTCGATCTTTCAGGTGAGTTCGCTCACCGCCCGAGATCGACCTCTTGACATCGCGGCAGTTCGTGAAAGCATTCACAAGCACACGGACTCCGTGAAAGCATTCACAAACACCCCGAACGAACTATCGGCGCGCATGGGCGCGCCTAGCGAGGAGCAAGGAACAATGGACTGGCGCCACGATGCGGTTTGCCGTGACGAGGACCCGGAGCTGTTCTTCCCGGTTGGGAACAGCGGTCCTGCTGTGCTGCAGATCGCCGAGGCGAAGGCCGTATGCCGCCGTTGTCCGGTTGCCTCTCAGTGCCTGGCGTGGGCACTCGAGAGCGGCCAGGACGCCGGTGTCTGGGGCGGCATGAGCGAAGACGAGCGGCGTGCCCTCAAGCGGCGCAACGCTCGCACCCGGGCGCGCACCAACGCCTGAGTAGCAGCTCGCTGAGACGTGGCCGGTCGGTCGCACCCCCGGTGACCGACCGCCCGTCTCGCCCCGGCCGCACACGGCCTCGCACCGCAAGAACTGACCCGACCCCGACTAGCAGCTCCGGCCGATCAGCGTCGATGTCGGTCCCGCACGTTCCAGCCGATCTCCCCATCACCACGGGGTAGCCGGAACCGGGGAAACCGACCCGATCGGCCCGACGTCCCCGGCGCGTGGGGATGTCACCCGAGTGATCGACGCACCAGCGTGGCGCCCAATATACGGGCCGTCATCGTCGGTACTTCAGAGGCACCCGCAAAACCGCCTCGGTACCACGTTGATGACCGCGGCCACGCAAGCTCAGAGACCCGCGGAGCTCAGACTCCACCAGGGTCCGCACGATCTGCAGGCCGAGACGTTCGGCGCGCTCGAGGGAGAATCCCTTCGGCAGGCCACGACCGTCATCCGAGATGACGACGTCGAGCCAGCGCGCCGAACGCTCCGCCTGCACGACCACTTCCCCGCCTTGGCCCTCCGGGAAGGCGTGCTCGAAAGCGTTCTGCACCAGCTCGGTCAGGACCATCACCAGCGGCGTGGCCAGTTCCGCCGACACCACACCGAACTTCCCGCCGCGGCTGACCTTCACCCCGGTCTCGGCGACGGCGACGTCGCTCATCATCGGGATCACGCGGTCCACCACGTCGTCGAGGTCGACCCGCTCGTCCACCGACATCGACAGCGTCTCGTGAACCAAGGCGATCGAGGTCACCCGCCGCACCGACTCGTCCAGCGCCAGCCGGGCCTCGTTGTTGCCGGTGCGCCGCGACTGCAACCGCAGCAGCGCCGCCACGGTCTGCAGGTTGTTCTTCACGCGGTGGTGGATCTCGCGGATCGTGGCGTCCTTGGACATCAACGCCCGGTCCCGCCGCTTGACCTCGGTGACGTCGCGGACCAGCACCAGCGCGCCGGCGGACTGGCCGCGCGGGCGCAGCGGCAGCGCGCGGAACAGCACCGTCGCACCGCGCGCCTCGGCTTCGATGCGCATGCTGGGCTCGCCGCCCATCGCCCGCCGGACCCGCTGCGAGACCTCGTCCGCGTCGAACGGGTCGTTGAGCAGCGACCGCGTCAGCGGCGCCAGCTGGGCGCCCACCAGGTCGGCCGCGTGGCCCATGCGGTGGTAGGCCGACAGCGCGTTGGGGCTGGCGAACACGACCGTTCCCGAGTTGTCCAGCCGGATCAGGCCGTCACCGACGCGCGGACTGGTGTGCACGTCGGGCGCCGGTTCCGGCGTGGGGAACGTGCCATCGGCGACCATCTGGCACAGGTCGGCGGCGCTGCCCAGGTAGGAGATCTCCAGCGGGCTGGGCACTCTCGGCACGGCGAGGTTCGTGTCGCGGCTGAGCACCGCCACGATCTCGTCGCCCAGCTTCACCGGGATCGTCTCGCGCCGCACCGGAACCCCCAGGTGCCAGCGCGGGTCCTCCTCGCGGCAGATGCGGCCCTCCAGGGCCGCCCGCCGGAGCTGCGGGTGGTCGTCCTGGGTGACCTCGGAGCCGACCACGTCCTCCGGGTGCGCGGTGGGCGCGGTGGTGGGACGGGCCTGCGCGACGCACAGGAAGCGGTCCTCGGGTGCCTCCGAGGGGCCGATCGGCACCCACATGATGAAATCCGCGAACGACAGGTCGCTCAGCAACTGCCACTCGGCGACCACCAGCTGCAGGTGGTCGGCGGCAGTGCCGGACAGTCCCGTGTGTTCGGCGAGAAGATCACTCAGCGTGGACAAGGCGGTCCTCCGGGTCGGCTGCTCGGATCGAAGCGGGTCGTCACTCGACGACAGCGATCAGATCGCCCTCCTGAACGACGTCACCCGGCTTGACAGCCATGGTGCTGATCTTGCCGGACACCTCGCTGAGCACCGGGATCTCCATGCTCATGGACTCCAGGAGCACCAGCGAGTCACCGTCGTGGACCGCGTCGCCCTCGGACATCGGCACCGCCATGACGTTGGCCACCATCTCGGCGCGGATCTCCTCGGCCATCTCTTCCTCCTCGTCGCGGCCGACTCCGGCCCCTGCTTAGGAAACCACGACCGCCACCACCCGCCGACGGCAGGTATCGGACATGGCAGACTGGAACCTCGAAATCCCAGCGGAGACCGGGTGTCAGTTGATCACTCGCGGTCACCGGGCTGGAGTGAAACTCGAACTTCGAGGGAGTCGCCTTATGGGCAAGCGCGCGCGCAAGAAGAAGGACCGGCGCAAGAACAAGGCCAACCACGGCAAGCGCCCCAACTCGTGATCGAGGCGGCAACCGCCGCACCCGAGAAGCGAAGGGCCCCGCGCCCCCCCGGCCGGGGGCCAACGCGGGAGCGGCGGCGCCACCGAAGGGGAGAG
>NZ_JBFAQJ010000039.1:0-66435 GCF_040677225.1 Saccharopolyspora sp. NPDC049357 | reverse complement strand
CGGAGACAGCTCAGGCTTAGCACTGCCACCCCCGCTCAACAAGGCGGAACCGCTCATCCCCCTCGATCAGACCGCTACGGCCTCGCGGCGCGGGACGTCCAGGTCCCAGCGGTGGCGGTGCAGGAGCACCGGCACCTGCTCACCGCGCTGCGCGGCGGCGAAGACCTCGGCGCGAGCGCGGCGCCACCAGACCCAGGTGCGCGAGGCGCCGAAGATCAGCAGCGCGACCAGGGCCAGCATCGCCACTCGGTACTCCGAACCGCCGGGCATGAACTCGAACAGGTCGAGCACCAGACCCACGGTCAGCACGCCCAGCGCCGTGGCCGAGTGCCCACCCGCGTTGGCCACACCGGTGGCGGTGCCGACCTGGCGCAGCGAGTTGTAGTCGCGCACCAGGGCGAAGGCCACCGAGGACACCGGACCGCCGATGGCGAAGATCAGGAACGCCACCGCGATCACCGCCAGCGGCGGGCGGCCCTGCGGCCAGGTCAGCAGCGCGCACCACGCCAGCGCGTTGAGGCTGAGATAGCCCATGACCAGCCACATCCGGCACTCCGGCCGCTTGCCGATGAGCGCTCCGACCAGCGGGCCGCCCACGACCTGACCGATGATCAGCAGGCTCAGCAGCACGCTCGCCGTGGAGGCGGCCACACCGAGCCCGTCGACCAGGTACGGGAAACCCCACAGCAGGGTCAGCGCACCCGAGACGAACATCGTGCAGAAGTGCGTCCAGAACGCCAACCGCGTTCCCGGCACCGACCAGGCGTCCCGCACCTGAGCCAGCACCGCTCCCCCGCTCTTGGGTGCCGAGGCCTTCGGCGTGGTGTCGCGCACGACCGAGACCGTCACCGCCGCGTAGGCCATCGTCAGCGCGCCCACCAGCAGGAACGTCCCGGTCCAGCCGATCGCGCGCAGCGCCGCGGCCAGCGGGAACGTGGCCGCGACACCACCCAGCGCCCCCAGAGCGCTGGAGATGGTGGCCACCAGCGCGTAGCGCCGCGCCGAGAAGTGCGCCGCCACCAGGCGCAGAATGCTCACCCACATCAACGCATCGCCCAGGCCCAGCACGCCGCGCGCGGCCAGTCCCATCGCGTACGTGTCGGCCAGCGCGAACAGCGCCTGGCCGGTTCCCAGCAACAACACCGCCGTGGTGATCACCCGGCGTGCGCCGAAGCGATCCACCAGCAAACCGGTGGGAATCTGCATGCCGGCGTAGATGCCGACCTGCAGCACCGTGAACGCGCTGAGCGCGGCCGGTCCGACGTCGAACCGATCGAGCGCCTGCGTCCCGGCAACCCCCAAGCTGCCCCTGTGAAATACCGCGGCGAGGTAGGCGACCACCGCCACGCTCCAGATCCACCATGCCCGACTCTCCGGTCGGTCGGCAGCCACGAATGCCCTCCTATGTTCTTCATGTCAACAACGCCCTGCGAACGCTTACTCATCCGTTACATCGTTTCGCGGGACCTCGGAGTTAGCGATCTCGCGAGTGGACTGCACCACATGCTCCACAGTGGAGAGACGTCGATCCGAGTCTTGGCCCAGGAGCGAAGCTCGCCTAGCCTCGAACCCGGCGCCCGCGACGCGGCGGGCAGCGACGCATCGAAAACACCGGCGCGCCAACGCGCCAGGTGGGATGGAGCGCGATGGACGGCAACACGGCCCCGCATCCGGCGATCCACCGCATGTTGCACCCGAGGTCGATCGCAGTCCTCGGCGCTTCGAACAACCCGGTCAAGCTCTCCGGCCGCGCGATCGCGCTGATGAAGCGCTTCGGCTACGCGGGCAGGCTGCTGCCGATCAACCCGGTGCGCGCGCGGGTGCAGGGGATTCCCGCCCACCCCCGGCTGGCCGACGTCGACGGCGAGATCGACCTCGCGATGATCATGCTTCCCGCCGACCAGGTCGTCGACGCTCTCCGGGACTGCGCCGATCGGGGGATTCCGGCGGCGATCGTGGGCGCGGCGGGATTCGCCGAGCTCGACGAGCAGGGAGCGCGACTTCAGCACCAGCTCAGCGAGGTCGTCTCCGAGACCGGCATCCGGGTGCTCGGGCCGAACTGCCTGGGCATGTTCAGCCTGCGCGACAAGGCGATGCCGACGTTCACCTCGGCGATGGACGGGGACTTCCAGCCGCGCGAGGGGCCGTTGGCGTTCGTCAGCCAGAGCGGCGCGTTCGGCACTTTCATCTTCTCCGCGGCCCAGCACGCCGGGATCGGCATCTCGCACTTCCTCAACACCGGCAACGAAGCCGACCTGTCGGTCGCCGAGCTGCTGGGCGGGCTGGTCGAGCTCGACGAGGTCCGGGTGCTGATGGCCTACCTGGAAGGCGTGCACGACGGACGGGAACTGCTGACCGTGGCCCGACGAGCGCACGAGCTGGACAAACCGGTCCTGGCGGTCAAGGTCGGGCGGTCGGACGCCGGTGCCAGGGCTGCGGCGTCGCACACCGCCTCGCTGGCCGGTGAGGACGCGGTCTTCGACGGCGTCGTGCGGCAGTTCGGCGTGGTGCGGGTGGACGGGATGGAGGAACTGCTCGACGCGGGGATGATCTTCGCCGACGGACGCAGGGCCCGGGGCAGGCGGCTGACCACGCTGTCGCTGTCCGGCGGCGCCGGGGTGCTGATGGCCGACGTCGCCGCCCGTCACGGCTTGGACCTCCTCCCCTGGGAGCCCGAGTGGCAGCGCCGGATGGCCGAGGTGCTCCCCGCGTTCGGTTCGCCGCGCAACCCGGTGGACCTCACCGCGAACCTGATCAGCGACCCGGCGATGCTGCGGCGCGCCCTGGAGATCGCGGTGGAACACCCGGGCTCGGACATGATCGCGGTCCTGCTGGGCAACGCCGACCACGCGGCGGACGAGCTCATCGGCGCCGTCGAGCACGCCTACCGCGCCACGGACCGACCGCTGGTCGTGGTGTGGACCGGCGGCAGCGGACGTCCCCGGGAGTGGCTGCGGGAGCTGGGGATTCCGTGCTTCACCGACCCCGGACGCGCGGCCGCAGCGCTGGGCGCGCTGGCCGGGTACAGCCTGCGCCCGGCCCCGCCGAGCCCGCAGCGGCCGCGCGACGTCGACCGCCGGGCAGTTCACGCGATCCTGTGCGAAGCGCGCGATCACGGGCGCACGCAGCTCGACGAGCACGAGTCCAGCAGGCTCATCGCCGCCTACGGGGTGCCGTGCGCAGGCGCTTTCCCCGCCAAGGACCCGCAGAGCGCGGTCGCCGCCGCGCACGACCTGGGCACGCCCGTGGCGGTGAAGCTCCTGTCCCGCACCATCGGCCACAAGTCCGACATCGGCGGAGTGCGCCTGAACCTGTCCTCCGACGCCGAGATCCTGGAAGCGGCCGATGCCCTGCTGCGACTGGATCCGGACGCCAAGCTGCTCGTGCAGCGGATGACCACCGGCACGGAACTGATCGTCGGCATCAAGCGCGACCCCGCGTTCGGCCCGGTCGTGGTGGTCGGACTCGGCGGCGTCCTCGTCGAAGTCCTCGCCGACAGCCAGGTCGGCGTCGCACCCCTGGACACCGCCTCAGCGAAGCGACTACTGGTTTCCCTGCGCGGGAGCAAGGTCCTCGCGGGCGTCCGAGGCCAGCCCCCGCGCGATCTCGACGCCGCGGCCGACGCCATCGCCAGGTTGTCCTGGCTGGCCCACGACCTCGCCGACGACCTCGCCGAACTCGACGTCAACCCGCTCCTTCTCGACGAGAACGGCGCAGTGGCGGTCGACTGCCTCGCGATCCTGACCTAGTCGCGGGAGTGCGTTGCGGGACAACGGCTTCCCGCTCCCCCGGTCAACGCGCGCGAAGCCCGTCGACGATGACCGACATCATGGGCTGTGCCCGCACGTCCCACTCGGCTTCGGGAACGCGCGCCAACCCGCCCAGCAGCAGGATGACCTCCGCCGCGCCGACGTCGTCGCGCACCTCGCCGGCGGCTCTCCCCCGTTCGAGCAGCACCTCGAGAGCGTCGTCGAGGCGCTGGTGCTGGTCCGAGTGGAGATCGCGCCACGCCGACGCCTCGATCGCCGCCATGACACCGCGCTTGACCCGCGCGTACTCGACCAGCCGCTGCAGCCAGCAGGTCAGCGCCCGGAGCGGCGGGTGCTCGGCCAGCAGCGGTTCGGCGGCGTCCACGAGCTGGGTCAGCTCGTGCCGGTACACCTCGGCGAGCAGGTGCTCGCGGGTCGGGAAGTGCCGGTACAGCGTGCCCTGCCCCACGCCGGCCGCCTTGGCAACCCGGTGCAGCTTCAGGTCGGCCACCGCACCGTTGGCCCTGCTCAGCTCTGCGCGCGCGGCTTCGACGATCCGGTCGCGGTTGGCGACGGCGTCTGATCGGCGTTCACGACCCGCCACGGGCTCACCCCTGCTCTCCACACAAGCGGACAACTGTCCGGTACGTTGGCCTCCAAGTGGACACTTGTCAGGTTAGAGGTGGAGCAGCGCGATGAACCGACTGGACGACAAGATCGTCGCCATCACCGGAGCCAGCAGCGGGATCGGCGGGGCGACGGCACTGGAGCTCGCGACCCGAGGCGCGGCCGTCGTGCTGGGCGCTCGGCGCACCGACCGGCTGGACGCGCTCGCCGCGCGCATCCGAACCGAGGGCGGTCGCGCGGAAACTCTGGAGGTCGACGTCGCGCAGCGCGCCGACCTCCAGCGGCTGGTGAACCTGGCGGTGGACCGGTTCGGACGCCTCGACGTCCTGGTGAGCAACGCCGGGGTCGCCCGGATCGCACCCCTCACCGACCTCGACGTCGACGACTGGGACACCATGATCGACGTCAACCTGCGCGGCGTACTGCACGGCATCGCCGCCGCCTTGCCGGTCTTCCGGAGTCAGGGCTTCGGGCACCTCGTCACCACGGTGTCGACCTCGGGGCTGAAGATCGTCCCGACGCAAGCCGTCTACGCGGGCACCAAGAACGCCGTGCGCACACTGCTGGAAGCGCTGCGCCAGGAGTCCACGGACGGCGTGCTGCGCACGACCTCCATCTCCCCGGGATACGTTCGCACCGAACTCGTCGACCACGTCGAGGACCCGGAACAGCGAGCGCAGGCCCAGCAAGCGATGGACGCGCTCGGAATCAGCCCGGAAGCCGTGGCACGCGCCATCGCCTTCGCCATCGAGCAGCCCGACGACGTCGAGATCGGCGACCTGACCATCCGCCCCACCAAACAAGGCTGACCGGCCGCGGCCGGATCTTGGCCGCGTGGGCACCGATCCCCTGCGCGGTTCGCCGGTGACCGTGATCGGAGGCAGCAGGGCGCTGCGAGGTTGCCGCTCGATCAACGCGTGTCAACGCGAGGTCACATCTATTGACCGCTCGAATTCTCTATTGACCGGTCAATTGCGCGGAGCTAGATTCCGTCCATGGCAACCCCGGCGTACCTGCGCATCCGCACCGAACTGGAGCAGCGGATCCGCTCGGGTGCGCTGCTGCCCGGCAGCAAGCTCCCCACCGAGGCGGAGCTGCGCGAGCAGTACTCGGTCAGCCGTGCCACCGCGCAGCGGGTGCTGACCGAACTGGCCCAGGCCGGGCTGGTGGAACGACACCGTCGGCGCGGCACGTTCGTCGCCGAAGGGGCGCGGCAGGAGAACCTGCTGCGCCTGGTCAACCCCGCGCTGCAGGGCCCGGAGATCCCCGGGCGGCACGCGGTGGACTCCGCTGCGGTCATCCCGGCGCGCGACGCCGACGTCGAGATGCCCGGGGTGGACGACGACGCGCCGGTGGTCCAGCTGCGCCGGCTCAAGTTCGACGTCGACGACAACCCGATCGCCATCGAACTGTCCGCGGTCCCGTTCTCGCTGGCACCACGACTGCTCGACGAGGACCTGGCACACCTGACCGTGCACGACTACTTCTCCCGCAACGGCGTCCCCGCGGCCAAGTCCCGCGTCTACATCGACCCGGTGCTGCTCGACGACGACACCGCGTCCCGGCTGCACCTCACCTCCGGCCAGGCCGTGATCCGGCTGCGCCGGCTGACGTGGCTCACCGACGGCAAGCTCGCCGAAGCCATGTGGCACATCATCCGTCCCGACCTCGTCGAGTTCTTCATCGAGCACAGCGTCCTGTCCACGCAGGACCGCTGATTCCCCTTCGCCCCTGACGGTTTCGCGCTGGAACCGTTCGTTCAGCCTGCCCGGAAATCCTTGGAGGAGTGTTCATGACTCGCGTCGCGGTGATCGGCACCGGCGTCATCGGTGCCATGACGGCCTGGCGGCTCGCGCTGCGCGGAGCCGAGGTGCTGGCCTTCGACGCCTACGGCCCCGGCCACGACCGGGGCGCCTCGGCAGGCGAATCCCGCATCTTCCGCACCGCCTACAAGGAAGGCGCAGGTTACGTGCCTCTGCTGCAACGAGCCGAAGCGCTGTGGCGCGAGCTGGAGCGCGGCGCGGACGCGCAACTGCTGACGATGTGCGGCGGGCTGACCATCGGCGTGCCCGAGAACCCCGACGTCGCCGCCGTGCGGCGCTGCGCCGAAGACGCCGGGCTCGACCACGAGGTCCTCGGCACCGCCGAGGCGCGAAAGCGGTTCCCGCAGCACCGGATCGACGACGGCGAAGTCATGGTGCTCGACCCGGCGGCAGGTGTGCTGCGGCCGGAACCCGCCGTGCAGGCCGCGCTGAGGTCCGCTGAGGCGGCCGGGGCTCAGATCCTGCCCTACCACCCCGTCTCCGACGCCACCGAGACCGCGGACGGCTGGCGGATCACCAGCAACGGGACCACCTTTGACGTCGACCACGCGATCTTCGCGCCCGGTCCGTGGGCACGACAACTGGCGCCGCTGCGGAACCTCCCGGTTCAGGCGCGCCTGATCATCGCCTACTGGTTCGCGGCGCGCGACGTCGCAGCGCACTCGCCGGAGTCGCTGCCCATCGCCATCCGCAGGCACGCCGAAGCCGGGTTCTCCTGCTTCCCCGCGCTCGACGGAGTCGCGATCAAGATCGTGCCGCACCACCTCGGATGGCCCGAGCTCGACGGGCCCGACGACCTCCCGCGCAACTCCACCACCGACCACGCACGAGCCGCTTCGGCCGCCGCCGCACGGCTCCTGCCAGGAGTGACACCGCACCCGATGCGGACCGGCACGTTCGCCGAGGGCTTCACCCCCGACGACCACGCCCTGCTCGGCCCGCTCCCCGGTCACCGGCGGGCCACCGTCATGACCGGTTTCTCCGGGCACGGCTTCAAGCTCGCGCCCGCCTTCGGCGAGATCGGCGCGGACCTCGCGCTGACCGGAGGCACCTCGCACGACATCGCAACGCTCGACCCGAACCGCTTCCCGCTGTGAGCCCACTGGAGGCCAACCATGCTCACCGGTTCCACCGGCCAGATCGCCGGGATCATCATCGCCAGCCTGCTGGTCATCGGATTCGGCATCGGCATGTCCGTCTACTTCGGACGCAAGGCGAAGAACTCCGCGGACTGGCTGTCCGCGGGTGAATCGCTGCCGCTGATCGTCGTCGTCATCACCCAGTTCGCCACCGCCACCGGCGGCGGCGTGCTCATCGCGCACGTCGGCATCGGCTACCGCTCCGGGTGGTCGGTCTTCCTCTACGAGGGATGCGTGCTGGTCGGATTCCTGGTGCTGATGTGGATCGCGAAGTGGCTGCGCGAGCAGCGCTTCACCACCGTTCCCGACATCATCACCAAGCTGTTCGGCCGCAACCGGCTGGCCATCGCGATCGCCGCGCTGGCCGCGCTGGTCGTGCCGTTCGGCTGGCTGGCCACCCAGTTCGTCGCGTTCGCGCAGCTCTTCGGCCAGCTCACCGGCGTGTCGCCGACCGCGCTGATCCTGGTCATCATGGTGGCGTCGTTGTTCTTCGTGCTGCCCGGCGGCCTGACCTCGGTCGCCTGGACCGACTTCGTGTTCGGGATCTTCATGATCGTTATGTCGCTGGGCGTGGCCGCCTACGCCATCCACCTGGCAGGAGGTTGGGGCCAGATCACCGCGACCGTCCCGCAGCGGTTGTGGGGTTGGGAGGGGTTCACGGCGGCCGGTTGGGACCAGATCTGGCTGTGGGTCGCGGCGATCCTGCCCGGAACCCTCACCAACCAGCTCTACTACCAGCGGGTCTTCGCCACCAAGAAGGTCTCCGACGCCCGTCGCGGGCTGGGCCTGTCCGGCCTGACGATGCTCATCGGAGGCATCTACGCCGGATGCATCGGCCTCGCCGTCCACTCGATGAACCCGGGCCTGGCCAACGAGGAGGACGCTGCCGGCTGGCTGCTCACCCAGCTGCCGCCCTGGCTGGTGATCGTCTTCGGCGCGTTCCTGGTGTCCACCATCATCTCCACCACCGGTGCCGCGCTGCAGTCGGTGGTGGCCAACCTGACCCGCGACGTCTACCAGAACATCGCGGGCAAGCAGGCCGGTGAGCGGCAGACCGTGACCCTCTCGCGCATGATCACCGTCGGCGTGTCGGTCCTCGCCGCGGTGCTGGCGATCCTGTTCCCGAAGGCGCTGACCTGGCTGGTGGCGACCTACGCCTACTCCGCGGGGGCGCTGGCGGCGCCGATCTTCCTCGGGTACCTGCTGCACCGGCGACGCCGGCTCACCCCGACCGCCGCCATCGCGGGCATGGTCGCAGGCATCCTGGGCTGTGCCCTCGCCCAGCTCGCGGACACCACCGTGCCCTACGCGGTCTACGGCATCGCCGTCTCCGCCGTGGCAGTGCTGGGAACCGCGCTGCTGACCCCCGCCCGTCCCGCCGTCGAGAACGAAAGGGCAGTCCAAGCATGAACATCGCCGTGATCGGCCTGGGTGTCCTGGGCGCGGCAACCGCGCGCTCGCTGAGCCTCGCAGGTGCCCGGGTCACCGTCTTCGAACGCACCACGCCGCTGGCGGGCACCTCGAACACCTCGTTCGCCTGGGTGAACTCGCACAGCAAGAACCCGCGCCCGTACCACGACCTGAACGTGGCGGGCATGGCCGAGCACGACGTCCTCGCGGCCTCGCCCGGCCGGTGCGCGCCCTGGCTGACGCTGGGCGGCAACATCGAGTGGGCCGAGGACCAGGCCGGGACCGAACGACTGGCAGCCTCGGTGCGTCAGCTGGAGGACCGGGACTACCCGGTGGAGTGGATCGGGCCGTCGCAGGCGCGCGACCTGGTGCCCGACCTCCTCGTTCCCGACGGCGTGCGGGACATCGCCCACTACCCCACCGAGGGCCACCTGATCCCGGCACTGCTCGTCGCGCGCCTGTGGGGAGAGGCCCGCGAGAACGGCGCCGAACTGCGGTGCCCCGCCGAGGTGGTGTCGGTGTCCGAGACCGGAGATGGGGTGCGGATCGCCCTGTCGGACGGGCAGGTCTCCACCGCCGACGCGGTGGTGTTCGCTGCCGGGCGCTGGACCGAGGCGCTCACCGCGACCACCGGTCACCGGGTGGCGATGGCCGATCCGGACGTCGCGGGATCGGCCACCGTCGGGCTGCTGGGCTACACCGCTGCGCTGCCGACCAGGCTGGACGCGGTCCTGACCACGCCTGCGCTCAACGTGCGTCCCGACGGTGGCGGGCGGCTCGTGGTGCAGGGCTTGGACCTGGACGCCGACGCGGATCCGGCGAATCCTCCTGCGGTGGACGGCCACCACGCCCTGGAGCTGTGCCGGCGGCTGAACGACCTGCTGGCGGGGACCTCCGGCGCCGTTCTGGAGTCCATCCGGGTCGGACAGCGGTCGATGCCCGGCGACGGGTTGACGGCGGCGGGTTTCCTGGGCGAGACCGGGCGGATCTACGTGCTGGCCACGCACAGCGGGGTCACGCTGGGACCGCTGCTCGGAAGGCTCGCCGCCACCGAAGTGCTCGGTGGCGAACCCGCGACGGAGCTGCGGCACTTCCGCCCGGACCGGCTGGCCGGACGGGAGTCGTTGCCGCCCTTGGAGAAGGCGCGTTTCGCCGGCCAGCAGTGAAGCTCACTCCGCAGTGGTGTGATGAAACGCTTTCCAGTCCAACACATTTCGGAGCGTGATCAGGTGGATCATCCCATCCAGCGATCGCTATTCGCTCGCGTTTTCGAATGACCGACGGCACAATGGGCACATGAGTTCGATGACACCGGAGATGACCCGAGAGCAGTTGCGAGCACCCGGATGCGGTGGCATGACGAGGAATTCCGTCGACCGCGACGCGACTCGCGTGCCGGCCCCCGGACCACGGGATCACGAGCCAGGTCTCGGAACCGCCAGATGACCATCGAGAACCGGCCCGCGAAGACCGGTCCCGGTATGCCCCTTCAGAGCACGGCTGTTGTTTGACAAGTCCAGAGTGGGAAAGCTCAGCCCAGGTGGCGGTGCAGGAAGTCCAGGGTGCGCGGCCAGGCGACGCGGGCCGATTCCTCGTGGTACGACGCGGGGTTCTGGTCGTTGAAGAACGCGTGACCGGCCGCGTACACGTGGACCTGGGGGTGGACGTCCGTCTGCTTCTTGATCTTGTCCGCCACCTCGCCGACGGCGTCCACCGTGACGCCGCGGTCGTACTCCCCGAAGTGGCCGAGCATCGGTGCCGTCATCGCCGAGAAGTCCGTCTCCACCGGCGGAATCCCGTAGAAGGGGATGACGGCGCCGATGCGGTCGCCCTGCTGGGCGGCCAGGACCAGCGCGAACTTGCCGCCCATGCAGAAGCCGACCGCACCGACCGCCGACCCGGTCACCAGCTCGTGCCCGAGCAGGTGGTCCACGGCACCGGCGAGGTCACGAGCCGCCCGGTCGACCGGCAGCTCCTGCATCATCCGGGAGGCTTCCTGCGCGTCGTGCGTGGTGTGGCCGCCGTAGAGGTCCGGGGCCAACGCCACGAAACCCTCAGCGGCGAAGCGGTTCGCGACATCGGCGACGTGATCGGTCAGCCCCCACCACTCCTGGATCACCACCACTCCCGGGCCGGGTCGCCCGGGAGTGGCCAGGTAGCCGTGGGCGGTCCGTCCGTTGCTGGCGAAGCTGACGTTCTGGTGCGGGTTCGTCACGCTCGTGCTCCTTCGTCGGAGGATGACCGGTCGCCGGGGCCGCTCGTGCCCGCACCATGATCCCGCCGCGAACAGCTCACCGCAGCCCTCAGTCGAGCGGCATGTGGAAGATTTCCCAGATGTGCCCGTCCGGGTCTTCGAAGCTCCGGCTGTACATCGGGCCTTCTTCCACGACGTCCCCGATGCGCGGCGATCCGGCCGCGCGGGCCTTCGCCACGAGCTGGTCCACCTGCTCGCGCGAGTCGGCGGTGAGGGCGGTGATGACCTCGGCGACCTTGGTCGAATCCGCCAGGTCCTTGGTGATGAAGGACTTGAAGAACGGTTCCACGAGCAGCATCGCGTAGCTGTCGTCGTTGATCACCATGCAGGTGGCGTTCTCGTCGGTGAAGTTCTGGTCGAAGGTGAACCCCAGGGCGGTGAAGAACTCCACGGAACGGTTCAGGTCCTTGACGGGCAGGTTGAGAAAGGTCTTCATGGCCATCGTCATCACTCCACTCAGTTGAGGTCGGAACTGTCAGGATCGGGCGAGGAAGGGAATCGTGCTGCGGCGAGCCCAGGCGACGAGCAGCAGCACCACGCACAGCACGAGCGGCGACAGGGCCATCGCAGGGGCTCCGAGCGGGAAGACCTCCGCCAGCACGGCGCCGACCATCACCAGCGCCAGCCCGAACGCCGCGAGTCCGCAGAGCCGCGGGATCAGCAGTCCGATCGCACCGAGCAGTTCGACCGCCCCGGTCAGGTAGCGGAACCCCTGCCCGAAGCCGATCAGGTCGAACATCTGCACGGCGATCGGATCACCGAGCAGCTTCGGGACCGATGCGAAGATGAAGAACGCCGCGAGCAGCACCTGCAGCACCCAGAGCGCGATGTTGACCGCCCGTCTCGGCGGACCCTTGGTTTCGTTCGCTCTCGTAGTCATCCGGACGCACCCTTCCATCGCGCTGTCGAGATTCGATCGCAGGTATCGACTCGACGCGCGCTGGAAACTCATCGGTGTCCACCGACGAAGGAGTGTCAGTCCACCAACTGGTCGAGCACGGTGGTGAAGACGTCGCGGTCCACGGTGACCGGGTCCTGCGCGAGCCAGTGCCCGATGTCCTTGACGAACTGCGCCGGAGTCATCGGCACCACCTGCTCGTCGGGCTGCTCGACGGTGGTGATCTCACCGGCCCGACTGGGGTAGATCAGCACCGCACCGCGCACCTCGACCTCGGGCAGCAGCGCCTCGAAGTTGGCCACGCCCTCGTTCAACCGGGTCACGCCGCCGCGGAACGGATGCCCGTTGCGCCACAGCGACCCCTTCTCGTCGGTCGTGTAGTGCCCGGGCAACCAGCTCTTGGACTCCACGAGCACCAGGCGACGTCCGCACAGCACCGCGTGGTGGACGTCCTCGAACACCGAGTCCGGCCAGGTCAGACCGTGGAACACCCGCACACCGGGCAACCGGATGAGGTACTTCGCGCACAACTCGGCGGTGAGCAGCTGGGCCCGCTCGTGCTGGATGTCGGGCAGCCCGAAGATGCGCTGGTTGCCGAACTCGGCGGTGAACATCCGGTGCTCCCGGTGGGCGCCGATGTGGCGGCGCAGCAGCACCACGATCACGACCCCGGAGCTGATCAGCAGACCAAGCCAGGTCGCCATCAACACCGCGTTGAGCTCGACCGCCATCCCGGCCAGCAACAGCAACGACCAAGCGCCGACCAGTGCGAACGTCGGCATCCGGTCCGGGCCGAGAACCGGCAGGTACTGCACCCGCGCCTGCGGGTCGACGCTGTCCCACCAGCCGAGGTCGTCGAGCCGCACCCTCGGCATCCGGGGCACGTAGTCGGGGTCCTCCCCGAAGTCGCGACCGGGCCGCCTGGTTCCCCCCGGTCGTCGCGGACGTCTCGACGGAGCGGTCTCGGCCTCGACCGGACGACGCCGAGCGCTGTCGTAGGAAGCGCGGCGCACCGGGTCGGTGAGCGTCTCGTACGCCTCCTGCAGGAGCCGGAACGCACCGTCGCTGCCGCCGACGTCGGGGTGCATGCTGCGGGCGAGCGTCCGATAAGCCGATTTGATCTCGACCGGCGTCGCGTCGCTCCCCACACCGAGGAGTTCGTAGTAGTCGACCCCGCGCACTACCCTCCCCCGCCTCCCGGACCGCGCGGCAACAACGAGCTGCAATGAGAACGCCCGGCAATGATAGGACGTGCGCCGAGCTCAAGATCAACCGACCGGCCGTATTTCACCCCGTATCGGACCACCGATCCGGCGGGAGCACCTCTGGCCCCTTTTCTGATCTTCGTCGTCCCGGTGCTCTAGATCATGAACCCGCAGGTCCCCCGTGTAGTTCGGCCCCCAGTTTTCACAGGGAAAACTTCAAGAGTCCCCGGGTGTCACATCACGCCGTCCCATGCCGTTACCGCTGCCGCGATGACTTCGAGCCGGGACGAAAGGCACTGGGCTCCCCGGATTCCAGAGCATCTGTTGTCAGAAACTCACGCTCGGGGGACGCCATGACGAACGTCGAAGAACTCCTGCATGTGCTGACCAAGCGCCTGGAGGAGATGAGGAACGCAGACAGCCAAGCCGGGGCAGCGAGCCGCCTGCCGCTTTGGGGATGCCCCAGAGGACTAGGTCCCTGGTTCCGCCAATAGCCAGACCCCACGCTTGGTGTTGCCCAGGAGTCGACACAACTGGAGACGGACGTAACCTCGATGGATTCCTTCACCGGCACGGCCGCGGCCGTCGGGTTCGCGGCCGTGCTGTTCGCGAGCTCGGCGTTGGTTTGGGGCAACGCCGCTCCAGATCCACCTCCACCAGCCCCACCGGCAACCACCACGGCCCCGGCACCGACCGTTGCACCGTCTCCTCCCGTGACTGATCCCGCGGATCCGCCGGCGGCGGAGCCGACTGTCGACGAGCCGGCAGAGCCCGAGGGGTCGACTTCCTCACCAGGAGACCACGTGCCCCACGAGCCCGAGTGGAATAGCGGCAACCAGCAGTTCCAGGACTACAAGCAGAACACGGGTTACCCCTACAGCTACGAGGAGTACGACCAGCTCCCCGGCTACCAGCAGTGCGGAACCGCCTGCGGCCAGGAGAAGACCTCCGGCGAGACCCAACGGCAATGGCTTTGCGAACAAGGCATCACCACCGAAGGCTGCTGACGAGCACCGAGCGCTCGACAGGGCCGGGCCTTGATCCCTGCCGTCTTCCGGGGCTGGCGGAGATTCTCATGTCCTCCACCTTGAGGTCATGCGTACGCACCGCAAGCGACCTGTCGAGGGAAACCCAAGTTAGCAGGCCTCTGACCAGGGGAAACGCGGGAACGAAAAAACCCGCTGACCTGCTTGGCCAGCGGGCTCTTCCACGCGGATGACCGAGGCGGCGCTCCGCCGCCCCTCCCTTTTGGCCACCCGGGAGCCGGGCTCGGTCCTGGATGGCGCCTGGGACCGGCTCGGCCTGCTGTGCGGTGCACGACCGCGTAAGTCTGGGGTGAATGCTCAGCGGGCGGGGACCCGTCCGGCATCGCCGTCCACCATAGCCGATCGAGGCGGCGTTGTGGGTGAAATCCGTCTGGCGCGGCGAGCCGGTCCGCTCGGCGTGATGATGGGCCGCATGGACGTGACCGAAGTGCTGCTGCCGGGAGTCGGGCTGCGCTACGAGTTCACCACCGCTGACGGCCAGCGCATCGGAGTGGTCGCGCGGCGACGAGGTGACTTCGAGTTCGTGTCCTACCCCGAGCAGGATCCCGACGAGGTCCGAGTGCTGTTCCGGCTCAACGCCACCGACGCCGAGGCGGTCACCGAGATCCTGGGAGCGCCGCGCATCGCCGAGCGGTTCGCGGACCTGACCCGTGAGGTTCCCGGCCTCAACGCCGGGCAGGTCGAGGTGACGGCGGGTTCCCCGTTCGACGGTCGCATGCTGGGCGAGACGCGGGCGCGGACCAAGACCGGCGCGTCGATCGTGGCGATCGTGCGAGGTGAGGACGTGATCGCCTCACCTTCCCCCGGGCAATCGTTGCGCGCCGGGGACATTCTGGTGGTGATCGGCACGCAGCAGGGGATCACTGGGGTGGAACACATCCTGGCCGGGTGACCGACGTGCACACGTCGATCGCGCTGCTGCTCGAGCTGGGTACCGTGCTGGTCCTGCTGAGCGCGGCAGGCTCGTTGACCAGGCGGTTCGGCGTGTCACCGATCCCGCTGTACCTGTTGTGCGGGCTGGCGATGGGTGAGGGTGGGTTCGCGCCGCTGCCTGCGGCCGGCGACTTCGTGGAGATCGGCGCGTCGATCGGCGTGGTGTTGCTGCTGCTCACCCTGGGTCTGGAGTTCTCCGTGGAGGAGTTCCCCGTCACTCTGCGCAAGCACGTGCCGTCAGGCGTGGTGGACCTGCTGCTCAACGCCCCACCCGGTGCGGTGGCGGGCTGGTTGCTGGGGCTGGACGCGACCGGAATCGTGGCGCTGGCGGGGGTGACGTGGGTGTCGTCCTCGACGATCGTCTCCCGGCTGCTCGACGACTCGCACCGGCTGGGCAACCGGGAGACCCCGGCGGTGCTGTCGATCCTGCTGCTGGAGGACTTCGCGATGGCGGTGTACCTGCCGATCCTCGCGGTGCTGGCCAGTGGCGGGACGCTGCTGCAGGCTCTGGCGAGCGTGGCGGTCGCGCTGGGAGTGCTCGCACTGGCGCTGGTGATCTCACGGCACTGGGGCCACCGGGTGGGCCAGGTGGTCGACGACCGGGACACCGAGCAGCTGCTGCTGCGGATCGTGGGACTGGCGCTGGTGGTGGCGGCGGTCGCGGAGCTGGCGGGCACCTCGGCCGCGGTCGGTGCGTTCCTGGTGGGGCTGGCGCTCACCGGGCCCCTGGCCGAGCGGGTGCGCAGCGTGATCTCGCCGCTGCGCGATCTGTTCGCAGCGGCGTTCTTCCTGGCCATCGGCTTTTCGATACCCCCGGCCTCGTTGCCGCCGCTGCTGCCGGTGGCGTTCGGGCTGGCGGTGGTGACCGCGCTGACCAAGATGGGGACCGGGTGGTTCGCGGCTGCCCGCAGCGGGTCGGGCCGTCGCGGTCGTCTGAGAGCGGGCAGCGTGCTCGTGGTGCGCGGCGAGTTCTCGGTGATCATCGTCGGCCTGGTCGCCGCCGCCCAGGGCGGCGTGCTGGGTCCGCTGGCGACCGGGTACGTGCTGATCCTGGCCGTGGCGGGCCCGTTGCTCACCTGGTGGCTCGGGCGGCCCGACGCGACCTTGACGTGATGTGATTCGACGTGCATAAGATCGCCGGTCGAGCCGCTGGCTGAAAGGGTGCAGATGGCTGCGGATCCGCTCGCGTCCGGTGTCTGGGGCGTGGTCGCCACACCGTTCACCGAGTCCACACAGGACGTCGATCTGGCGTCGCTGGCGAAGCTCGTCGGGCACTACCGGCGGATCGGCGTCACGGGGCTGACCGTGCTGGGCGTCTTCGGTGAGGCGGTGCGCCTGTCGGCGGCCGAGAAGCGAGCGGTGCTCGAGGTCGTGGTGCGAACCGCGGACCTGCCGATCGTGGTGGGTGCCTCCAGCACCTCGCCGGCACCCGTGGCCGAAGAGGTCGAACTGGCCACCGACGTGGTCGGCGACCAGCTGGCCGGGGCGATGGTGCAGGTCAACACCCCTGACCCGGAGCTGCTGGCCGCCCAGCTCAACGCCCTGCACGCGAGAAGCGGCGCCGGCCTGGTCGTGCAGGACTACCCGCTGGTCACCGGCGTGTCGATCAGCGCGGCCGACCTGGCCTCGGCGGTCGAGCAGGTCGAATCGGTGGTGGCGGTCAAGGCCGAGGCCCCGCCCACTCCCCCGGCGATCGCCACGCTGACCGCTCGCACCGGTGTTCCGGTCTTCGGCGGGCTCGGCGGTGTCGGGCTGCTGGACGAGCTGGCCGCGGGCGCGGCGGGAGCGATGACGGGGTTCTCGTTCCCGGAAGGACTCAAGGCCTGCGTTGACGCGTGGCGGCGGGGCGGCTACCAGGCCGCGCTCGAGGCGTACCTGCGGTACCTGCCGCTGGTGAACTTCGAGGCTCAGGCCCGCATCGGACTGGCGATCCGCAAGGAGGCGCTGCGCCGACGGGGCCTCATCGGCGAATCGCGGGTGCGGGCACCTGCGCCCGGTATGCCGGAGAGCCTGGAGAAACAACTGGATCGGCACTTGGCGGCCGTGGAGAACATGGAGAACTGATGGATCTGGGAATCGCCGGCCGCAATGCGCTCGTCTGCGCCTCGACTGGTGGGCTGGGTGAGGCGACCGCGCGGGCGCTGGCCGCCGAGGGCGTCAACGTGGTGGTGTCCGGCCGTCGCGGTGACCGCGCGAAGGCGATCGCCGCCGAGCTGCCCGGTGCCACTGGCGTGGAGGTGGACCTGACCGCACCGGGCGGGGCCGAGAAGCTGTTGTCGGCGGCGCAGGACGCGCTGGGGCAGATCGACGTCCTGGTGCTCAACGGTCCCGGACCGCGCCCGGCCAGCGCCTCCGAGGTCGGCCCGGACGACACCGCCGAGGCGGTGCGGAACCTGCTGCTGGTGCACCAGACGCTGGTCGGCGGCGTGCTGCCGGGGATGCGGGAGCGCGGTTGGGGCCGGCTGCTGGCGATCGCCTCCAGCGGGGTGGAGGCTCCGATCCCGAACCTCGCGCTGTCCAACATCGGTCGCAGCGCGCTGGCGGCGTATCTGAAGAGCCTGTCCATCGACGTGGCCGACGAGGGCGTCACCGCGAACCTGCTGCTGCCGGGCCGGATCGCCACCGATCGCCTGTCGTCGCTGGACAGCGCCACGGCGGAGCGCGAACGCCTACCGCTCGAGGAGGTCCGCGCCCGGGGAGAGGCCGCGATTCCGGCCAAGCGCTACGGCGAGCCCGCCGAATTCGGCGCCACGGCCGCGTTCCTGTGCAGCGCCCACGCCTCCTACATCACCGGAACTGCGATCCGCTGCGACGGGGGCCTCGTCCCGACCTTGTGACACCGCGAGGACTGAACGAGGCGTGCCGCATGGAACGACGGGAGGTTTCTCCATGCGACACGCCTCTTCCGCCTCCGGGAGTGTCAGCCGGTGACGGAGTTCAGGGTCGGCAGGTACGCGTTGGCGTGCCCGTCGACGTCGGGGTGGAAGGACTCCTGGATCGGGTTGCTCGGCCCGTTGATCCACTCGTCGGAGGCGCACACGCCGTGCCCCTCGAAAGCGCTTCGCGGATCGGCGAAGGAGAATCCGGCCGCCGAGGCGCGTTCGGAGATCACCGAGGCGAGTTCGTCGGCTCCCTCGTTGATCCGCTGGCGCTTGTACTCGGAGTAGAACGGGATCCCGCAATCGCCCATCTCGTTGATCTTCGGGTACCCGAGGACCACGACCTCGGCGTTGGGCGCGGCGGAGCGGATGTTGGCGTAGGTGGTGTCGAGCTTGGCGGGCAGCTCGTTGCGGGCCTTCTCGGAGGCGTCGTTGACGGCGTTGTCGCAGCCCTCGTCGGTACCCGCGACACAGCTGGTGATGACGTCGACGAAGCCGATGTCGTTGCCGCCGATGGAGATGGTGACCAGCGTTGTGTCGGCGCTGAGCGAGCCGAGTTGGTCGGCGTTGACGTCGTCGGTGACCGCACCCGAGCAGGCCGCGAACTCGAAGCTGCCGACTCCGTGCGAGTCGGCCCACAACTGCGGATAAGCCTTGGGGCTTCGAAGACAACTACCGCTGTCCTCGAAGTACTCCCGGGTCCCGGTTCCCGAGGCGTAGGAATCGCCTAGGGCGACGTAGTTTTCGGCGGCGGATGCGGAGTCGGAATCAGCTGCGAAGGCCGGTGCGGCGGTGCCCGAGACAACCGTGCAGGCTGCCACCGCACCGATGAGGTACCTTGCGTGACGCATGTTTTCCTCCGTTCGGAGCGCGAAAAGCTCCTTCATTCAAGGAAGTCCGCGCCGAATTTCGGAGGAGTTGGCGAGTACCCGCCAGTAACCCGATCTCGCTGCAGCTCGAACGTCACACCGGTAGCCGCCATCAGGACAATTCCGCGTTCCTGTTTCGCCGGATTTCCCAACCGCGGCGGAGCGGCGAGGCTCTGAAGGGGTTCACAAGACGCACGTACGTTTTGTTCGAATTCGTACGATTGCAGCAGGCGCAGCGCCTCTCGACCTGGCATAGTCCTATGCCTCCCGGCACCCCATCCCAATCATTTGAGGAGGGCGTAATGACACTCCGGGTTCCCGATCACCACACCGCTTCGGCGGTGCTGTCGCGGGCCATCGCCGCAGTGCCGGAGGCGTTCGACGACGGCGTGCCCCGCAACCTCATCGACCGCCGCTGGCAGGCCGTCGGGGAGCCCACCCCGCAGGTCACACCGGTGGACGGCACGGTCTTCGCCCAGCTGCCCAAGATCGACGCCGGCACGGCGCAGGACGCGGTGCGGGCAGCGGCGAGGGCCCACCAGGCGTGGGCGCAGACGACCTTCGAGCAGCGCCGCGAAGCGGTGACCAGCGCGGTCGAGGCCATGTCGCAGGTCCGCGACGACCTCGCACTGCTGCTCGCCTGGGAGATCGGCAAGCCGTGGAAGGCCGCCTGCGCCGACGTCGACCGCTGCCTCGACGGCGTGCGCTGGTACGCCGAGCACACCGAGCAGATGCTCAACCAGGACGCGGAGGGCGCCCCGTACAAGCGCCAGCCGCTTCCCGGCCCGGTGAGCAACATCGCCAGCTGGAACTACCCGATGAGCGTCCTGGTGCACGCCGAGCTCGTGCAGCTGCTGGCGGGCAACGCCGTGATCGCCAAGACCCCGACGCAGGGCGGCGCGATGACGCTGACCGTCGCGCACGCGCTGATGGCCCGCGCCGGGCTACCGGCCACGCTGCTGTCCGGGGACGGTTCCGCCCTGTCCGACCCGCTGGTGCGCTCGCCCGAGGTGGGCGCGCTCGCGTTCGTCGGCGGACGCTCCAACGGCGGCAAGATCGCCGCGCAGCTGGTCGACACCGGCAAGCGGCACATGCTGGAGCAGGAGGGCCTCAACACCTGGGGCCTGTGGGAGTTCTCCGACTGGGACGGACTGAGCGCGCACCTGCGCAAGGGCTTCGAGTACGCCAAGCAGCGCTGCACCGCCTACCCGCGGTTCGTGGTGCAGCGAAAGCTCGTGGACAAGTTCCTCGCCACCTACCTCCCGGTGGTCCAGTCGGTGCGCTTCGGTCACCCGCTTGCCGGGGAGAACGGCGAGCCGCCCGCGCTGGACTTCGGTCCGCTGATCTCGGCGGCGAAGGCCACCGAGCTGGAGGGCCGGGTCGCCGAGGCGTTGCGCCACGGCGCAGTTCCGCTGCACCACGGCGACCGCTCCCAGGGGCACTTCCTGGACGGTCAGGACGTCTCGGCCTACGCCGCGCCGGTGACGCTGCTGGCACCGCCGGGCGCCAGCCGGCTCATGCACGAGGAGCCGTTCGGGCCGGTCGACACGATCGTCGTGGTCGACACCGAGGCGGAGCTGCTGGCGCAGATGAACGCCTCCAACGGCGCGCTGGTGGCCACCGTCGCGTGCGACGACGAGTCATTCGCCGCCGAGCTCGCCGAGAGCGTCCAAGCGTTCAAGGTCGGCATCAACAAGCCGCGCTCGCGCGGTGACCGGGACGAGCCGTTCGGCGGCCGGGGCGCGTCGTGGAAGGGCGCGTTCGTCGGAGGACAGCACCTCGTCCACGCGGTCACCCAGGGGCCTCCGGGAGAGCAGCTCTACGGCAACTTCCCGGGCTACCACCGCTATCCGCAGACCTGATCGCGGCGCGAGCGAACGGGGAACCCCGCTGCGGCGGGGTTCCCCGTTCGTCATCGGCGGGTTCCCAGCGCGCTCACCAGGGCTCGCCGGGGCGGGGGTCGCAGGTGAGCGGCGCGCTGCGATCGAGGGTGGCCCCGGCCGGGTAGTAGTGGATCCAGCCGTCCTCCTCGGGGGTCGGGCGGATGCCGGTGGGTGTGAGAGCCCTGGTCGGCGCGGGCCAGGGCTTCCAGCCCCGCGCTTCGTAGAAGGGGCGGCCGGCTTCGCTGGCGCCGAGTGCCCCGAGGTCGTAGGCCGCGCGGATCATGCGCTCGACCTCGGCCATGAGGGCACCACCGATGCCCCGGCCCTGGCGGTCGCGCCGCACCGCGACGCCCTCCACGTAGCCGGTGCGCAGGGCGCGGTCGCCGAGCAGCAGTCGCCGCATCACCAGCGCGGCGTGCCCGACCAGTTCGTCGCCCTCCCAGGCGAGCACGTGCATGCCGCCGAGGCAGTGCTCCCAATCGGCTTCGGTCATGGCGTCGCCTTCGACGAAGACGTCCCACAGCAACCGGCGCGCCGCGCCCAGGCTCGCCACGTCGAGGTCCGCGGTGTGCGCGGTCCGCAATTCGGCCATGCGGCACATGATGGCAGGAATCAGGCGACCGGGGGTTCCTTCGCAGACGTCCGGAGGAGGTTCTCGGCGAGCTCGCTGGCGTTGCGGCCGCACATCCGCCCCTGGCAGGACCCGAGACCGACGCGGCAGGACAGGTTCAGCGAGCTCGCGTCGCGCTGGGCGGGCGCGCTGTCCCGAAGTGCCTGATAGGGAACCTCTTCGCAGCGGCAGACGACGGTCTGCGGAGTGAGCCACTCGTCCCAGTCCTCGCCGATGCGGGTCGCCGACGCCATCGCCCGGCCGAATCGCCGTCCACATCGGACCACGAGCATCGCCCGGCGAGCGGGTTTTTCGACCTGGCTCCACGTGGTCGCCTCGACGTGCACCGCCGCAGCGAGCCCTGCGACGGCGCCTTCGGCCGCCGCGGCACGGGCTCCGGCGATGCCGGTGGCCTCACCCGCCGCGAAGACCCACGGCGTCGAGCTGCGCTGCGCTCCGTCGACCCGCACGAAGCCGTCCTCGATGTCGCAGCCCGCCGCTCTGGCGAGCTCCAGGCGCGGTTCCAGGCCGTGGGCGACGCAGATCGCGTCCACCGGGATCCTCCGGTGCGTGCCCGGGACCGGCCGCCAGCGCGCGTCGAGCTTGGCGACCACGGCCTCCTTGACCCGGTCCTCGCCGACCGCCGCCACGACCCCGGCCCTGGTGCGGAACTGCGTGTTGCCGACGAGCCTGCGCAGGTAACCGGCGAACCCGGCGAGCTTGTCCCACTGACCGGCCAGGTCCGGTGCTCGTCGCAACCACGCCGCCGGGCTCCCCGCGTCGAGCACGGCCACCACGTCGGCGCCCACACCCAGCAGCGATTCGGTGACCGGCAGCAGCAGCGGCCCGGTTCCCGCGACCAGCACCCGGCTGCCCACCGCGATCCGCTGGCCACTCGCCAGCGCGTGCGCGGCCCCTGCGGTGAACACGCCGGGCAGCTCCCAGCCGGGGAACGGCAGCACCCGGTCGTGCGCGCCGGTGGCCAGCACCAGCGCGTCGGCGTGGAAGCTCTCCCCGGCGTCCCCGGGACCGGCGCGAACGTGGACGTCGTGCCCGTCGAGCGACCGAACGCTGCCGGACGACCGCCGGATGCGCGGGTGGGCGTCGATCTCCTCGGCGAGGGTCGTGAAACTCCGCTGCCCTCGCCGGATCCGCTGCGGTTGGGCCAGGCCGAACTGCTCGGGCGGGGCCTGGTGGTACTTCCCGCCCAGCGCGTTCGAGGAGTCGACGAGCAGCACCTCGGCCCCGGCTCGGGCGGCGTGCAGGGCGGCGGTCATGCCTGCCGGTCCCGCACCCACGACCACGACGCTCATGCCCGCTCCCCCATGCCGCGGGTGCTGATCACGTCGCCGGGTTCGACCGACCGCAGGCAGGCGCGCACGCCCGGGGTTCCGTTGACCACCAGCACGCACTCGGCGCACACGCCGATCCCGCAGAACAGCCCGCGTCTCCGGCCGCGACCACCGGATTCGCGCCACGAGGTCAGCCCGCGCGACATCAGCACGGCGGCGACCGTCTGCCCGGCGTGCGCGGTGACCCGGCGCCCGTCGACCTCGACGGCGAAGCTGGCCTGGTAGCGCGGTTGTGCGGGGTCCAGGTGGGCGGGCAGCAGGTACGGTCCGGTCAACAGCCGCCACCTCCTGGATCTGCACCGGCACGGCGTGCTCACCCGTGCCCGGTGCGCTCGGTTCCCGATGATCGAACCGACAGGAGAAATTGAACTGCCCCAGATCAGATCGCGCATCAATCCATTGACGTAGGCCCGTCAGACATGGGACTGATGCGCGAGAACAGCCGTCCCCGGCAGCCACCGCCTGCGCTGCGGTGCTGCCGGGGACGGCCTTTTCCCTCTCCCGATGGCTTGAGGTCTACGGCTGCGGGAACTGCGCCGCGTAAGTCTTCACGGCGTTGGCGATGGCCGCGAAGTTGCGCTCCAGGGCCTGGGCGTCGACGTTCTCGACGGTGTCGCACGCCTGGTGGTAGCAGGCGTCGAACGCCTCACCGGCCTTGCCGCCCCACTTCTCGGCCTGCTCCGGGCTCTTGGTCTCCTCCGCGCCGGTGAAGGTGCCACCGGCCGGGATGCCGACCTCGATGAACGGGCCGTAGTCGGAACGACCGTCGAAATCGGTGCCCTCGGCGGGCGCGCCCACCGCACCCAGCGAGTCGTTGAGCAGCTTCTCGATCTGCGCCGATCCCTCCGGGCCCGGGCCGGCGCCGACGCCGTCGGAGTCGTCGCCGTCGTAGGTGAAGTAGCCGGCGTTGGGCGAGCCGACCATGTCGAAGTTCAGGTAGGCGGCGATCTTCCCGCGCTCGGCCTCCGGCAGCGTCTCCACGTAGTGGGTGGAGCCCACCAGGCCCTCTTCCTCCGCGCCCCAGAAGGCGAAGCGGAGCTTGTTGGTCGGTGTTTCGCCGCCCGCCGCGTAGTCGAGGGCGGCCTGCAGGATCGCGGCCGAACCGGTGCCGTTGTCGTTGATCCCCGGCCCCTCGCCAACGCTGTCCAGGTGGGCGCCGAACATGACGACCTCGTTGGCGTCACCGCCCGGCGTTTCGGCGATCAGGTTGTAGGTGGGACCGCCGAGGGAGTCGAACTCCTGGACCGTCGTGGTGAACCCGGCTTCGTCGAGCTTGCCCTTGATGTAGTCCAGGGAAGCCTGGTAGCCGGGCGTCCCGGCGGCTCGGTTCCCGCCGTTGGCACCGGCGATGTTCTGCAGTTCCTGCAGGTGGTCCTGCACGGCCACGGCACCGGCGCGTGCGCTGTTCTCGGCAACGGCCGCGGTGGGCAGCACCAGCGCTGCGGCCGCCGCGAGCGCGGCAGCGGTGGCGAGCATCGGGCGGTTCGGCATCTCCGCGATCCCCTTCGTCGATGTCGGAGTCGATCTCGATCGATCGCGTATTCGCCTGGCGAACGTATCGGCGGGAATCTCGAGGCAGACCGTTTTGACCAAAAGTCGCCTCACCAACGCGTTTTTCCCGTATTCGCGAGGGGATTTCACGGTTGCCGAGCACAACCCGACGCTCGGCGCACTAGGCCGATCAGGGCTCGCATTGTTCTCCCGGCGGCGCTGAGGCAAGCTGGGACGACACCCCCGCTACCCCATGGAGGTACCGCACGTGGAACAGGTGGTCCTGCTCGACGAAGCCGGCCAGGCGATTGGCGTCGAGGACAAGGCGACCGTGCACCACCAGGAGACGCCGCTGCACTTGGCGTTCTCGTGCTACGTGTTCAACGACCACGGCGAATTCCTGCTCACCCAGCGCGCGCACCACAAGCGGACCTTCCCGAGCGTGTGGACCAACACCTGCTGCGGTCACCCGGCTCCGGAGGAGGAGATGAAGGCCGCCATCACCCGCCGGCTCGGCGAAGAGCTCGGCCTGGCGGTGCGCGGGCTCGAACTGGCGCTGCCCGCGTTCCGCTATCACGCCACAATGGACAACGGGGTCATGGAGAACGAGATGTGCCCGGTGTTCGTCGCTTTCACCGACAGCACACCCGCGCCCAACCCGGACGAGGTCGCCTCGACTCGTTGGGTGCGCTGGAAGGAGTTCAGCACCGGGGTCCTCTCCGGTGACACCGAGGTCTCCCCCTGGTGCGCGCTGCAGGTGCGCGAGCTCACCGAGCTGGGGCCCGAACCCGCGCAGTGGCCCGTCGGCACCCCGGCGACCCTGCCACCGGCGGCCCGCGTGGCCTGAGAACGCGCAACGCCGAACGGCCCCGGAACCCAGCCGGCTCCGGGGCCGTTCGGTGGGCGCTACTCGGCCCGTGCGAGCGGGGTGAGGTCGCGCGACCAGCTCCACTCGCCGGGTTCGGGCGCACCGACGAGCTTCATCCCGGCGCTCCGCAGCGTGCGGGAGATCGCGGTGTTGTCGACGTGGGTGTGCGCGGTGAGCGTCGTGATCCCCAGCTCGGCGGCCTGTTCGACGATGTGCTGGGCGAGCACCGCGCCGACGCCCCGGCGCTGCCAGTCGTCGCGCACCAGCAGGGCGAGCTCGCCGCTGTCGCCGTCGTACATCAGGTTTCCCATCCCCACGACCTCGCCGTGCGGACCGAGCACCAGCGTGGAGCGCCCCAGCGCCGGGGTCAGCAGTCGTCGCAGCCCTCGTTCCCCCGGGGCCGGACCGGGGCTGAAGTAGCGGCGGAAGCGCGCGGCGCTGGAGCAGCGCTCGTGGAACTCGGCGACCAGGTCGAGGTCCGCGCGATCCGCCGGGCGCAGGGTCAGCTCGATCCCGCCGGGCGTGATCGCGGTCCGCTCGGTCGGGCGGACGCGAGCGCGACAGCTGGTGACCAGGTCGACCAGCGCGCGGGCGCGGGCGAACTCGGCCGGGGTGAACGCGCCTCCTGGCCGGGTCAGCACGAGGAACCCGCCGCCGGGTTCGTCCAGGCACATCGCGGTCTCGGTGAAGACCCCGGCTTCCAGCGACGGCTCGGGTTCCTCGTGCCAGCGCACGTCGACGTGCCCGAGCAGCGAGCGCAGGCCCCTCACCAGGTCGGTCCGGCCGTTGATCAGGTCGTTGGCGAGGTTGGCGGTGCGGGTGGGCACGTCGTCGAGCTCGCGGACGTCGGCGCGCGAGGCGGTCACGTCGTAACCGCCGGCGCCCTCCACCGCGGCGACCAGGTCGGCGTGCCGGATCCGGGTGGGAACGTGCAGCAGCACCTCGTCGACCGCCCCGTCGGCGACCGGGTGCACCTGCATGGTGCGGATGTCGCCGCCGAGCGCCGCCAGCGCCCCGGCCAGCTTCGCCAGGCGTCCGGGTGTGTCGGTGACACGAGCCCGCAGCCGCCACAGGTTCTGCGGGACGTACCCGATCTCTGGCGGGACCGGTTCGGTCCCGTCGTCGGTCGCGGTGGACGCGGTGCCGCGGCGCGACCACCACCGCGCGGCACCCGCGACCAGCAGCGCCGCTCCGAGGGACATCGTCACCAGCGTCGCGGCGGAGTGGCTGCGCACGCCGGTGACGAGGAGGTTCGCCGCGCCTGCGACCAGGAACAGCGCGGCCAGCTCGATGATCTCGCGGGTCCAGTCCCCGTGGGCTCGACGGTGCTCGCTGGGAGTCATGCCCCCATGCTTCAGGCACCACGTTTCACCAGGACGAACCCGGATCACACCGGCGTTAACAGGCGGACATCACACCGAGCGGTGAACGCGCGACGATCAGCGAACCGATTGGCCGTAGCCCGCGAAGAGGGTCGAGCAGTGGGCGAGCTCCTCGTCGGAGAGCACCGCCGGGTCGCCGAGCTTGGCCGCCGTGAGCCAGAGCTCGCAGAGCCATTCGAGCTGCCGGGCCCGGTTGTAGGCCTTGGTGAGGCTGTTGCCGACGGTGACCGTGCCGTGGTTGCGGAGGATGCAGCCGTTGCGGTCGCGCAGCGCCTCGGACATCGACACCGCGAGGGCGTCGGTGCCGAAGGTGGCGTAGTCGGCGACGCGCACGGCACCGCCGTAGTCGGCCAGCTGGTAGTGCACGGCCGGAACCTCGTCGCGCAGCAGCGACAGCGCCGTGGCGTGCAGCGAGTGGGTGTGCACGACCGCGCCCGCGTCGTGCTCGACGTAGGCCGTGAGGTGCATCGGCAGCTCGGACGTGGGCTTGAGCTCGCCCTCCACGACCTCACCGCTGAGGTCGACCAGCGGGATGTCCACCGGCCGCAGCTCGTCGTACTCCACGCCCGAGGGCGTGACCGCGACGAGGTCGCCGCTGCGCACCGACACGTTGCCGGAGGTTCCCACCACCAGCCGGTCGGAGGTCATCCGCCGCGCGATGTCGATGACCTCGCCGCGCTGCTCGGCCAGACGCAATGCGCTCATCCCTTCCCGCTCAACAGGCCACCCCGGTGCCCTCGTAGCCGTCGATCGCCGCGACCTTCTCGGCCGACGCCGAACTCGTGTCGAAACGGTAGTCGAGCCACTCACCGGCGAGCTTGCGGGCCAGTTCGAGCCCGATCACGCGCTGCCCGAAGCACAGCACCTGCGCGTTGTTGCTCAGCACCGACCGCTCGACCGAGTAGCTGTCGTGCGCGGTGACCGCCCTGATCCCGGGCACCTTGTTGGCGCTGATGGCCACGCCGAGCCCGGTTCCGCACACCAGCAGCGCCCGGTCGGCCGACCCCTCGGCGACCAATCGGGCGGCCTGGACCGCGACGTGCGGGTAGGCGGTGTGCTCGTCGTTGCCGACACCGACGTCGACGATGGAGGCGACTCGGGAGTCGTTCTCCAAGTCCTTCTTCAGCGCGTTCTTGTACTCCAGCCCGGCGTCGTCGGAGCCGACGACGATGCGGTACGGCTGTTCGCTCACTGGTCCTCTCCCCCTCCGGAGTGTTCGCCGATCAGCTCTCCGACCCGGGTGAGCACGAGCGCCAGCGACGTCGCGCCCGGGTCGGGTGTTCCCACGCTGCGTTCGGCCAGCGGCCTGGCCCGGCCCGTCCGGGGCCGCAGTTCCGAGGTGGTGGTGGCCGCCTTGGTCGCCACCGCCGCCGCGCGCCGCCACGCCACCGCTGCCCCGCTGCCCTCGTCGACCGCGCCGCGGAGCTCTTCGGCGAACGGCACCAGGGCGTCGACCAGGGTCTTGTCCCCGGGTTCGGCGCGCCCGAGGCGCTGCACCGAGGCGAGCGCGGCCTCGGCTCCGGCCACCAGGTCCGCCGCGCGGGTTTCGCGGTCGTCGGGCAGCAGGTCGCCGAAGGAGCGCAGCGCGGCTCCCCACAGCACGCCCGAGGTCCCGCCGGCCTTCGACGCCCACGCGTCGCCGGCCGCGAGCAGCACGGCCGCGGGCCCGACGCCCTGGGCTGCTGCGGCTTCGGCGGCTTCGACCGCCGCCGAGCTGCCCCGCGTCATGCCGCGTCCGTGGTCACCATCGCCCGCGATCGCGTCCAGGCGTCCGAGCTCGTCCTCGTTGTCGCGCAACAGGTCTGCTACCGCGCGCAACGACGCGACCACCTCGGCGGCCGTGGCCTGCCCCTGCTCCGGCGCGACCACGACCTCCGGTTCGGCCACCACCGGGTCCTCGACCTCGACGTCCGATGTGGACGCTTCGACGAATCCCCTGCGGTAGGCCGGGGTGTCGGCCGGGGCGAGCCAGAGCCGTTCGAGCTCGTCGTCCAGCCAGGTCAGGGTCAGCGAGCAGCCGGCCATGTCCAGGCTGGTCACCAGCTCCCCCACCTCCGGAGCGACGACCTCGACGCCGGCCTCGGCCAGCAGCCGGGACGCGGTTCCCCACACCACGAACAGTTCCTCGTACTTGGTGGCGCCGAGCCCGTTGAGGATCGCCGTGACCCGGCCGCCTTCGGCTGGAGCCTCCGCCAGAACGCCGTCCACCAGGGTTTTCGCCAGCTCCGATGCCGAGGGCATCGGCGTCTCGGACACGCCGGGCTCGCCGTGGATGCCCAGTCCCAGGCCCATCCGGCCTTCGGGCACTTCGAACAGCGGGTGGTCCTGGCCGGGCAGCGTGCAGCCGTCGAATGCGACGCCGAGGCTGCGGGTGCGCGCGTTGGCGTGCTCGGCGACGCGCACCACCTCGTCGAAGTCGTACCCCTCCTCGGCTGCGGCGGAGGCGACCTTGAACACCACGAAATCGCCCACCACGCCACGCCGCTTGGCCTGCTCCTCGGCGGGAGCGCTGGCGACGTCGTCGGTGACGACCACGTTGTGCGCGCGAGTCCCCTCGCGTCGCAGGCGTTCCACGGCGAGTCCGAAGTTCATGTTGTCACCGGCGTAGTTGCCGAAGGAGAACACGACTCCGGCGCCTCGGTCGGCCGCGCGCGCCACGGAGTAGGCGTCGGCGGCCGATGGCGAGGTGAAGATGTTGCCGATCACCGCACCGTCGGCGAAACCGGGCCCGACGACTCCGCAGAACGCCGGGTAGTGGCCGGATCCGCCGCCGGTGACCACCGCGACCTTGCCCGGCCGGGCCGGTCGGGAGCGCACCACGCCGCCGGGGACGCGGCGCACGTGATCGGGGTGCGCGGCCACGAACCCGGTGACCATGTCCTCGGTGAAAGTGGCCGGATCGTCGTACAAGCGCGTCACGTCAGCCCTCCTCGACGGGCGCCCAGTGCGGCCGGGCGCGTTCGATGGCGGTCAAGTAGTCGTGGTAGCCGCGGTCGTAGAACTCCACGGCTCCCGGATCGGGGTGCACGACGTGCCGGTCGGCGGCCCACTGCTCCCGGTCGACGGGTTCGCCCAGCGCATCCCACGCGGTCATCGCCGCTCCCCGCGCGCCGACGCCCTCTTCGTGCGGGACGTTCAGCGGTCGGCCGAGGACGTCGGCGAAGATCTGGCTCCACGCCTGCGAGCGGGCACCGCCGCCGCAGGCCGCGACCTCTCCGCTGATCCCTGCGCTCTCCAGGTTGTGCCGGGCGGCGTAGGCGACGGCCTCGCACATCGCGCGCACCATGTCGGCGGGGGTGGTCTCCAGCGAGAGCCCGGTGAACTGGCCGCGCGCCCGCGAGTCGACGAACGGCGCGCGCTCGCCCGACGAGGACAGGAACGACAGCGCCGACACGCCACCGGCTCCCGGCCGGCTCTGCGCGAGCAGGGTTTCCAGCTGCTCGACGCTCGATCCGGTGGTGGCCAGCACCCAGTCCAGGTTGGCGGTGCCGACCATCGCGGGCATCACCCGCAGGTAGCGCTGCGGGATCGGCGTGGCCAGCCACATCCCGGCGGGCTCGCCGCGGGCGTCGATGACGACCTCGTCGCGCAGCACCTGGCAGCCCAGCGTCGTGCCGATCACCAGGCTGCCGTCCCCGACGTCGCTGACACCGGAGCCGAAGGCGCAGGCGGGCAGGTCGAACGGCCCGGCTGACACGGGGAGCCCCGACGGCAGGCCGAGTTCGGCCGCGGCCTTGTCGGAGAGCGCGAAGAGCTTGCCGACGGGGGTGGTGTCGGCCAGCAGGCGGCGGTGCTCGGCGATGCCGCAGGCTTCCAGCGCCTCGGTCGAGTACTCGCGCTCGGGCACGTCGAGGAACGGCATCGAGGCGTCGGAGGCGTCCACGGTGATCTCACCGGTGAAGCGCTGGACGATCGCGTCCACGCAGTACCCGGCGACGGCCGCGCGTTCGAGGCGTTCCGGCTCGTGCTCGGCGAGGTGGGCCAGCAGCGGCCCGGCCGAACCGGGGAACATCCCGGAACCGGTCAGCGCGTGCACCTTCCGCTGCACGCCGCTGGTCTCCCAGTCGCGCAGCACACCGGCGGCGCGGGCGTCCAGCCAGGAGATGGCACGCCCGACGCTGCGCCCGTGCTCGTCGCGCAGCCACAGCCCGTCGCCCTGACCGGTGATGGCCAGGGCCTGCACGGGTTCGGTGGCCGCGGCCGCGACCTGGCGGACGACCTGGACGACCGAATCGACGACCTCGTCGAGGTCCTGCTCCACCAGTCCGGGTGCGGGCCGGTGCAGGGTGGAGCGCACGCCGCGGGTCAGCAGAGCCGACCCGTCGCGGCCCAGCAGCGATGCCTTGGTCACCGAGGTGCCGACGTCCACTCCGATGATCATGGCCGCAGGTCTCCGAACTTCGCCAGCACGTCCGGGTTGGCCACGAACCGGGGCCGCTGCCCGTCGAGGAACCTGGCGACCTCACCGGCCACGATCTCGGCCGCCCGGTGCGCGGTCTGGCGGGTGGCACCGGCCAGGTGCGGGGTGGTGATCACGTTCGGCGCGTCGAACAGCGGCCAGTCGCGCGGCGGGGGTTCGATGTCGTAGACGTCGACCGCCAGCGCGCCGAGCTTGCCGGTGCGCAGCAGGTCGGGCAGCGGCGCGTAGTCCAGCAGCCCGCCGCGCGCCGAGTTGACCAGCACCGCGCCTTCCGGCAGCAGCTTGAGGTTGTCGGCGTTGAGCAGGTTGCGGGTCTCCGGGGTCAGCCGCGCGTGCAGGCTCACCACCGAGCTGCGTCGCAGCAGTTCCTCCAGCTCGACCAGTTCGACGCCCTCGCCGGCGACATCGGCGGCCTTCACGAACGGGTCGGCGACCAGGACGTTCGCCCCGAACGCGCGCAGCACGCGGGCGACGATGCGACCGATCGCGCCGTAGCCGACGAGCCCGGTGGTGGAGCCTTCGAGCTCGATGCCCGCGTTCTCGTAGGCGTAGTAGTCGCCGCGCCAGTTGCCGTCCTTGAGCTCGGCGTCCGATCCCGGGATCCGGCGCAGCGCGGCGAGCATGAGCCCCACCGCGAACTCGGCTGCGGCGGCCGCGTTGCGGCCGGGCGCGTAGCTGACGATGACCCCGTTGTCGGTCGCGGCCTGCAGGTCGACGTTGACCGGGCCGCCCCGGCACACGCCGACGAACTTCAGGTTCTCGGCGGCGTTGAGCACGTCTCCGGTGAACGGCGCCATCTGGGTGGCGACGACCTCGGTGTCGCCGAGGGCGTCGAGCAGCCGCTGCTCGGTGCCGCTGGCCTCCTGCACGTTGCCGACCGGGCCGAACGGCTCGACCGGCCACGGCAGCTTCAGCGTGTCGAAGCGCAGTTCGCGCGTGGTCGCGCGGCGCAAGGCGTCGACGAACACCTCGGGGTGCACGAAGTGGTCGCCGGCGGCCAGAACGCTTGTCATCTCCGGACTCCTTTGTCGCGAGGTGTGCGAGCTCAGCTCAGTTCAGCGTGCCTGCGGCAGCGATCCGACCAGCTTCAGCCGCACGTCGTCGAGGTCGGTGGCGATGTGGGCGGCTCCGGCGAGCGCGTCCTCGGCAGGCGGGTAGTCACCGTTGGGGATGGCCACCACCGTCATGCCCGCTCGGGCGGCGGCGCGCAACCCGTTGCTGGAATCCTCGACGGCGAGGCAGAGCTGCGGCTCGTGGCCGAGCTTCGCGGCCGCGGCCAGGTACACGTCGGGGCTCGGCTTGCCGCGCGGCACCTCGGCGCTGGACACGGTCGCCGAGAAGTGCGGGGTCAGCCCGTGGCGGTCGAGGACGGCGTCGATGAGCCGTCGCGGCGCCGAGGAGGCCAGCGCGATGGGTGCGCGGGCGGCGACGTCGGTGACCATCTTCTCCGCGCCCGCCAGCAGTTCGATCTCGCCGTCGTCGAGCGCGGTGATCATGTCGTCGACCACGATCCGCTCGGTCTCGGCCGCGGATTCAGCTGCCTCGCTGAACTCGGCGAGGAACGCGGCCCATTCCGGCGCGCTCATGCCCTGGACCTGCCGGGTCTCCTGCCCGGTCCAGGTGCGTCCACGAGCCGCGGCGAAGCGGGTCCACATCCGCTCCCACAGGTGCTCGCTCTCGACCAGGACGCCGTCCATGTCGAACACGACCGCGCTGTGGGCGCTGTTCGGCCGATCCGGCTGGGTCATACGTACCTCCCGCCAATCACTGATGGACCCAAATTAACACTCATGACGTTAACTGTCACTAGCAGTGTGATACTCCGGCAGGTCTGCACCGCTGCAGGCACCCGACGAGGCAAGATGAGCGCATGGCGTCAGCACCGAAGAAGCAGTCCCCCCGCCTCCAGCGGCAGCAGAAGATCGTCGATCACGTGCTCTCGCAGGGGTTCGCCAGCGCCGCGGAGCTGTCCACGCTGACCGGGGTCAGCCTGATGACCGTGCACCGCGACCTCGACGACCTGGCGACGCGGGGCCTGCTGCGCAAGTACCACGGAGGGGTCTCGGCCCAGCCGTCCACGGTGTTCGAGTCCAGTTCGGACTTCCGGCTGCACACCCACACCGCCGAGAAGGAGGCGCTGGCCGCAGACGCCCTGCGGTTCATCACGCCCGGCATGTCGGTGATGCTCGACGACTCCACCACCGCGCTCGCGCTGGCCAGGCTGCTGCCGGAGGTCGGTCCGCTGACCGTGGTCAGCAACTACCGGCAGGTCCAGGAGGCGCTGCGCGACGTGCCCGACATCCGGCTCATCGGCCTCGGCGGCGAGTACTCCCGCACGCACGACTCCTACCTGGGCCTGCCGTGCCAGGAGATGATCTCGACGTTCTCGGTGGACATCGTGTTCCTGTCCACCTCCGCCATGAACGCGCGCCTGACCTACCACCAGGAGCAGGAGATCGTGCTGGTCAAGCGCGCGATGATGGGCAGCGCCACGACCAAGGTCCTGATGATGGACGCCAGCAAGGTCGCCCGCTCGGCGCTGCACCAGCTCGCCCCGGTCAGCGCCTTCGACCACGTCCTGCTCGCCGGGAAGCTCGACGACGCCCTCGTCGAGGAGATGCGGGAGCAGACCGACGTCCGCCTGTCCCCGGTGAGCTGAGCACACCCCGTCGGGCAAGCGGCGCACGGAGTCCGCACCGCCGAGAAAAAAGACCACTGATGTGGTTTTAACATCTTGTGCGTTAACTTCAACAGGGTGCATGATGGCCGACATTCGTTGGCTAGGTGCGGCGACGCACCGACACATCCGACCTTGTTGGAGACAGTGATGTCCCAAACGTCCGCAACCGGGTACCCGGGCTTCCTCGACCGCATTGGGATTCCGCGGCAGCTCTTCTGGGGCTTCGTCGCCGTGCTGATCTTCATGATCGGCGACGGCGTGGAGACCACGTTCCTGTCCGACTACCTGCAGCGACCCGAGGGCGGTGCGCTGCCCGGTGCGGTGGCCTCCTTCGCCACGGTCACCCTCTACGGCGTCGCGGCCATGATCGCGGCGTGGTTCTCCGGAACGCTTTCGGCGATCTGGGGACCGCGCCGGGTGATGTGGCTCGGCGGTGCGTGGTGGGTCGGCTTCGAGTGCCTGTTCCTGTTCGTGGCGCTGCCCTCGCACAACGGGGCGTTCATCGTCGCGACCTACGGCATCCGCGGCCTGGCGTATCCGCTGTTCGCGTTCTCGTTCCTGGCGTGGGCCCAGGTCGCGAGCCCGACGAAGATGCGCGGCTCGGTGGCCGGCTGGTTCTGGTTCGCCTTCACCGGCGGCCTGCCGACGCTGGGTGCCGCGCTGGCGGCGCTGTCGATCGGCGTGTTCGGCCTGAGCGACTACCAGACCCTGGTGCTGTCGCTGGTCGTGGTGACCGTCGGCGTGCTGCTCGGGTCCTTCGCCGTGCGCGAGGAGCACGGACTCAAGCCGATCGCCGATGAGACGGTGGAGAACCCGCGCAGCCTCAAGCGGCTCGCCGAGGGCGTCGACATCCTGTGGCGGGACCGCCGGGTGCTCGCCGGCGGCCTGATCCGCATCGTCAACACCGCGCCGCAGTACGGGTTCTTCGCCATGTTCCCGTTCACCTTCGGGCCTGCGGCACCGGACGGCGGGTTCCTGACCGCGGCGCAGGTGGCATCGCTGGCGTCGATCGCCTACGGCGCCAACATCGCGGCGAACCTGTTCTTCGGCGTGTTCGGCGACCGATTCGGCTGGCGCCGCACGGTGACCTGGTTCGGCTGCCTGGGTTGCGCGATCGCGACTCCGCTCTGGTACTTCAGCTCGGTGGCCTCGCAGAGCTTCGCCGTGGCGGCCGTGCTCGGCGTGGTCTACGGCCTGCTGCTGGCCGGTTTCGTGCCGCTGTCCGCGCTGATGCCCTCGATGGTCGCCACCAAGGACAAGGGTTCGGCGCTGGCGGTGCTGAACTTCGGTGCCGGTGGCGCGGCCTTCGTCGGCCCCGTCGTCGTGACGGTGCTGTACCCGCTGGTCGGGGGCGGTGGCGCGACGATCGTGTTCTGCCTGATGTACCTGGCGGTGGGTGTGCTGTCGCTGCGCATGAAGGACGACAGCGACCCCGGCGAGCACCGCGCGCCGCGCGCCGGGGCACCGGAGGCCGCTGGGGCTTCGGCCTAGGGAACGGAGAAGGTCCTGATCAGGCCGTCGCCCGTGAGGGCGGCGGCCTGATCTCCGTTCGGGGACAACGCGGGTTGCGCTTCGACGGGGCCGAGGGTCGTCGTGCCGTCCGGCCGGAAGATCTGCAGGAGTCCGTCGGCGTTGCGGGCGGCGAGCACCGGGCCCGGGGCGATCGCCGGATCGGAGATCGCCTCGGCGTCGATGGTCCGCACTCGCCCCCAGCCCGCGTTCTCGGCCAGCACCACCAGATCACCTCGGGAGTCGCGGTAGGCCGCGTATCCGCTGGTCGTGGCGATGGCACCGACCGGGTGCTCGGAGGAAGCGACGGGCAGTCCGCATCCGGGCCCGGTCAGCCGCCAGTGCCGCATCCCGTTCCGGGACGCGGCCATCACGTGGATCTCGCCGCTCCCCGATGCCAGCACCGAGACCTCGTCACCCACGTCGGAACCACCGAGCCGGCACCACGTCCCGGCGTCGCGGACGCTCACCCCGCCGCCGGAGTCGCGGACCGCGACCACCACGCGTCCCCGCACCGACACCGCCGACGGCGGCCCGAGGTCCACGCCCGGTTCCCGCGGCGGTGGCACGCCGAGAGAACGCCACGGCCGGTCCCCTTCCTTGAGCCACACCGCTCCGGAATCCCGGTCCTGCACCACCACCGTCGCAGGACCGACGAAGGAGGCGGATCCCTCGCGCGGGGCGAAACCAGGTGTGTCCACTACGGACTCCCCGATCACCAGATCACGCCCGCGCACGTGCGCGTGGCGACCGCTTGTCAGCCACCGCGTTCCCCACGGCCTGCGCAGGCGCATCGCGGCGAGCCAGGCGTCGTAGGGCTCACCGAGCCCGACCAGCGGATCGTGCTCGGCGTAGCGGGCGAAAACCGCGCGCTTTCCGGCCACCACGCGTTCCGGCAGGTTCGGCGGCGCGTCGGCGACGTTGTAGTCGCGGTAGTGCAGCAGCGGCAGATCGGTGCCGATCAGCGCGGTTTCGGTGAACCGAGCGGTGGCGAGGTGGTCGGGGTGGTCGTGGGCACTCCCCCACTGCTGCTGGTGGCGCGGGTCCGGTCGCGGGTCCTGCGTGCGGACGAGCGTCGGCGCGAACTCCGCCCGGAGGCCGATCAGCGAATCGATCACCGAACTGCGGTCGTGGCTGGTCACGGGCACGACCGACCCCGCAGCGGCTACGGTGTCCACGCGGTGCGCCGGATTCCGCCAGAGCTCGCTCAGCGCGTGCCGAGCGCGCGGGTCGTTGTCATCGGGCAGACCGAGGAACACCAGCCCCACCGAGGGCCGCCGGCGAAGCCGGTGCAGTTCCGCCGAGCGGCCTCCGTGGAGTTCCAGCGCCGAGCGCGTCCAGTCGTCGGCGACCCCGGCCATCGCCGCGAACGCGGCGCGAGCACCGGCCTGGCGGCTCGCCGCGTAGTCCGCGGGCGGTTGCACGTCGCTCTCGCCCGCGGTGAGGAACACCGTCGTGACCCGGGCGCCCGAGCGGATCGCCAGGGGCACGTCCGGGCTCATGAACAGCATGTCGTCGTCGGGGTGCGCCACGACCTGGAGGTGCGAGGGCCTCGGTGAACCCGCCGCCGCGATCCCCGACGTGGCCAGCAGCAACGCGACCGCGAGCAGCAGCACGGCAGTCCTCATCGCGCCCACCGCCACGACATCCACAGCGCACCCAGCGCCCCGGTGACCACCAGCAGCAGCCCCTCCCGGACACCCGGTGGTGACCACGACAACGTCAGCGTCCCTCCGGAGATCTCGCGCGGAACCCGCACGTTCAGCAGCCCAGCTCCGGTCGCGGAGATCGGCACCGGACGTCCGTCCACAGTGGCCCGGTAGCCGGGCCAGGACAGTCGCGCGAACACGAGGTCCCCGCTCCCGGTGAACCTGACGGTCTCGGTGCGCGCGCCGCGCTGCACGTCCCCCAGCACTTCGACCCCGCGGGCCACGCTCAACCGCCCCTGCGGCCACGGGACCGGAGCGATGCGGGTGAGCACGACGACCTCGTCGTCGCGGTGCGCGACGCGCCAGCCCGGAGGCGGTTGGGTGACCTCGCGCAGCCGTCGCTGCACCACGACGTGGGTCGCCTTGAGCTGGTCGGCGAGCCGATCGGGACCCCACAGGCGGTCGTACGCGCGCGGACAGGTTCCGCCGAAGTAGTTGAGGCACAACGACGTGTGCAGGGCGTCGTGGCCCATCCCGGTGTAGGACACCAGACTCGCGACCCCGGCGGCGGCCGGCATGTTGCCCAGCAGCAGATGCGACCACGCGCTGCGGTCGGCGATCCGCTCCGGCGGGATCCGCTCGCGCGCCGCCACCTGCACCACCGTGCCGTCGCGCAGCGGCGCGTGGGCGCGGCGCAGGGCGTCGACGTCGGTCGGGAAGTTGTAGTCGGCGACATCGCGGTTGATCGGGAACCACAGCAGCTGGAGACCCAGCACCAACGCCGTTCCCAGGTGCAGCACCGGGAACAGCCTGCCGCGCAGGGCCCACGCCAGCAGCCCGGCGACCAGCACCAGTCCGACCAGGTGCTTCGGCGCCTGCGCGGGCCAGGCCGCGAAGGCCAAGTAGCCGCCCGCCAGCATCAGCAGCGCCGAGGCCACCGCACGCGTCGGGGCGCGGTCCCGGCGCAGACCGCTGGACAACGCCACCGCCAGCAGCACCGCCACCGCCAGGTGCAGGACCGCGATGTGCCGCAGCGGCCAGCGGAACATCCACACGTTGGACGGGCCCAGGCACAGCAGCGCGAAGCAGCCCGCGACGAGGACCGCCGCGGTGCACCGCCGCCACGGCATCTCGCGCCACTTCAGCCAGGGCAGCAGCGGGACCGCGAACCACGAGAGGAAGGTGGCGGGAACCGTCATCCGGTAGTCGCCGAAGGAGATGATCTGCGGCAGGAAACCGGGCGTGCTCGCGTTGAGCAGATCGCCGATGCCCGGTACCAGCAGACCCGAGTTGAACAGCTCGCGACCCGACCGCCAGCCCACCCCGGCGGTCGCCAGCACCGGCCAGAACACCAGCGGCAGGCACGCGGCCACCGCGACACCGATCGCGACCAACCGGCGCGGCCCGGATTCGACCGCCAGCGCGGCGAAGACCAAGCACAACGCGAGCAGGCCGTACGGATCACCGGCCGAGACGCACAGGTAGCACAGCACGAACGGCAGCACCGCCGGTGCTTCTCCGGAGAGGTACCGGCGCAGCGCCCACCACGCCCACGGCAAAAACGCCAAGCCCATCAGCCCGCCGGCCCAGCTCGCGGCCTGGAAGTGCAGCACGAAACCCGACACCGGCAGCGCCACCGACATCGCCGACGCCGCAGCGGGTTTCGCCCCGTAGCCCCGGCACAGCAGGTGCGTGCCGACCGCCAGCAGCACCAGGAACTGGATCTTCACCACCGCCGCCGCGATCGCCAGGTCGCCGATCAGCGCGACCACGGCGAAGTCCAGCAGGTGCAGCGGGTTCCAGATCCCGAACAGCGACTCGGCGGCCAGGTTCCCACCCATCCACGAATCCGGCTCCAGCCCGAACGCCCACTCGCCCGCCAGCAGTCGCTCGCCGAGGCGGTGCCACATCGGCAGGAACTGGGCCGCGCTGTCGTCGGCGAAGTAGAACGAGGGGTTGACCAGCAGCGGCAGCGTCCCGAGCCCGGCCACCGCCAGCCCGACACCGGCGGCACCTCGCCACTCACCGCGGTCCGGGCGGGTCAGCGCCGCGCGGCTCGCCAGGAACGTCACCGGCACCAACGCGAACCCCACCAGCGGCGCGAGCCTCGGATCGACCCCGAACACCGCCACCGCGAGCGCCACCGCCGAGGTGCTCACGCCCAGCAGCACGAGGCTCGCCAGCGGGAACAGCAGCAAGGAGCGCCCGCTCGGTCGCACCCGAAAGGTGAACCGGCAGTTCAGCGCGTAGGAACACACCATCGCCGCGCCGGTCGCGAGCGCGTGCGCCACCAGGTACGGCAGCACCAACCACAGCGCCAGGTACACGGCGCAGTGCACGCCGGTGTTCACCCCACCGACCATGGCGAACCGGCCGAACTGCGAGGACTCGATCAGCCGCCGCATCACGACACCAGTCCCGCGGTGCACACCCGGTGCTCGCCGGGCAGCGGGTCCGGTACCGGGCCGGTCTCCTTGACCAGGTAGTGCGGCCGTCGCCGGGACTCGGCGTAACCGCGACCGACGTACTCCCCGAGCACCCCGAGCACGAGGAGATGAACACCGCCCAACCCGAGAAGCAGTGCGGCCCAGCGCTTCTCGCCATCGGCGAGCGCTGCGAGCAGACCCCCGAGTCCGGCGACGAGCAGGCCGAGGTAGATCGCCGGGCGGAGCGGCTTGTCGTTGAACGCGGTCAGCCCGTCGATGCCGTGATCGACCAGGTCGGACAGCCGCCACCGCGACTCACCGGTCTCGCGCGGCACGTTGCGGTAGGTGACCCATCCGGTGTCGAAACCGATCCAGGCGAACAGCCCCTTGGAGAAGCGGTGGTGCTCGGGCAAGGACAGCAGGGCGTCGACCGCGCGTCGCGACAGCACCCGGTAGTCCCCGGCACCGTCCTGCAGCCGCACGTCCAGCCACCGGCTCGCCAGCCGGTAGTAGGCGCGCGAGGCCGCGGTCCGCCAGGCCCGTTCTCCGGATCGGCTGCGCCGCGCGACGACCTGGTCGTACCCGGTGTCGAGCAGCACCAGCATCCGGGGAAGCAGACGCGGCGGGTGCTGCAGATCGGCGTCGAGCAGCGCCACCCGGTTGCCGCAGGCGTGCCGGAGCCCGCAGAGCATCGCAGGTTCCTTGCCGAAGTTGCGGCTCAGCGACACGTAGCGGAACCGCGGGTCGTGCTCGCTGAGGCGCCGGGCCTCGGACAACGTGCGGTCGGTGCTGCCGTCGTCGACCAGGATCACCTCGTAATCCCGGACGTGTCCGGACAGCGCCTCGACCAGCGCGTCGCGCAGCCGTTGCAGTCCGTGCTCCTCGTTGAAGCACGGCACGACGATCGACAGGTGCATGGTGCAGTTCTCATCCGTCTCGGGGCCGGCGGCCCGCGCACCCCGGAAACCCCGGAAACCGCTGCGGGCCTTGCTGGATCGCCCCGAACCATGCCCGCCGCCCCCGCCTGAACCCCCTCCCAACACACCGACGAATCCCCCACCCCAGCGTCAGATCCTCACCGGGGAACCGGATTTCAATGGAAATCCGTCCGCCTGGATCCGGCGGCGGGAGAGGGCGGACGCCGTCGCACCGGGATCCGGTCGCCGGGAGGTGGAGCGCGCGCCACCGGATGTTCGGTGGACGCACCGACGGGGTTGACCGGCGGACCTGGTGCGGCATCGGGGTGTGCGTGATGGCAGGCTGGTTCGCATGTCGTCCGCATCGTTTCCTCGCCGAAGCGCGCGCACGCAGGGGTTCAGCCTCGGTGCGCCACGCAACTTCACCGTCGTCGGCGACGGCGCGCGCGTCCTGTTCCTGCGCTCCACCAGCGGCACGGACCGCACCACGGCGCTGTGGGCGCTGGACACCGCCACCGGAACCGAGCGGTTGCTGCTGGACCCGGCGAAGCTGCAGGCCGAGGACCAGGTGACCGCCGAAGAGCAGGCCCGGCGGGAACGCGCGCGGGAACGGGCGACCGGCATCACCGGCTACAGCACCGACCGCGACGGCGAGCAGGTCGTGTTCACCCTGTCCGGGCGCCTGTTCATCGCCGACGTCTCCACAGGTGACGCCCGCGAGCTCCCGGTCCAGCAGCCGGTCGCGGACCCGCGCCCCTCCCCCGACGGACGCCACATCGCCTACCTCTCCGCTGGTCAGCTCCGCGTGATCGCCGCCGACGGCTCCGGCGACCGCGCCCTGGCCGAACCGGACGGCGACAACGTCACCTGGGGAGCCGCCGAGTTCATCGCGGCCGAGGAGATGGACCGCCACCGCGGCTACTGGTGGGCGCCCAGCGGCGAGGAACTGCTGGTCGCGCGCGTCGACGAAACCCCGGTCCGGCACTGGTACCTGGGCGATCCCGCCCACCCCGACCGCGTCCCCGTCGCCACCCGCTACCCGGCCGCGGGCACCGCCAACGCCGAGGTCACGCTCGCCGCGATCGGGCTGGACGGCCGGCGCGTCGCCGTCGAGTGGGACCGGAGCACCTACCCGTACCTGGTCACGGCGCACTGGTCGCGGCACGGCCGCCCGCTGATCGCGGTGCAGACCCGAGACCAGCGAACCCAGCTGCTGCTGGCCGTCGACACCGAGGCCGGCACCACCACCGAGATCCACCGGGACACCGACCCGCAGTGGATCGACATCAAGCCGGGCGGGCCGTCGTGGACGCCGGGCGGTGAGCTCGTGCGCATCGACGCCGCGGAGGGCGCCTACCGCCTGGTCGTCGGCGACCGGCCGTGGACCGCGCCTCCGCTGCAGGTGCGCGGCATCGTCGACATCGGCACCGAGGACGTGCTGGTCTCCGGCTCCGAGGACGATCCGGCCGAGGTGCACCTCTACCGCGTCACCGCAACCGGCCACGAGCGACTGACCAGCGGCTTCGGCGTGCATACCGGTACTCGCGGCGGCGACGTCCTGGTCGTGGCCACCAGCGATCTGGACCGGCCGCGGACCGGCGTGGTCGTGCGGCGCGGCGCGCGGACGATCGCCGAGATCGACAACCACGCCGAGGCCCACGGACTGGACCTCAACGTCCGGCTGCTGCGGCTCGGCGAGCGCGAGCTGCGCAGCGCCCTGCTGCTGCCCAGCGGATACACCGCGGCGGACGGGCCGCTGCCGGTGCTGCTGGACCCCTACGGCGGCCCGCACGCCCAGCGGGTGCTGGCTCGCCAGCAGGGCTACCTGACCTCCCAGTGGTTCGCCGACCAGGGCTTCGCGGTGCTGATCACCGACGGTCGCGGGATGGCCGGTCGCGGTCCTGACTGGGACCGGGCAATCGCCGGTGACCTGGCCGGTCCGCCGCTGCAGGACCAGGTCGACGCGCTGCACGCCGCCGCTGCCGAGCACCCCGAGCTCGACCTCGACCGGGTGGCGATCCGCGGCTGGTCGTTCGGCGGCTACCTCGCCGGACTGGCCGTGCTGCGCCGCCCGGACGTCTTCCACGCCGCGATCGTCGGAGCGGGCGTCGTGGACTGGCGGCTCTACGACACCCACTACACCGAGCGCTACCTGGGCGATCCGAACACCGCGCCCGAGGTCTACGAGGCCAACTCGCTGCTGCGCGACGCGGCGAAGCTGGAACGCCCGATGCTGATCGTGCACGGCACGGTGGACGACAACGTGGTCCTGGCGCACGGCTTGCGCCTGTCAGCGGCGCTGACCGCAGCCGCGCGCCCGCACTCGGTGCTCCCGCTCGCCGGCGTGAGCCACATGCCCACCGACGAGACGACCAGCGAGAACCTCCTGCTCATGCAGGTCGACTTCTTGCGCGCGTCGTTGGCGCGCTAGGACTCCTGCGGGAGCAGCGCGACGAGCCGGAAACCGCCGTCCTCGGACGGGCCCGCGTCCAGCTCGCCGCCGGCCATGCGGATCCGCTCGGACAGGCCCTCCAGCCCGGCACCGCCGGTGAGCTCGGTGATCGGCTCGCCGTCCGGGGCGTCGTTGGTGACCACGATGCGCAGCGCGTCGGCCCGGTTGCTCAGGTCCACCCGGACTCCGGCGCCGGGCGCGTGCTTGGAGGCGTTGGTCAGCGCTTCCTGCACGACCCGGTAGGCGGCCCGCTCCACAGCACCGGGCACCTCGTGGTGCTCCAGCTCGCCGGTCAGCTCGACGTCCACACCGGACGCCCGCGCCTGGCGCACGAGGTCGGTGATCGTCCTGGCGTCGGCCTCGGCTGTGGTCGAGCTGAGTCCGAGGGTCGTGCGCATCTCGTCCAGCGCCTGCTTGGCCAACCCGCGCACCCGCCTGGCGGCCTCGCGCACGGCCGGCTCGCCGCTGCTCGCACCGAGCGCGGCGGACTCGACCGCGATCAGCGTGACGTGGTGACCGACGGCGTCGTGGATCTCCCGGGCGATGCGGGCGCGCTCCTCCGACTTGGCCATCTCGGCCTTGGCCTGCGCGACCACCTCACCGGCGTCGGCGAGCCGCTGCAGGCTCTCGGCCAGCTGCTCGCGCAACGCCACCAGCAGTCCCAGCACAGCGGGCGCTCCCGCCGACAGCACCACGAACGCCAGGGTCAGCAAGATCGAACCGGGTGTCAGCGATTGCGTGATCAGCACGGGCGTGACGGCGACCACGCAGGTCAGCAGAACCCACCCGGCCAGTTCGAGCGGCTTGGTGCGCACCCGTCCTAGGCGGAACATCGCCACCAGGATCGCCGCCCAGCCCAGGCCACCGGCCATCGCGGGCATGCACAGCAGCACGGTCAGCCGGGGCCACCGGTGCCGCAACGGCAGCAGCAGCCCCGCGGCCAACCCGGACAGGACCTCGTAGCCCATCGGGTCCGGGGCGGCGATGACGGCGGCGACGGGCAGACCGACCGCCAGGACCTCCAGGCCCCAGAACCGCCAGTTCACGCCGTTCACCGCTCACCGCCGACCCCGGCGACCCGCTGCGCGATCAGAGCGGCCTGCACCCGGTTCTGCGCGCCGAGCTTGGACAGGACGGTGGAGACGTAGCTCTTCACGGTCGCCTCGGTCAGTCCCAGCCGGGAGCCGATGTCGGCGTTGGAACGGCCGTCGGCGAGCAGTTGCAGCACCTGCCGCTCCCGCGCGGACAACGCCTTGACCAGGTCGAGCTCACGGGCGTTGTCGCTGGTGGCGCGCAGCCGGGGCAGCAGTCGCGCGGTGATCCGCGGATCCAGCACCGCACCGCCCGCGGCCAGGTCCTGCACCGCGCGCACCAGCACCTCCGGCTCGGCGTCCTTGAGCAGGAACCCCTGAGCGCCGAAGCGCAGCGCGTCGGCGACGTAGTCGTCGAGGTCGAACGTGGTCAGCACGGCGGACGCGGGTGGCTCGGGCAACCGCACCACCTCGCGCAGCGCGGTGAGCCCGTCCTTGCCCGGCATCTGGACGTCGATCAGGGCGACGTGCGGCCGGTGCGCGCGCACCTCGGAGAGCAGTCCGTGACCGTCACCGGCCTCGGACACCACCTCGATGGTGCCGCTGCTCTCCAGCATGACCTTGAGCCCGCGTCGCAGCATCGGCTCGTCGTCGGCCAGCACGACCCGGATCGGCCCGCCGCCGTCGGTTGCCGCCACCTCTCGGTTCACCTCCGCCGTTCCCGAGGGTCGCCAGCAGACTAACGGCAGCGGATGTCCTCAGCGCACGCACCACCCGAACACGCGGCCCTCGCCGCCTGCTCGACCTGCTACCGCACCGCTGAGAGAGGCGAGTTGCTCAGCCGCGCTTGCCCTTGGCCTTGCGCTCGCGCACCCGCACCGAGATCCGCACCGGGCTGCCGACGAACCCGAAGGTCTCGCGGAACTTGCGCTCCAGGAACCGCCGGTAGCCGGCCTCCAGGAAGCCGGTGGTGAACAGCACGATCGTCGGCGGCCGGGTCTGCGCCTGGGTGGCGAAGAGGATCTTCGGCTGACGACCGCTGCGCGCCGGCGGCGGGTTGGCCGCGACGAGCTCGTTGAGCCAGCCGTTGAGGCGACCGGTGGAGACCCGGGTGTCCCAGGAGTCCAGCGCGGTGCGCAGCTGCGGAGCCAGCTTGGCCACCGAGCGGCCGGTCAGCGCCGAGACGTTGACCCGCTCCGCCCAGCGCACCCGCACCAGCTCGCGGTCGATCTCCTTCTCCAGCTGATTGCGGCGGTCGTCGTCGACCTTGTCCCACTTGTTGTAGGCCAGCACCAGCGCGCGCCCCGCCTCGACCACCATCGTGATCACCCGCAGGTCCTGCTCGCTGATCGGCTCCGAACCGTCGACCAGCACGATCGCGACCTCGGCGGCCTCGATGGCGGCCTTGGTGCGCAGCGACGCGTAGTACTCGGTGCCGCTGGCGGTCTTGACCCGCTTGCGCAGGCCGGCGGTGTCGACGAAGCGCCACACCTGGCCGTCGAGCTCGACCAGCGAGTCGACCGGGTCCACGGTGGTGCCGGCGACGTCGTGCACCACCGAGCGGTCCTCGCCGGTGAGCTTGTTGAGCAGGCTGGACTTGCCGACGTTGGGCTTGCCGACCAGCGCGACGCGGCGGGGTCCGCCGGTGGCGCCGAAGACCTCGCGCGGGGTTTCCGGCAGCGCCTCCAGCACCCTGTCCAGCAGGTCGCCCGAGCCTCGCCCGTGCAGACCGCTGACCGGCATCGGCTCGCCCAAGCCCAGCGACCACAGCGAGTGCACGTCGGCCACGCCTCGCTCGTCGTCGACCTTGTTGGCCACCACGATCACCGGCCGCTTCGAGCGGCGCAGCACGCGGGCCACGGCTTCCTCGGTGGCGGTGGCGCCGACCTTGGCGTCGACGACCAGCACGATCGCGTCGGCGGTGTGCATGGCCAGCTCGGCCTGGGCCGCCACCGCGCTCTGCAGGCCCTTGGCATCGGGCTCCCAACCACCGGTGTCGACCACGGTGAAGCGGCGACCGCTCCACAGCGCGTCGTAGGCGACGCGGTCCCGGGTCACGCCCGGGGTGTCCTGCACGACGGCCTCACGACGCCCCAGCAGGCGGTTGACCAGGGTGGACTTGCCCACGTTGGGGCGCCCGACCACGGCCAGGACCGGCTGCGGCTTCGGCGGCGCCTCGTCGCCCTGCGCGGCGGCCTCGTCGAACTCCGCCCATTCGGACTCGTCGGACCACGTGCCGTCCAGGTCCTCCAGCGACTCGTCGGTCACGCTCGTTTACCTCTCACATCGTCATTGGTCCGGTCGGCGACCTGCCGATCCAACTCGGCGATCAGCGCGACCAGTTCGTTGCGGACGGTCTCGGTGGCCGCCACCAGCCCGGCGCGGCCCTTGCCGCCCGCCGGGGAAATCGGCTCCCCGAACAACACGTCGATCCTGGGCAACAGCCTACGGCCCGAGCCTTCGGGACGTCGGGTGCCCCGGCACGCCACCGGCAGGATCTGCGCCCCCGAAGCGCGCGCGAGCCACGCCGCCCCGTGCTGGGCGTTGTCGATCTCCCCGGAACCGCGCGTGCCCTCGGGGAACACCCCGACCACACCGCCGCCCTTGAGCACGCGGACCGCGGTCAGCAGCGGAGTTCGATCGGGTTCACCGCGCCGGACGCCGATCTGCCCGATGCGGGTCAGGAACCAGCCCAGCGCACCGCTGAACATCTCCTGCTTGATCAGGAACACCATCGGGCGCGGAACCATTCCCAGCAGCAGCGGACCGTCCAGCAGCGAGCTGTGGTTGGCCACCAGGACCACCGGACCGCTGCGCGGGATCCGCTCGCGACCGCGCACCTTCACGCGGAACGGCAGCCGCAGCGGCCAGCGCGAGATCCACCGGGCCACGCGGTGCAGGCCGGCCGAGGTGCCCTCGGGAAGCTCCGCGCTCATGCCGCACCTCCCAGCAGCCCGCGCGACTCCACGAGCTTGGTGAGCTGTTCGAGCACCCCCGCGATGTCGAGGTCGGTGGTGTCGACCTCGACGGCGTCCTCGGCCTGGCGCAGCGGCGCCACCTTGCGGCCGGAGTCCAGCGCGTCGCGGCGCTGCACATCGGCGTGGGTGCTGCGCAGGTCGCTCTCGCGGCCGTCGGAGGCGTCCTGCGCGGTCCGGCGCGCGGCGCGCGCGTCCGGGGAGGCCGTCAGGTACACCTTCAGACCTGCGTCCGGCACGACGACCGTGCCGATGTCGCGGCCTTCGACGACCATGCCGCCCGGATCGTCGATCGCGACGCCGATCAGCTCGCGCTGCATCGCCACCAGCAGCTCGCGGACCTCGGGCACCGCGGAGACCGCCGAGACGGCGGCGGTGACCTCGGGACCGCGGATCTCCGGTTCCACGTCCGCGCCGTCGAGCCGCACGGCAGGCGCGAGCGGGTCGGTTCCCATGCCCAGCTCTGCGGCGCGGGCCACCCGGGTCACCGCTGCGGCGTCGGTGGGGTCGATCCCCGCGCGCAGCACCGCGAGCGTCACGGCCCGGTACATGGCACCGGTGTCGAGGTAGGTCGCGCCGAGAGCCGCCGCCAACTTCTTCGACACCGTGGACTTGCCGGTACCCGACGGTCCGTCGAGAGCCACTACTCCACGAAGCCTGGCCTGCGCCACGTCGCCGTTCCTCCCCGTTCGCAGAATCCTTCCCGGCGGATCGCCGGAACCAACCAACCATTCTGCCTGGCCGCCACCGGTGAATCCCAATCGCGTCCGGTTCGGGATCGGAACCGGACCGAGACCGGGACTCCTCCGGGCGGATCAAGGAATAGACGTGAAGCCCTTTAGGGTTCCACGAGTGGACGTAACTGTGACTCCGCTGCCGGGGCTCGGCACGCGCCAGGACTTCACCACTGGATCTGGTCACCGCGTCGGGGTGATCACCTATCGGGACGGGCGTTTCGAGCTGATCGTCTCCGACCACGAGGACCCGGACAAGGTCGCCGCCTCGGTCGAGCTGTCCAGTACCGAGACCAGCACGCTGGCCGGTCTGCTGGGGGCGCCTCAGCTGGTGTCGAAGCTCTCCGAGCAGCAGCGGGAGGTCGCCGGGGTGACCACCTGGCAGCTGCCGGTCCCCGCCGGTTCGCCCTACGCCGGCCGCGAGCTGGGCGACACCGAGATGCGCACCCGCACCTCGGTGTCGATCGTCGCGGTGGTGCGGGAGAGCGTCGTCCACCCGTCGCCGCGGCCGGACTTCGTCTTCGCCGCCGGTGACCTGGTGGTCGTGGTGGGCACGGCCGAAGGGCTGCGGGCGGCCGGGGAGATCCTCACCCAGGGCTGAGCCGGCGGAGGTCGACGCCGACCGACCGTCACAACTCCATACGCAGGGAACACGCGAGAGGAAACACGGTGCACGACACGGCGATCTCCCTTATCGAGCTGGGAGCGGTGTTCTTCGGTCTCGGCATCCTCGGGAGACTCGCGTGGAAGATCGGCATATCACCGATCCCGCTGTACCTGCTCGGTGGAGTCGCGTTCGGCACCGGTGGGTTGATCCCGCTGCACGGCATCCAGCCATTCACCCACATCGCCTCCGAGATCGGCGTGGTGCTCCTGCTGCTCTTACTGGGGCTGGAGTACTCCGCGGGCGAACTGGTCACCGGACTGCGCCGCTCCTGGGTGGCCGGGCTGATCGACATCGTGCTCAACGCCGCTCCCGGAGCGCTCGTGGCGCTCATGCTGGGCTGGGGCCCGATCGCAGCGCTGGCGATGGCCGGCGTCACCTACATCTCCTCGTCGGGCATCGTGGCCAAGGTCCTCGGCGACCTGGGCAGGCTCGGTAACCGCGAGACGCCGGTGATCCTGTCGATCCTGGTCTTCGAAGACCTCGCGATGGCCGTCTACCTGCCGATCCTCACCGCGCTGCTGGCCGGGGTGAGCTTCGTCGGCGGTCTGACCGCGGTCGGCATCTCGCTGCTGGTGATCACCGTGGTGCTGCTGATCGCGCTGCGCTTCGGCAAGTACGTCTCGGCGATCGTGGACAGCCCCGACCCCGAAGTGTTCCTGCTGCGGCTGCTGGGTGCCGCGCTGCTGGTGGCCGGGCTGGCCTCCGAGCTGCAGGTCTCGGCCGCGGTCGGCTCGTTCCTGCTCGGCATCGCGATCTCCGGGTCCACGGCGCAGAACGCGACCCGCATGCTCGAGCCGCTGCGCGACCTGTTCGCCGCGGTGTTCTTCGTCGTCTTCGGCCTCAACACCGATCCCGTCCAGATCCCGCCGGTGCTGCCGATCGCGCTGGGCCTGGCCGTGCTGACCTGCGCCACGAAGGTCCTCACCGGGTGGATCGCGGCCCGCATGCAGGGCGTGGCCCGGATGGGCCGGCTGCGCGCGGGCGCGGCCCTGGTGGCGCGCGGCGAGTTCTCCATCGTCATCGCGGGCCTGGCGGTGTCCTCCGGCGCGGTCGACGGCGAACTCGCGGCCCTGGCCACCGCCTACGTCCTGCTCATGGCCATCATCGGCCCGGTCGCGGCCCGCGTCGTCGAGCCACTCGCCCGCGCGGTCCTGATGCGCAAGCCCCAAACCGCGTGAGCGGTTCACCCCCTGGAAGAAGAATCCGCGGCCGGGATTTCCCGGCCGCGGATTCTTCTTCAGCGGAAGCTCACATGTCGACGATCTTGTAGAGGGACGCGACCTCCTGGCCGTTGAGGGGGCGGATCGCGCCCTGGCGCTCGGTGGTGAGCTGCACGTCGCCGATGCGGGTGCGCACCAGTCGCTGCACCGGGTGTCCGACGTGCTTGAGCAGCCGGCGCACGATGCGCTTGCGGCCCTCGTGGAGCACGATCTCCACCAGCGCGCGGTTCTGGTTCTGGTCGACCAGCTTGAAGCGGTCCACCTTGACCGGGCCGTCCTCCAGCTCCACGCCCTCGCGCAGCCGCTGCCCGAGGTCCTTCGGGATCGGTCCCAGCACCTCGGCCATGTAGGTCTTGCGCACCTTGTACGACGGGTGCATCAGCCGGTTGGCGAGCTCACCGTCGTTGGTGATCAGCAGCAGACCCTCGGTGTCCTGGTCCAGGCGCCCCACGTGGAACAGCTTGCCCTGGCGCTCCCGCAGGTAGTCACCGATGCACGGACGTCCCTTGTCGTCGGACATGGTGCACAGGATCCCGGCGGGCTTGTTCAGCAGCAGGTGCGTCAGGTTGCTGTTGGTCATCACCCGGCTGCCGTCGACGTGGATCACCGCGGTCTCCGGGTCGACGCGACGGCCCAGCTCCATGACGACCTCGCCGTTGACCTCGATGCGGCCCTCGACGATCATCTCCTCGGCCGCCCGCCGAGACGCGACACCGGCCTGCGACAGCACCTTCTGCAGGCGCACCCCCTCTTCGTTGGGGTCCTTCGCGGCACTGGAGGGGGAACGGCGTTCAGACGTCATCGATCGAATCCACTTCGGGCAACAGGGGTGCGAGCGGCGGCAGGTCCTTGAGCGACGACAGCCCCAGCCGTTCCAGGAACAGCTCGGTCGTGCAGTACAGGATGCCGCCCGTCTCCGGGTCGGTGCCGGCCTCGCTAATCAGGCCGCGCCCCACAAGGGTACGGATGACGCCGTCCACGTTCACACCCCGTACCGCCGCGACGCGGGAGCGCGTCACCGGCTGCCGGTAGGCGATCACCGCGAGGGTCTCCAGCGCAGCGCGGGTCAGCTTGGTCCGCTGCCCGTCGAGCAGGTAGCGCTCGACGTAGGGCGCGTACTTCTCGCGCGAGTAGAAGCGCCAGCCGTCACCGACGTAGCGCAGCTCGATGCCGCGCTCGCTCTCCGCGTAGCCCTCGGAAAGCCTCCGCAGCGCGGATCGGACCCGGGCGACCGGCTGCTCCAGCGTCTCCGCGAGCAGCTCGTCCCCCGCCGGCACGTCCACGACCAGCAGCAACGCCTCCAGCGCGGCATCCAGCTCGGAATCGGCGGTGAGGTCGGGAGCCCCGGTGGTCTCCACCGCCTCATCGGCAGCCGCCTCCGGTGCGGGTTCGGCGGGAGCTTCGCCGCCCACCTCGGCACCCTCCGGACCCGTCACCTCGTCCGGCTGCGCGTCGACTTCGGGTTCCGCTTCGGCGGCCATCAGCCGTACTCCTCTTCTTCCCGGTTGGCTCGCTGCGCCTCGGCCTCGGCCTGCGCCTGGGCGATGCTGCCGCCGACCCAGCTCACCTGCAGCTCGCCGAGCGGGCTGTCCTGCTCGAACTGCACGACCTTCTCCCGGTACAGCTCCAGCAGGGCCAGGAACCTGGCCACCACCTCGACGGTGTGCCCGCAGTCCGACACCAGGTCGGTGAAGGTCAACGTGCCCTTCTCCGCCAGCCGCACCCGCAGCAGGGCGGCGTGCTCGCGCACCGACACCCCGTGCTGGTGGATGTGGTCCAGCGACACCGTGGGCGGCGGTTTCGGCCGGAACACCGACGCGGCGATCTCGGCGAACCGCTGCGGGTCGACGCCGATCACCACCTCCGGCAGCAGGTTCTCGTAGCGCTCCTCCACCGACACCGAGCGCGGGTAGCGGCGCAGCGCACCGGCTTCCAGCTCGGCGAACAGCGCGGCCACCTGCTTGTAGGCGCGGTACTGCAGCAACCGCGCGAACAGCAGGTCGCGGGCTTCCAGCAGCGCGAGGTCGGCCTCGTCCTCGACGTCGGCGGCGGGCAGCAGCCGGGCGGCCTTGAGGTCCAGCAGGGTCGCGGCGACCACCAGGAACTCGGTGGTCTCGTCCAGGTCCCAGTGCTCACCGAGCGTGCGGGTGTAGGCGATGAACTCGTCGGTGACCTTGTGCAGCGCCACCTCGGTGACGTCGAGCTCGTGCGCGGAGATCAGTTGGAGCAGCAGGTCGAAGGGACCCTCGAAGTTCTCCAGCCGCACGGTGAACTTCCCGTCACCGGGCTGCGCTTCGGCCTCAGCTAACGAGGAATCCTGTTGTGCTGCATCGACCCCGGCGTCGGACGGTGCGAGTTCGGCGCCGGGTTGCGGGGCATCGGTCACTCGCCGGACTCCCGCAGGTGCCGCACCAGCACCGAGTCCGCACCGTGCTCGGTGAAGTCGGCCAGCAGCACCGCGATCGCCTCGCGCACGACGCGACCGCGGTCCACGGCGATGCCGTGGTCCGCCCGCAACGCGAGCCGAGCCTGCTCCAAACCCAGCAACTCCTCGTCGGACACGTACACGGTGATCTTCGAATCGTGCTTGCGCCGACCGGAACCCGCCGACCTCGCTCGCCCCTGCTCCTTGACCGGGGCGGGCGGCGTCGGGTCCTCCTGCGGCGCGGAGGCCTGATCCGTCCGAGGCACAGTAGTACGGAACAGTTCAGCGGCCCCGGGCAGGGCGACCCGACGCGTCATCGAGCGATCACCTCGCGGGCCAGCGCCCGGTACGCCTGGGCTCCCGCGGAACGCGGCGCCCACCTGGTGATCGGCTCACCGGCGACCGTGGTCTCCGGGAACCGCACCGTCCGGTTGATCACCGAGTCGTAGACGACGTCGCCGAACGCTTCCACCACGCGCTGCATGACCTCGCGGGAGTGCAACGTGCGCGGGTCGAACATCGTCGCCAGGATGCCGCTGATCTCCAGCTTCGGGTTCAGCCGCTCGCGCACCTTCTCGATGGTGTCGATCAGCAGCGCCACCCCGCGCAGGCTGAAGAACTCGCACTCGAGCGGGATGATGACGCCGTCGGCGGCCGCCAGCGCGTTCACCGTGAGCAGGCCGAGCGAGGGCTGGCAGTCCACCAGGATGTAGTCGTACTCCTCGATCGACTGCCGCAGCACGCGGTGCAGGGTCTGCTCGCGGCCGACCTCGGTGACCAGCTGCACCTCGGCGGCGGAGAGGTCGATGTTGCTGGGCAGCAGGTCCATGCCCTCGACGGTGGTGCGGCGCACCACGTCCTCGACGGCGACCCCGCGCTCCATGATGACGTTGTAGATCGTCTGGTCGAGCTGGTGCGGCTGAACGCCGAGGCCGACCGAAAGCGCGCCCTGCGGGTCGAAATCCACCAGCAGCACCCGGCGCCCGTGTTCAGCGAGCGCGGCACCGAGGTTGATCGTCGAAGTGGTCTTGCCGACGCCGCCCTTCTGGTTGCACATCGCCAGCACCGAAGCGGGACCGTGCTCGTCCAGCAGCGGAGGTTCGGGGATGTACCGGAGCGGCCGACCGGTGGGACCGAGACCGCGGGCGTCCTGGTTCTGATCGGCGTTGGCCGCAGGACCCGTGGTCTCGGGGGCGATGCTCAGGTCGACCGCGCCCCGAGGCCGCCGGGCGGCGGAAGGATGCGGCAACGACATGGCGATCTGACTCCTTCGGTACCGGTGGCGATCGATCGCAGCCTAAGTCGCTCAAACGACCTGCGGCAACGTGCCTCGCCGTCGTGTCGGTAATTGGGTCGGCGGAAGTTCGTGATGTTCGTGTGATGAAGATCTACCGCTTTCGGTGAACGCGCGCATGCGCAAGCGGTGATCTCACCCCGAAAGGTGCGCGCGCGGATGTGCCGTGGCGTAGACCTCCCGAAGCGTGTTGACCGTGACCAGCGTGTACACCTGCGTCGTCGTCACCGAAGCGTGCCCCAGCAACTCCTGCACCACGCGCACATCAGCCCCTCCTTCGACCAGGTGCGTGGCGAAGGAATGGCGCAGCACGTGCGGTGAAACCGTTTCCGCGATTCCCGCCCGTTGCGCAGCTGTTTTCAACGCGTTCCACGCGCTTTGGCGAGAAAGTCCGGTTCCGCGCGAATTCAGGAACACCGCCGAACTGCCTCGCCCGCGCGCCACCAACACGGGCCGCGCCCGCACCAGGTACGCCTCCAGCATCGCCAGCGCGGGACGCCCGATCGGCACGAGCCGCTGCCTGCCGCCCTTTCCGTCCAGCAGAACGGTCCGGTCGGTGCGGTCGATGTCGTCGACGTCGAGCCCGACCGCCTCGGAGATGCGGGCTCCGGTCGAGTACAGCAGTTCCAGCAGCGCCCTGTCCCGCAGCCCTCGCGGATCGTCGCCGCCGGAGTGCTCCAGCAGCCGTCCCACGTCGTCGACCGACAGCGCCTTCGGCAGCCGCTTCGGCGGGCTCGGCGGGGCGACCTCGCGCGCCACGTCGACGGCGATCCTGCCCTCGGCGTGCGCGAACCGGTGCAGGCCGCGCGCGGCCACCAGCGCCCGCGCCGCCGAGGACGACGCCAGCGGCGGCCGGCCTTCGACGCCTTCGCGCAGCTGCGCCAGGAACTCCGCCAGGTGCTCGGTGCGCACCTCACCGAGCCCGGAAACGCCTCGGGTCATCAGGAATTCCGCGTACCTGCGCAGGTCGCGGGCGTAGGAGTCCAGCGTGCTGCGCGCGGTTCCGCGCTCGACCGCGAGGTGGTCGAGGTATTCGCCGACGGCGGTGCGCAACCCCGGCGGCAGCGACTCGAAACCCTTCACCGGGCGGCGAATCGCAGCGGGCGGTCGATCCACTCGGCGTCGGCCGGGCGGGTCTGCGCGACACCGTCGCGGGCCGCCTTGGCGGCCAGCAGACCGGCCACCGCGGGACCGTTCACGATCTCCCCCGCGAACGCCATCCGCACCGCCTCCGCCAGCGGGAACCGCTCGATGACCAGGTCCGCTTCCTCGTCGCCGACGGCGTCGGGACGGGTCGCCTCGGACAGCCCGGTGGCCAGGAACACGCGCACCACCTCGTCGGTGAAGCCCGGCGACGTGGCCACGTCGACCAGCACCGACCAGTCCTCGGCGGCCAGTCCCGCCTCCTCGGCGAGCTCGCGCTGCGCGGTGCGCACCGGCGGCTCGCCGGCCACGTCCAGCAGACCGGCGGGGAGCTCCCACAGCCTGCGGCCGACCGGATAGCGGTACTGGTGGACCAGGACGACCCGGTCCTGCTCGTCGATCGCGGCGATGGCCACGGCGCCGTAGTGCTCGACGACCTCTCTGCGGGCGTGACCTCCGCCGGGCATGCCCACTTCGTCCGCCCGCAGCGCCAGGATCCGCCCGACGTAGACGTCTTCGCTGGCCAGCGTGGTGAACTCGTGCTCTCCGTTGGTGCGCGCGACACCGCTACCCGTGGTCTCCACGAGGACCACCCTAGAGCCGATCGCCCGCCGATGAAGCGGCCCGCACCACCGTCACCGGTCGTGCGGGCCGCTCACCTGCGATGAATCAAGCTCCGGCGGGTTCGGACTCCGGCTCCGGAGCGGCCGTCTCCAGCTCCACCGGGAGCCGCTCGGCCGCCTGGTAGTCGATGGCCGCCTTCACGAACGCCGCGAACAGCGGGTGCGGGCGGGTCGGACGGCTCTTGAGCTCCGGGTGCGCCTGCGTGCCCACGAAGAACGGGTGGATCTCGCGGTCCAGCTCGACGAACTCGACCAGGCGGTCGTCGGGCGAGGTGCCGGAGAAGACCACGCCGGCCTTGCTCAGCCGGTCCCGGTAGGAGTTGTTGACCTCGTAGCGGTGCCGGTGCCGCTCGTGGACCTCGGTGGTGCCGTAGGCCTGGGCGACGATCGAGCCCTCGCCCAGCTTCGCCGGGTAGGAACCCAGCCGCATCGTGCCGCCCATGTCCCGATCACCCGAGATCACGTCGTGCTGGTCGGCCATGGTGCTGATCACCGGGTGCTGGCAGGGCTCCTCGAACTCGGTGGAGTTCGCGCGTTCCAGACCGCCCAGCGACCGGGCCGCCTCGATCACCATGCACTGCAGGCCCAGGCACAACCCGAGGACCGGGATGTTGTTGGTCCGCGCGTAGCGGATGGCGCCGAGCTTGCCCTCGATGCCGCGCACGCCGAACCCGCCCGGGATCAGCACGCCGTCCACGCCGGCCAGGGCCTGCGCCGCGCCGGAGTCGGTCTCGCAGGTGTCCGAACCGACCCAGGAGATCTGCACCTTGGCGTGGTGGGCGAACCCGCCCGCGCGCAGGGCTTCGGTCACCGACAGGTACGCGTCGGGCAGGTCGACGTACTTGCCGACCAGCGCGATGCGCACCCGCTCGGACGGGTTGTGCACCCGGTCCAGCAGGTCGCCCCACACCGACCAGTCGACGTCGCGGAACGGCAGGCCGAGCCTGCGCACCATGTAGGCGTCCAGGCCCTCGCTGTGCAGCACCTTCGGGATGTCGTAGATCGACGGCGCGTCCGGGCAGGCCACCACGCCGTCGGTGTCGACGTCGCACATCAGCGCGATCTTGCGCTTGAGGTCGGAGGGCAGCTCGCGGTCGGCGCGGCAGACCAGCGCGTCCGGCTGGATGCCGATGTTGCGCAGCGCCGCCACCGAGTGCTGGGTGGGCTTGGTCTTGAGCTCGCCCGACGGCGCCAGGTACGGCACCAGCGAGACGTGCAGGAAGAAGCAGTTGTCCCGGCCCACGTCGTGGCGGACCTGGCGGCAGGCCTCCAGGAACGGCAGCGACTCGATGTCGCCGACGGTGCCACCGACCTCGGTGATCACCACGTCAGGCGTGACGCCGTTCTCGTCGGGCTCGGCCATGGCCCGGATGCGGGCCTTGATCTGGTCGGTGATGTGCGGGATGACCTGCACCGTGTCGCCCAGGTACTCGCCGCGGCGCTCCTTGGCGATGACCGCGGAGTACACCTGGCCGGTGGTGACGTTGGCGTTGCGGGTCAGATCGCGGTCCAAGAACCGCTCGTAGTGACCGATGTCCAGGTCGGTCTCGGCGCCGTCCTCGGTGACGAACACCTCACCGTGCTGGAAGGGGTTCATCGTCCCCGGATCGACGTTCAGGTAAGGGTCGAGCTTCTGCATGGTCACCCGCAGGCCGCGGGAGGTGAGCAGTTCGCCCAGGCTGGACGCCGTGAGCCCCTTCCCCAACGACGAGGCAACGCCCCCCGTTACGAAAACATGCTTGATAGTGCGTGCTTGCGGCACCAAGAAAAGCTCCCCGTGGTCAAGCCGTCGCCTGGCTGGATTTCTGCGCTGGCAGGACGGCTGGATCCGTCGCTCCCACGGAATTCCAGCCTAACGCACGACGGTCGAGGCCCGCACCGAGACCCGCCCTACCTGGAAAACGCGAACCGGCCGGGTCAACCGCCATCCGGCGGCCTACCGGCCGGTCAACCGTGACGTCTCGGTGAACCGCGCACGACCAGGGGCGAACCCGCGGGTCACGAAGCGCCGCGGGTGCCCGGCACGGGCCCCTGCGCGCTGCTGGCCACACCGTAGTGCCCGGCCTGCCGGTCCGCCTGCTCGCGGGCGGCCATCACGACCGCCACTCGACCGGCACCGGTCTCCGCGTTGTCCACCGTGGAAAGGCTCGACGACATCGCCGGGTCCACGCGCGCCACGCCGACCGCACCGCGCCCGTCGGCGGACCCGGTCGTACCGGCCAGGACAGCGCCCTGCCCGGAGCGGTCGATCTGGGTGGCGAAGCGCGCCAGCGCCGTCGCCCGGTCCGCCGCGTTGTCGCCCTCCACGCGACCGCCGGTGAGCACCACCGCCAGCTGCGCGGGACGCAGTCCCTCCGACGCGGTCGCGTAGCCGCCACCGGCCAGGCCGGACAGCGCCGCCGCGCGGGCGTCGTCGGCGGCCTGCGGCTGCCCGGTCTGCGGGTTGACCAGCGTCAGCGGGCCGATCAGTCCGCCGGCGAGGGTGCCCGGGTCCGCCGCCGTGGGCAGCTGGACCCCGGCGGGCAGCAGCTGGGTGACGACGCCGCGCAGCTGGTCGGTGCGGTCCGGGTCGGTGAGCGCCTCGCCGAGGCGAACCTCACCGGTGATGTCGGCGCCGGAGTCGCGCAGCAGCTTGGTCATCGCGGTGCGCTGGCCGTCGTCGGTGTCGGCGGAGCTGATCACCACGACGCTGCGACCGGCGAGCTGATCCCGCACGGCCATCGGCGCGATGGTCGTGTCGAACTGGTCGGCGGCGTCGGCCTGGGCCTTGAGCTGGGCGCGCTCGGCACCCAACTCGTCGACCTGAGCGCGCAGCTCCTGCTTCTCCCCGCTCATAGCCGTCAGCAGGCCTTCGCTGACCGAGCTGGTGCCCAGCACCACGCCCACGGCCAGCGCGAGGAAGACCGCGGCGATCGAGATGATGTGGTAGCGCAGCGTGATCACGAGAACAGCCCCTTGAAGTAGGCCGACACGACACCGGCGGTGTCGGCCATCTGGCTCATGGCGGCGGCGCCGAGCCCGGACACCAGCAGCGCCACGGCGACCACCAGCAGCACCGCCAGCACCAGCAGCACCACGGCCGACATCGGCGTGCGGCTGCGCTGCAGCGCGGCGACTGCCGGGCCGTCGATGACCTTGCTGCCCAGCCGAAGCCGGGTCAGGAACGTCGACGGGTTCGAACCCGAGCGGCCGCGGTCGAGGAATTCGCTGAGCGTGGCCTGGAACCCGACGGTCACCACCAGGCTCGCCTGGTGCGCGTCGGCCAGCAGCAGCGCGAGGTCCTCCGGGTTGCCGGAGGCGGGGAAGGTCATCGCGCCCACGCCGAGGTCCTGGATGCGCTCCAGGCCGGGCGCGTGCCCGTCCAGGTGCGCGGGGATGACCAGTTCGGCACCGCTGCGCAGCGTGGCGGTGCTGACGGTGTCCGGGGCGGCGACGATGACGTCCGGCTTGTATCCGGCGCGCTGCAGGGAGTCGGCGCCGCCCTCGACGCCGATCAGCACCGGCTTGTACTCGCGGATGTAGCGCTTGAGGGTGCGCAGGTCGTCGGCGTGGCCGTAACCGGGCGCGACCACCAGCACCTGCCGACCCTCCATGGAACCGGAGAGCGCGGGAACGCCGATGCCGTCGAGGATCAGCGTGCGCTCGGTGCGCAGGAACTCGATGGTGTTGGCGGAGAACGCCTCCAGCTGCGTGGACATCCCGGCCTTGGCCTCGATGAGCTGGTCGGCGACCGAGTTGGCGTCCTGCTCGACGCCGCGCCCCAGCTCGCGTTCCCCGGCGAAGACGCCGCCCTCGAACAGGCGGATCTTCGCGCCGTCCTTGACCTGGTTGAGGATGTCGCTTCCGACGCCGTCGACGAGCGCGATCCCGGCGGCGAGCAGCACCTCCGGGCCGAGGTTCGGGTAGCGCCCGGAGATCGACGGGGCGGCGTTGACCACACCGATCACCCCGGCCGCCACCAGTGCCTCGGCGCTGCGCCGATCCAGGTCGGCGTGGTCGATCACCGCGATGTCACCGGCGCGGACCCGGCGTGGCAGATCACCGGAGCGGCGTTCCACCCTGGCGACCCCGGCGAGACCGGGCAGGTCCTCCTGCTGTCGAGTCAGCAGTCCGCTGATTTTCATGAGCCGATGGTGACAAACCAATCACCGATCGTGGCCGCGCCACGCCGAAACCACTGCGCCATATGCCGCAGCGCACAAAGAACCTTTCGGCCTAGTCGTTCATGTCGGCCCAGCCGTCAGGCAAGCGACGCAGTCGCTTTCTCCTTGTCCCGAGCAACCAACTCGCGCCGCCGCGGGTTCTCAGACGTCGTCTGGCGAGGACAGCCGTAGCGCCGCGTATCCGTTCATACTCGAGTCTCGGATCCCGGAGCCAGACGGCGTCTGAGGTTCCGCCACCCGCACCGTCAAGCAGGGCGACCACAGAGCTACTTGGAGGCCTTGCCGCTCTTGTTCTTTCGGCCGAACTTCTCTTGCGTTAGCTTGTAGGTCTTCGCGGTCTCGAGCAGCTCTTCGGCGTGCGCACGACCGGTCTCGGTCGACTCCATGCCCGCGAGCATGCGCGCGAGCTCCACCACTCGGCGCTCGTCGGCGACCAGGCGCACGTCGCTCTTGGTGAGACCGCCGTCCACCTGGCCCTTGTCGACCACCAGGTGCCGGTCGGCGAACGCCGCGACCTGCGGGAGGTGGGTGACCACGACGACCTGGTGGGTGCGCGCGAGCCGGGCCAGCCGACGTCCGATCTCCACGGCCGCGCGACCGCCGACACCGGCGTCGACCTCGTCGAAGACGAGCGTGGGCACGGTGTCCGCGTCGGCGAGCACGACCTCCAGCGCCAGCATGACGCGGGAGAGCTCACCGCCCGAGGCGCCCTTGTGGATCGGCAGCGCGGGCGCTCCGGAGTGCGCGACGAGCTGGAGCTCGACCTCGTCGACGCCCTCCGGCCCGGCGTGCAGCCTGCGGTCGTCGACCGGGATCCCGTTCGGGTCGCCGTCCTCGGCTTCCTTGGCGTGCACCAGGACCTGCAGCTTGGCCTGCGCCATCGCCAGTCCGGACAGCTCCTCCGAGACCGCGTCGGCCAGGCGCACGGCTGCTTCGGCGCGGGCCGCGCTGAGCACCTTGGCGTGTTCGGCGAGTTCCACCGCGAGCTCGTCGCGGCGGGCCGCCAGCGCGGCCAGCGCCTCCTCGGAGGTGTCCATTCCGGACAGCCGCGAGCGGGCGTCCTCCGCCCAGGCCAGCACCCCGTCGACGTCGGCCGCGTACTTCTTGGTGAGCTGCTTGAGCTCGGCCTGCCGGGCCAGCACCTGCTCCAGGCGGGCCGGGTCGGCGTCGAGCTTGTCCAGGTAGGCGCCCAGTTCGCCGCCGACGTCGGAGAGCACGGCAACGGCCTCGGCCACGCGCGGTTCGAGTTCCCGCAGGGCCGGGTCCTCCGAGGAGGACAGCCGCCGGGCGGCCTCCCCGATCAACCCGATCGCGCCCGGCGCCTCCGGGTCGGCGTCAGCGGAACCGGACAGCGCGTGCTGGGCGCCTGCGGCGATCTCCCGCAGCTGGTCCACGTCGGCGAGTCGCCGCGCCTCGTCGACCAGCGAAACGTCCTCGCCCGCTTCGGGGTTGACGGCTTCGATCTCGGCCAGCCCGTGGCGCAGCAGGTCGGCTTCGCGGGACAGCTCGCGGGAGCGCTCGGTGCGCTCGGTGAGTTCGCCCACCACCTCGGCCCACTCGGTGCGAACCCGCTGGTAGTCGGCCAGCACGTGCAGCACCGGTTCACCGGCGAAGCGGTCGAGCACCGCGCGCTGCTCTCCGGGGCGCAGCAGCCGCAGCTGGTCGTTCTGCCCGTGCACCGCGAGCACCTGCTCGGAGAGCTCGGAGAGCACGCCGTTGGGCACCGAACGCCCGCCGAGGTGCGCCCGCGAACGCCCGTCGGAGGTCACCGTGCGCAGCGCGATCAGGCTTCCATCGTCGTCGGGTTCGGCACCGGCGTCGCCGGCGACCTTCGCCGCCGGTGAGTCCGGGGTGGTCGCGAAACGGCCCTCCACGACGGCACGCTGCGCACCGGACCGGACCCGCGAGGCGTCGGCCCTGCCGCCGCTGAGCAGATGGAGTCCCGTGACCACCATCGTCTTGCCCGCGCCCGTCTCACCCGTGACCACGGTCAGGCCGGCGTGCAGTGCGAGCGTGGCGTCGTCGATGACGCCCAGTCCCTGGATACGCATCTCCGCCAACACACACAGCACCCTATCGGCACCGAGCGCCGGAGAACGCCCCACTGCGGTGATCGCCACCGAAATCGTTAGACACTGTGTTCGATCTGCTCGGCCGGCGGTCGCTACTTGGCAGGTCCGCGCCATCCCTGGACGGGCAGCTCGAACTTCCGAACCAGCCGATCGGTGAACGACGTGTCGTGCAGGCGCACCAGGCGGATCGGCGTCGAACCGCCGACGACCTCCACGCGCGCCCCGGGCGGCAGGTCGAACTGCCGCTGACCGTCGCAGCACAGCACCGCGTGGTGACCGTGCTGGTCGATCTCCATCGCCACCAGGGAATCCCGCGACACCACCAGCGGGCCCGCGAACAGCGCGTGGGCGTTGCTCGGCACGACCAGCAGCGCCTGGACGTCCGGCCACACCACCGGACCGCCCGCGGAGAACGCGTAGGCCGTGGAACCGGTCGGGGTCGAGCACAGCACGCCGTCGCAGCCGAACGCCGACACCGGGTGGCCGTCGACCTCGACGACCACGTCCAGGATCCGTTCCCGGCTGCTCTTCTCCACGCTGGCCTCGTTGAGCGCCCAGGTGGAGGCGACCTGGTCGCCGTTGAGCGTCGCGGTGACCTCCAGGGTCATCCGCTCCTCGACGTGGTAGCGGGATTCGACGACGGCGGCGATCGCCTCGTCGAGGGCGTCGGAATCGGCACCGGCCAGGAACCCGACCCTGCCGAGGTTCACCCCGAACAGCGGCACCCCGGCGGGTCGGGCGAGTTCGGCGGCGCGCAGCAGCGTGCCGTCACCGCCGAGCACGAGCACGAGCTCGGTGCCGACAGCGGGGTTCTCGTCCGGTCTCGCGACCTCGCAGGCGGATTCCCGCAGCTCATCGGCTTCGCCGGCGAGCGCCCGGACCTCGATCCCCGCGTCGAGCAGACGACCGGCGACCTTCTCCGCTGTGCGCAGGTTCTGCTCCCTGCCGGTGTGCACCACCAGCAGCACCCGTCGGGTCAACTCCCACTCCCTTGCCGGGATGAATTCCTGGTCGACGTCTGCGGTCCGCGCTCGACCGCGTCCGCCACCATGCTGCTGGCGCGATCGTGGTCCGCTTCGGCGCCCGGCCGCAGCCAGACGAAGAACTCGACGTTCCCGGACGGGCCCGGAAGCGGGCTGGCGACGACGTCGCGCAGTCCCAATCCGTGCTCGGCGGCGAAGTCGACCACTTCCAGCACCGCTTCGGCGCGCAGCTGCGGATCCCTCACCACGCCACCCGAGCCTAGCCGCTGTTTGCCCACTTCGAACTGCGGTTTGACCATCAGGGCGAGATCAGCGTTCTCGGTGGCGCAGGCGACCAGCGCGGGCAGCACGAGCTTCAGCGAGATGAACGACAGATCCGCGACCACCAGGTCCACCTGGCCACCGATGTCCTCGGGCGTCAGCGACCGCACGTTGGTGCGGTCGTGGATGTGCACCCGCTCGTCGGTCTGCAACTTCCACACCAGCTGGCCGTACCCGACATCGACGGCGACGACCTCTCGAGCCTCGCGACGCAGCAGCACGTCGGTGAACCCGCCGGTGGAAGCACCCGCGTCCAGGCAACGCTTGCCCGCCACCGACAGCCCGCCGGGCTCGAACGCCTCCAGCGCGCCGACCAGCTTGTGGGCGCCGCGCGAAGCCCAGCCCGGGTCGTCGACGTCGTCGGTGACCAGCACGGGTGCGTCGATCTCCACGGCGGTGGCGGCCTTGCGCGCGATCATGCCGCGCACGCTCACCCGGCCTGCCGCGACCAGTTCTCCAGCGTGTTCCCGGGACCGGGCCAGCCCGCGCCGAACCAGTTCGGCGTCCAGGCGCGCCTTGCGAGGCACTTCGTCAACTCCGAGGGGTGTTCTGGGACTGCAGGTGGTCGGCCTTCGACAACGCCTCGGTCAACGAGCTGTGCACGTTCTCGAAGCGCTGCACGTGCTCGGCGACGGGCTGATCGCGCACCTCGTCGAGCTCGGTCATCGCCGCGGAGATCGCGTCGATCGCCGACTGCCCGTCGTCGGCCTGACGCGCCAGCATCGCCGGGTTGGGCGCCTGCTGCTGCCACGGAGAGGTCATGGGCGGGTACTCCCCTCGATCACCGGTGGGCGCGAACGTTGCGCGGCACCACCTTCACGCTAGCCGACTGATCCAGGACGTTCCCGTCAGGTCAGTCGATGTTCAGCACCCGCAGCGCCGCGCGCGCCGCGTCGTCGCTGCCCTCCACCTGCACCGGTCCGGAACCCGCCGACCACCACGCCGCGCACAGCGCGCGCAGCGCACCGAGCTCGTCGCCGTCACCCCGCGAGGACAGTTCGAGCCGGTCGCCGACCGTCACCGACCACGCCGGTTGTGCGGCGATGGCGACCTCGGACTGGGGCGAGAACAGGCCGCGCAGATCGGCCGCGACGCTGCCCGGCCGTTCACCGGGCACGGCCTCCAGCAGGTGGCGAGGCGTGTTGACACCGGTGAGCACCATCAACGAGGGCATGCCCGCCTTCACCGCACCGGCGATGTCGGTGTCCAGCCGGTCCCCGACCATGAGCGGCCGATCGGCTCCGGCCGACGACACCGCGCGGTCGAGCAGCGGACGCTCCGGTTTGCCCGCGACCAGCGGGTCCTGATCGGTGGCCGCGCGCAGCAACTCGACCAAGGCGCCGTTGCCGGGCATCAGCCCGCGTTCGGTGGGCAGCGTGCGATCGGCGTTGCACGCCACCCACAACGCGCCGTCGCGGATCGCCAGGCACGCCTCGGCGAAGTCGCGGTAGCCCAGGTCCGTCGACAGGCCCTGCACCACCGCGACCGGCTCGTCGGCGAACTCGGTGACCGGCACCAGACCGAGCCGGTCCACTTCGGACTCCAGCGCTGCGGAACCGACGACCAGCACCCGGGATCCGGCGGGCAGCTTCTCGGCGAGCATCGCAGCACCCGCCTGGGCGCTGGTGCTCACCTCGCTGCGCTCGGCCTTCAGCCCGAGCCCGATCAGGTGGTCGACGACCGCCCGATCGGGCTTGGAGGCGTTGTTGGTGACGTAGCGGACCGGCACGCCGCGGTCGTGCACCCGCTGGATCGCTTCCAGCGCGCCGGGGACCAGTTCCCCGCCCCGGTACACCGTGCCGTCCAGGTCGAACAGCACGACGTCGTGATCGTCGAGCAGCATGCCGCTCACTGCGTCCGCGATCCTCCTTCGGCCGCGGGCTCGGCGTCGGCGCCGTCCTCGTCGACCTTCACGTCGTCCGCGTCCGCCTCGTCGTCCTCGTCGAGATCGCCTTCCTCGACGTCGTCCTCGTCGAAGTCGTCCTCGTCGTCCTCGTCGTCCTCGTCGTCCTCGTCGAGATCTTCTCCATCGACGTCGTCCTCATCGAGGTCGTCATCGTCGTCGTCGATCTCCGCCGCGGCCTCGGCCTCGTTGACCAGTTCCTCGACGACCTCGGGACCACCGAGCTGCACCGCGAGCTCCTCGAGCCGCTCGGGAGCGTCGGTCTCCTCCTCGTCGTCGGCGTGCGCCGCGTGGACGAACCACGTGAAGGCGTCCCGCTCGCGACCGGCCGCCAGCAGGTTGTCGGCGTAGGCGTAGAACAGCCGGGCGCTCCACGGCTCCTGGACCTTCGGGTCCAGCTCCGGGATCTGCAGGCTGACCACGGACGCCTCGATCTCGTCGAGGTCGCGCCGCGCGCCGGCCGCGACGATCCGCAGCTCGATCTCGTCCTCCTTGTCGAGCTGCAACGCCTCCTCGCTGCGCACCAGCTCGATCGCCCGCTCCGGACGTCCCATCGCCCGCTCGCAGTCGGCCATGATCGCCAGGTGGCCCGGGCCGCCGCCCATCCGCCGCGCAGCGCGCAGCTCGGACAGCGCCTCGTTCCACTCGCCCGTCAGGTAGGCGGTGAGACCGTTGGCCTCGCGAACCGACGGGGTCCGGGAGGCCTTCTGCCGCGCGAAGCGGGCGTGCGCCAGGGCGCGCTCGGGGTCCTCGTCGATCAGCTGACCGGCTGCGACCAGGTGCTGCGCGACCTTGTCGGCAGCGCCCTTCGGCAGCGACAGCAGCTCGCGGCGGACCTCCGGGTCCAGCTCCGACGGGTCGACGCCGCTCTCGGGGAGCTCCGGCTCGACCGGCTTCGGCGCATCGTCGTCCTTGCGCTCCGGCTTGCGATCATCGCGCTTGAAGCCGCCGTCGTCCTTGCGGAAGCCGTCCTTCTTCTTGAAGTCGTCGCGCCGGCCACCGCGGTCGTCGCGGCGGGGTCGGTCGTCGCGCTTGAAGCCGCCACGGTTGTCACGGTCGTCGCGGCGCGGACGGTCATCCCGATTCCGGTCGTCACGACGGGGACGATCGTCGCGGTTGAAGTTCCCGCGGTTGTCCCGATCATCACGACGCGGGCGATCGTCACGCTTGAAACCACCACGGTCGTCACGACGGGGGCGGTCATCGCGGTTGAAGTTCCCGCGGTTGTCCCGATCATCACGACGCGGGCGATCGTCACGCTTGAAACCACCACGGTCGTCACGACGAGGGCGGTCATCGCGCTTGAAGCCGCCGCGGTCGTCGCGGTTGCGGTCGTTGCGGTAGCCGCCCCGGTCCGCGCCCCGGTTGTCCCGGCCACGGTCATCGCGACGGAAGTCGCCACCCCGGTTGTCCCGACGATCATCACGCCGGTCATCACGCCGGAAACCATCGCGGCCGCCACGGTCATCGCGGCGGGGGCGGTCATCGCGGTTGAAGTTCCCGCGGTTGTCCCGGTCGTCACGACGGGGGCGGTCGTCACGCTTGAAGCCGCCGCGGTCGTCGCGGTTGCGGTCGTTGCGGTAGCCACCGCGATCCGCGCCCCGGTTGTCCCGGCCACGGTCATCGCGACGGAAGTCGCCACCCCGGTTGTCCCGACGATCATCACGCCGGTCATCACGCCGCGGACGATCGTCACGGCGGGCGCCGCCTCGGTCATCCCGGTTGCGGTCGTCGCGCGGGCCCCGGCGATCGTTGTCGTTGAACCGGTCGCGGTTGTTGCGGAACCCACCACGATCGTCGCGCGGACCCCGGTTGTCCCGGTCGCCCCGGTAACCACCGCGGTCGTTCCGATCGTTGCGGAACCCACCCCGGTCATCCCGGCTGCGGTCGCCGCGGTAGCCGCCGCGCTCTCCGCCCCGGCTGTCCCGGTCGTTGAAGCGACGCTGACCACCGTCGTTGTCGCGCCGCGGGCCACCGTACGAGCCGCGGCCCTGCGAGTTGCCGCCTGGCTTGCGGTCGTAGTTGCCGCGGCCGCCCTGGCCGCTGCGGCCGGCACCGGCCCCGCGGCGGGGACCGCCGCGCTTGTCGTCGGAACCGGACACCGAACCTCCTGAAGAAGAAAAGCCAAAAAATCTTACCAAGGTAGTAGCCCTGGCTTAGCGCGCCCGTCATCGCGGGGTCTTGATCGACCACCTGCGCCCGTGCTGTCATCCAAGCCCCGAGCGGGACTGAACAGCCACGACCGAACCGCCTTCTACAAATCGTACAGCTCGTCGACCCGCTCCGACCGGCCGGGACCACGGCCGAAGAACCTCACGACGAAAAAGCGGGGCTGGTTGATCCTGCTCGGATCAACCAGCCCCGCTCATAAGGATTGTGTGGGGGGGGTGTTTAGCAACCACACCCAAGC
>NZ_JBFAQJ010000038.1:0-67048 GCF_040677225.1 Saccharopolyspora sp. NPDC049357 | reverse complement strand
TCCGTTGGGTCTACTTCCGGCTGCCCGGCGCCCGCGGGGGGGGGGGGGGCGCGCCCCCCCACCACTCCGAGATCGGTAGCGCGCGGCCACCCCTCGACGTAGTGCGCGACGGCCGGTTCGGCGAGCGTCTCAGCGCGGCTCCGGCCGGGGTGGCTCGGCGTGTTCGCCGCCTCGACCAGCATGTCCTCGAGGAACACCACATCGTCGGGGCCGGCGCTCCGGATCACGATCTCGTCCATGCCCGACATCATTCGACCCCGCGCGCGCCTGCCGCAACGGAATTCGAGTGCGATCCCCTGGTCCGCTGGTCATACTCGGCGCATGTCCAGTCGGCTGGCCGCTGTTGCCATCGATGCCCACGACACCGAGAAGGTGGCCGCTTTCTGGTGCGACGTGCTCGGGTGGCACGTCGTCGATCGGGAGGAGGGCGGCATCACCATCGGCCCTGCGGACGGCGCGTGGCCGCGCATCGACGTCTTCGAGGTGCCCGAGCCCAAGACGATCAAGAACCGCCTGCACCTCGACCTCCGCGCCGAGGACCGCTCCACCGCTGACGAACTGCGGCGCCTGGAATCCCTCGGCGCCCGCCGCGTGGACGTCGGCCAGCCATCCGACGTCACCTGGGTGGTCCTCGCCGACCCGGAGGGCAACGAGTTCTGCCTGCTCAGCGGGAGCTGAGCCAGCGCTCTCGAGGCGCTTCCCGAAGCCGAGCCGATGCACGTCATTCCGCCAGATCGAGTGCGATGAGTCGTTCGGCGGCGTCCCAAAGCTCGTGTTCGCGCTGCGGGTGGTAGGACTCCGCCGACGAGCGGGTCGCCTCGTCCCGGTCGACGTAGGAGCCGGTCGGGGCTTGCGTGCTGCCCAGGACGACCTCGGCGAGGTAGCGGCCCGCATCGTCGCGGTGGGTGCCGAACGGTGTGAAGGCCAGCAGCGGCAGGACTCTGCGCATCAGGAAGCGGTCAAGGGGACCAGCGTTGCGGGCGAGACCGGTGCCGGGGACGAACCCCGGGTTGTAGGAGATGACGTCGACCCCGGCAGGCAGGCGGCGCGCGTACTCGTGCACCAGGTAGATCGCGGCCAGCTTGCTGGTCGAATACGCGGTACGCCCTGCGGCTGCGGTCTCGGGATTGGGGAAGGCACGCGTCCGGGCGAGGACACCGGGTGAGTCCCACGCAGGGCCGGGCACCATGCCCATGTTGTGCTTGAGATCGCCGAAATGCGTGTCGCTGACGGTGACCACGATCCGGCCGCTGCGGGCGAAGCGGTCTTCGAGCGTGCGGACGAACACGTGGTTGGCGAGCACGTTCACCATGAACGTCGACTCGATCCCCTCCGGGCTCTCGGTGAGGTCGTTGGTGTGCTGGATGCCCGCGTTGCCCACGAAGTGGCGCAGCGGTGGCAGGTCACCGCGATCGAGCCGGTCCCGGATCTCGGCAGCGGCCGATCGGACGCTCTTCAGCGAGTTCAGGTCCGCCACGACGTACGAGACGTTGCCGCCGAACTGCGTGTCGGCGGAGTCGCGGGCGACGACGACGAGATGGGTGTCCGGCGACTGGCGCAGGATGTGCTCGGCGGCGATCCGGCCGATACCGCGGCTCGCGCCGGTCATCACGGTGGTGTGCTGCACGGAAGGCTCCCTCGCTGGTTGGTGCACACCGAATTTCCTCGTGCTCGCCGCGGTCCGCCAGTGACTTGGACGTCCCTAGGACTCGCAGTACCCAGGCTCAACGATCGCTGCGCCACCAGAATGGACTCATGTCTGAATTCGGCGAGCTCCTCCACGGCTGGCGCGACCGCCTTTCACCCGTCGACGTCGGCTTCGCCGCGACGAGCGGCAGGCGTGCGCCCGGACTGCGGCGTGAGGAGCTCGCACAGCTGGCCGGGCTCTCGGTCGACTACGTCCTGCGTCTGGAGCAGGGCCGCGCGAAGAACCCCTCCGCCCAGGTCGTCGGCTCCCTCGCCCGGGCCCTGCAGCTCTCCCGGGGCGAACGCGACCAGCTCTACCGCAGCGCCGGACTCCTGCCGCCGCAGGACGGCACGATCAGCGCCCACGTTCCCGCGAGCATCCAGCGGCTCGCCGCGCGCCTGGGCGACGTCCCGATCGGCGTGTTCACGGCGGACTGGACGCTGGTGTGGTGGAACGCCATGTGGTGCGCGCTCAACGGCGATCCCTCCGCGATCCCGGTCGAGCAGCGCAACCTCGCCCGAGCCTTGTTCGGCGATGGCCCAACCCTGCCGCCGGTGGAGACGGAACGCGGATTCGACGTCTTCGAAGCGTCGATCGTTGCCGACCTCAAAGACGCCGTCTCCCGCTATCCCGCCGACGTCCGGCTCAACCGCCTCATCCGAGACCTCCGCGCGGAATCGGAAGCCTTCGCACACCACTGGGTCACGGAGTCCGCTGCTCAGCACACGAGCGAGCAGAAGACGATCCACCACCCCGAAGTCGGCGAGATCAGGCTTGACTGCGACGTTCTCCTGTCCCCGGGCGCAGACCTCCGCATGGTCACCTACACGGCGGCAACCGGAACCACCGACGCGGGAAAACTCGACCTCCTCCGCGTCACCTGCGGCCAGACCACCCGCTCTGCGCCGCAACGGGTTCCGAGCCCCGGTGGCCCAGCATGAGGGCAACGTGCTGCCTGCTCAGCGGACGCTGAGCCAGCGCCGTCCGAAAGGGTGCGTCACCGCGGGTCCGAGGTCTTGTTCTTGCCGACCTTGACCTCGCGCGAGCCGTGCAGGGCGGGGCCGCGTTTGGCGCGCCGCACCTTCCCGTCTCCATCGGCCGACCAGGAAGGGGACGAGGGCCAGCGCTCCATGAGGGCGTTGCGGAGTTCGCGACCGCGCACGTTGACGATGCCGGTGCCGAGCAGGGCGGCGACGAACAAGGCCACCGAGACGACCATCCCGACGAGCGATTCGGTGCGATGGGGGGCGAAGACCTCCTCCGAACCCAGTCCCAGACCGCGGCCGACCAGGTAGGAGGACGTGCTGAACACCAGGCCCGCCCCGGACATCGTCGCGCCGACGAGCGCCAGCGGATGCGTCTGCCGCTGCGAGTGGTAGGCCAGCAGGTCCTCGGCAGGGCGGTCGGAGCTCGGGTCGGCCAAACTCGTGCGCAGCTCGGCACGTTCGGACCCGCGCTGCCTCCAGTCGAACAGCACGCCGATGGCCGCGAGCAGCAGGCCCAACGAGATCAGGACCGCGAAGATCCAGACGCCCCCGGCGATCAGGGCCTCGATCGGCGAGGAGTAGGTGGTCTCCTCGCACTCGTACTTCGTGGTCCCCGGGGAGCCCGCGCAGCGCGTCAACACCGACATCTGCAGCGCGAGGACACCCCCGAGCCAGAGACCCGCGGCGCCGTAGAGGCACCGCTTCGCGATCGACGGCCTGGACGGGGTCTTCTTGCCCGCACCGTCACGGCGAGCTTGCTTCGCCGGCTTCCAGGCGTGTCCTTCGTCGTTCGAACTCCAATGCGCGGCGATCCGGGCATGGCGACGTTCGTGGGCCGGGGTGAGCAGATGGGTGCTGGCATAGCCGACGAAAGCCATGATCAAGGCGTAGCCGGTGATGAGGGAGAAGATCACCGCGCTCTCGGCGTCGCCGTCCACCAGCACCACGATCAGCCCGATCACCCCCAGCAAGCCGGCCAGGGCCGCGTTCGCCCATCCGAAGAAGGCGAGCGCCTCCGCGGGTTTCCCGGTGACGGACCGAACCTGGTCGGGCGAAGGAACGGCGTAGCGGGATGCGCCCCGCTCGGCCGCGTTGACGATCGCCTTGGACGTGGTCGACTCCCGCAGGAAGCTGGCCACCGCACCAGCGGCGCACACGACCAGCACGAACGCCAGCAGAACGCCCATGCTCATGCGGCTGAGGTGGTCGACGGCCTCCTCGAGGCCGGGATCATCGAGCAGGTCCTCTTCGGCGAGGAAGCCCATCCCCATGATCAGCGCGAACGCGCATCCGAGGCCGATCAGGAACGAGGTCAGGGAGCGAACGCAGGCGCGCGCGATCTCACCGGCCAGTCCGACTTCGTACTCGTACCAGTGCCAGGGGTTGGTCTGGTTTCCGTCGTCACTCACCGGGGATCTCCTCCGCCTGCAGCGTTTCTCGCCGCATCATAGAGAGAGCCGTCCCGCGGAGTCCTCGCAACACCGGAAACGGCGCCGCGAGAGTCGAACTCCCCGAGGTGGAGCGTCCTAGCGCTTGACCAGTACCAGCTGGTCCGGGCCCCGGGCGGGCAGGTCGACCTGCCAGGTCTTGACGAGTTGGCCGGGCGGGTCCGGGAGGAGCGACGCGAAGTGGAGTTCGTAGTCGAGCCGCGGCGGGCTCGCGTGGTGCTGGTGCAGCCAGTTCAGCCGCAGCAGGTCCTCGCCCGCGGCCCCGCTCCGCTGGTCGAGCAGGATCTTGAACAGTCCCCGGTCGCCGAAGTGGTCGACCACCAGACCGCCCGAACCGTAGGCGAGCGCCCCGATCTCGCCGGGTCCGCGAACCCGGTTGCCGCCGGTGAGCGCGGGGATCTCAGCCCCGATCGCCAGGTACTGGCCGCTGCGCGCGATGTTGAACACCAGCGGCATCGCCGCCCACGGCGCCAGACCGGCGGAGACGAGGGAGAACGCCGCGAGCAGCGCGGTTCCCGCGCAGCAGAGCACGCCATCGATCCGGGCGATGGCGATCGACGCGGTCAGCGCGGAACAAGCCACCAGCGGCGCGAAGTACCAGGTTTGCGGATACGCGCCGATGCTCAGCAGCGCCGCCCAGTGCGCCCACCCCGCGAGCAGGAACGCCAGCGCCACCCGCGCCCAGGCCGATCGGCGGTGGTGCCAAGCCCAGATCCCGCCGCAGAGCCCGGCTCCGACCGTGACGGCGGTGAGCGCGGTGCTCACCGGGTAGAAGCGCGCGAAGAGCCCGAGGGGCGCCGTGAGCATCGTGTGCGAACCGGGTTCGGACACCTTGATGAACGTGCTGTCCGGGACGAACCCGCCGATGTGGAACCACGACCACACGTGCCACAGCAGGGCGAGCAGCGCACCGATCGCGGCCGCGCGAACCCGCTGCCGCCGGAGCAGCACCACGACGAGCACACCCGCGGGCACCACGAGATCGGGCCGGCACAGCACCGCCAGACCCCACAGCACTCCGGTCGCCCCGGACCGGCCCGCGAGGGCGTGGTGCCCCACCCCGACCAGCATCGCGATCCCGAGGTAGGTCTCCAGCCCGATCGTGGACACCACCAGCGGTGTGCTGACGAGCAGCGCCACCACCGCGAACGGCATCGCGGCCGAAGCCCCGATCCGCTGCGACAGCCGCGCCGACCACCAGCCGGTGACCGCGAGCGTGACCGCCAGCAACACCCCGACCGCGCCCGCGGGGCTCCTGATCACCCAGAAGATCCCGGCCAGCAACCAGGCGTTCAACGGCGAGGTCTGCGTGTTCGAGGTCTGGTCGAGCATCAGGCCCCAGTGCCCGTGCTCGGCGAGGTTGCGCACGTAGGTCAGGGTGATCCAGACGTCGTCGGCCAGCGCCCGATGCGCCAGCAGGATCAGACCCGCGCCGGCCGCGGCGCCGAAACCGGCTGCCCACCACTCCAGGCGATCTCGTTGCGCCGGGTCGGTTCGTCGCTCGGAGCGCATGACCGAAGGACCCGTAGCAATCATGAGCGAAGAGTTGCAGCGCGGGTGGGGCTAGACCGCATGCGCATTCGTATGCCTGCGGCTTTCCGACCAACAACCACGCGAAAGGTGATCGCCTTCCCCGGGGAACGCGAAACCGCCGATATGTTCACGTTTTCTCAGATCCGCGATCGTCACCAGGGGACGGTTCTGGTCCGAACCGATTCGCCACCTCGCGGTGGTCGCCGTTCACGGCGCGTGGAAGGGCACGAGCCGCATCCGCACTTGAGCGTCCGGGTCGGTGGGCAGCTGCGCCGGCCACTGGTCGGGTCCGTCAACGGGCTGGTTCTCCCACTCCATGCGGTGTTCGGCGGGAATCGGTTCAGCCGGTGCTCGGTGCAGGTAGTTGATGGACAGCAACGCTCGCGTCACCGGTCCGGCCCGGTCGAGCTGCTCGGAGATGTGCTCCGCGGTGCGGCCGGGATCGGACAGGTCGTCGACGATCCGGCATTCGCAGAAGTAGGAGAGCGTTCCCACCTCGGCGGGGCTCACGATCGTCGAGCCGGGCCTCTCAGCGGAGATCGTCTCGGCCATGCGCTGGTACTGGGCCGCGGTCGCCCAGTTGCCGTTGATGGGCGCCGTGGTCCACGGAAGCCCGTGCCCGAGGTCGACGCAGAGCGCGCCCAGCACGGGCAGCGTCGCGACGCCGAGAACGACGCTGCCGCGCTGCCGCACGAGGGCCGACACCGCGACCGCTGAAGCGAGCCCGAACCCTGCGACGGCCGGACCGTAGTACCAGTGGGCGGGTGGCGGTGCGAGCAGCGCGAACGCCATCGCGTGGGCAGCACCGCCGGCGGCGAAGCCCAGCGTCGCCTGGGCAGGACCGGCGCGTTTCGCCCGCACCGACCAAGCCCAGCACGCGGCCGCGAGCCCGGACAGCAGGAGCAGGACGGTCACGCCGGTCGCCGCGCTCCAGTGCTGGAAGTACCACGCGAGCCCGGTGGCGTACGTCGTGCCCCAGGACTCGTCCATCCTGGTCAGGAGCGTGTCCGGAAGCGCCGACCCCAGGGCGAACCAGCTCACCACGTGCCACGGCAGGGCGATCGCCAAGGCCACCAGTGCGCTGCGCAGCGCGCGACGACGAGACAAGGAGATGGTCAGCACGACGGCCAGGTCGATGATCGCGAAGTCGGGGCGGGTCAGGATCATCGCTCCGGCCACGACACCCGTGGCGACCCAGTTCCCCGGTAGCGCGTGCCGCACCAACGCGATCAGCAGCGCGATCCCGAGGTAGGTCTCCATGCCGACCGTCGAGGCCAGCAGCGGGTTCGACACCAGCAGCGCCACCCCGAGCAGGGGCAGGACCCGTCGCGGCAGTCCGGTCAGCCCCGCGATCCGGTGGAGCCAGAAGCCCGAGGCGGCCGTCGTGATCACCAGCAGCAGCCCCACCGCCATGACCGGCGCACCGGTGCCCGCCGTGAGGAGCGCGAGCAACCAGACTTGCAGCGGAGAGGTCGCGGTGTTCGCCGTCTGGGTCGGAATGATTCCCCAGTGCCCGGAGAACGCGAGATTGCGGGCGTAAACAACGGTGATGTAGGCGTCGTCCCCGAGGCCGCGACGGGCGATCAGGAACAGCAGCGCCCCGGCCACGGCGGACGTGATCACGACCGCGGCCGGCCGTGCGTGCCTCGACCAGGTTCGGGTTGTCCTTCCTGCTCGCCGCTCAGCGCTCGCCTGGGCCATACCCGCGATGATCCGCACTGATCTCAGCGGCAGCGCGGGCAGAGTTTCATGTTCACAAGTCCGTGTTACGGCCTTCGACGCGGAAGCGTTTCGCTTCCTCGCCTGATCGGTGCGACACCAGAACGCGAAACCTGTAAGAAGTTCACGATTCCCAGGTGATCCGGGAGTTCCGCGATGGTCACCACGGGACAGTTCTGGTCCGAACCGTCCACGATCGATGGCCTGGGGTTCCCCATGGGTGTGGACGCCGGGTTTTTGATGCCGCGTGCAGATCAACTGCAGCGGTGGTGGTGTGGTGTTGTTGGTGGATGGGGTTTGTGTGTGGCGGAGTGCGAGTGCCGTCGGTGGTGGTTGTAGTAGGCGATCCATCGCGAGATGTCGTGCGGTGTTGGGATTCGGTTCGCCAGAGGGTGCGTCCGGGGGCGAGTAGTTCGCGTTTGAGGGTGGCGAAGGACGCTTCGGCCATCGCGTTGTCGTAGCTGGAGCCGACCCTGCCCGTGGAACGCCGGATGCCGTGTTGGTCGCAGACGCGGCCGAATTCGGCGCTGGTGTATTGGACGCCCCAAGGGCAGGTTGGTGATGTCGCCGCACCATTTCTCGTCGAGCCTCGTGGCGGCAACAATCGGTCACCATTGATCCGTGATCACGCCAATCCTGCGACCCATCGACATGGCTGCTTCTGATCCGGCGGTCCACAACATCTTTGTCCGTCGCAGGACAGGCGAGCGCCGGTGCATCGCTGCGTTCATGAGTTCGAATATCTAATGCAAGAAGTTCAGTCGATGAGGTGACTGCTGAGAGCAGGCGGGCGCCCTATGAACAAAATAATATGAGCTTGAGGTTGGATTGCGCAAATTGTCTTCCTGGGTGCACCTGCGCATTGCCGTTTTCATCCTTATATGGGGTTGGTTATCGACTCGGAGGTTGGTTTTGTGAGTCACAACGAAAAACCTGACAAGATGGCTCGGCGACAGTTCGTCAGGATCTCTGGAGTTGCCGGGGCTGCCAGCCTCATGGGCCTACTGAGGCCAAGCCCGGGTCTCGCGGCACCGGAGCACCCACCCCCGTGTCCTCCGCCTGGTGCACCCACTCCGCCTGGTGCACCCACTACGCCTGGTGCACCCAACTGTCCACCTCCTGCGATGGCCACGCAGTGCGGCTCCACCAGTGACACGGACCCATTGTGGCTGGATGTCCAGCGCTGCACCGGAACAACGCCTCCTCCGTCGGACTGCTTGCGAGTGACCTCAACCTATGTAGTGCGATATGGCGACCCCATGAACGCTCATGATTTTCTACTGCTTCCAACTTGCCGAGTAAGGGGAATAGAGTGCCCGTTCATCTCGACAACGAGCGCACCGAATTACTGGTCCGACGCGTGGGATAACGCTCGCCCGGGGGGTCAGGTCCCGGTGATGTTTCCCAATATTGGGCTGGGGATTAATTCCGCAGAACGCCGACGGTTTAATCAGCTGCACATTCACATGGCTGGAATTCTTTCAGGTGTTCAAGGTCAACTCAATGCTGTCGACAATATGATCACCAGAAATACGGCGAGCTGGGGAAGTCAGATCGTTCAGGTCACCGGGTTGGACCGTCAATTTAACCCGCCCGCACTCGCGACCCGTTCCTACCGCGCACTTCGCATCACGCTGAACGACTTGATGAATGATAATCTTTTCCGGACCTTGCGGAATATGGTGGGACAAACGCAGATGGGGAAGCAAACACTAATTGTAACGCCCCGAAGCATTGGCACCCGCGGATTCTACGTGCTCAACAGTCAGCCCGACCTCGTTACTCCTCCTGGCTCGCCGGGGGGTACGGGTACTTGCGACCTCTTGCTCGTCTACAACTAGATACAGCGCACCTGCCAGCGAAGGCCGCAGAAATGGCGGGCAACCCGCACCGGCGGACGGTCTTCCGTTCGCGAGTGTGGCGCCCGACGCTGGTTCGGGCAGGCTTGCTCGGCGGGATCGCCGAAGAGGGCGATGCCTCTATCTGGGCACCTGGCAAGACCCGACGGGGAGCGGCAGCGGCAGAAGTTCCCGAGTGAGGCTCATGCGGTCAAGGCCGTGGCGCGTCTGGCTTCCGGCGGGCTGAAGTCCCACGCTCTCCGGCACTCCTACGTCACGTGGCTCGTCGACGACGGTGTTCCCGTGAACGTGGTTCAGCGCGTGCTCGGGCACGAGCGGTCGTCGACCACTCTGGATCTCTACACCCGACGCACTGATGGGGAGATCGGATTCTCGATGCTCTCCGGGACGATGGCGGTGAAGATGGAGGAATTTCGACGAACCCCAGCCGCTGATCGAGATGCTTCCTTTCTGCTCCCTCTTGGCTCGGTGAGGGAATGAAGAAGACCCTGGTCATTTCTCCGGTTGGAGTTCTGACCAGGGTCTTCGTTCTGTGGGCGATACTGGGATCGAACCAGTGACCTCTTCGGTGTGAACGAAGCGCTCTCCCCCTGAGCTAATCGCCCTTGTTCTGTTGTTCGTTCGCCGTTCCCGGCGACGAGAAGAACAATACACGATCGTTTCTAGGGACCGAACAGGGGGGAGGCCAACCACGTCCAGCGCAGGCCGAGCCAGCCGCCGATCGTGCCGAACATGCCCAGCAGCCACAGCGTCACCACGACGACCAGGCCGGTGGCGGCCATGATCGTGAGCTTGGTGGCCAGGTTCTGGCGGCCCAGCCAGTGGACCCATCGCTGGTAGTGCCGCTTGGCGAACATGTTGACCCGGTGCGCCCAGTGGAACTCGGTGGCGAGGATGCCGAGGCCGGCGAAGACCACCAGCCATCCCGGTCCCGGGTAGGGGATCATCAGGAGTCCTGCGATGAGGATCGCCGTGCCGATCGTGCCGAGCACGACGCGGTAGGTGATGTTCAGGGTCCGGCGGCGACGGACGTACGCTCGGTAACCGTGCAGGCGCTCACGCAGCGCGTGCAGGCGCGGGTGCTTGGGGTGCTCGTGGTCGCCCGGTGCCGTACCGGTCTGTCGGGCTTCCGGCTCGGTGTGATCGTTCAGGGCTCTCCACCTAAAGGCTGTTCGTCGGCTCGCGTGCTCAGGATACGGTCGGGGTCGGCTACCGGTGGTGCGGTGGGTCACAGCGCCGACGAGTCGGCAACCGACCATTGTTCCCGGGCCCGGTGAACAGCGGTTTGCTGTCAAGCGGACAGACGGGTGCTCGTCGGTTGATGCCGTGACTGAATTGTGACTGGGATCATTGTCCGGTTCGTCGCAAGCCGGGTCTTTGGACTCTGTGGCGAGTCTTCGATCCTGGTCACACTGTGAGCCGCCTCTCGACCGCGCGTTCGGTGCTGTGCGTGCGCTGTAACCAACGCGGTGAAGACCATTAGCCCGATCCGGTGACATCTCGTGGTGGACATCTCATCCGAGGCGTTTTCGGGAAAATGCGAAGGCCCTTCGTCGCTTATTCTTGAGTCACGTCAGGCGAACCCGACGAAGCGTGAACCCGGTGGTCAGCCGGTACGCGGAGGCGGTATTCACCGGGCGTGAGCGACCGATCTGCAGGCCGGGCTCGGACACAGTTGACCTAGTTACAGAAAGTAACGACGGTTGTCACTGGGCGAGGCGGGTCCCTTGGGCCGGCCGCTCTGATCGGGAGAGTTCGCGACGGATCGAGTCTCCGGCGTGGGCGACGGGCCCGTCCGATCGAAAGAGGATCGGCCGGAGCCGGCGACCACCCCGACCCCGGAGTTTTGACCACGGAGTGCACTCGCTTGGTCGCCCAGCGAATTCGGGCGTGGCCCGACCGGGTGATCTATGCGGGAGTCGCGAGTAAATCTGCCCGATGAGGCGTCACAACTGTGTTGCTCGGTCGATAAACGGACCGGGAGGGAGCAGGAAGGGGAGGACAATGCGTAATGATCACGTGACACTCCGTTCTACGGCCGTGTTCGATCTGCTGGCTCCGCAAGCGCCCGCAGTGCCGGTCCAGGTCGAACTCCGCTACGACACCCAGGACCCGTACGCCGTCGTGGCCGCGTTCCGCACGGGCCGCGCTGGATGGGTCGAATGGGTCTTCGCCCGCGACTTGCTGGCCGATGGCCTGATCGCGCACGCCGGCGAGGGCGACGTGACGATCCGCCCGGCGGTCGACGATCCCGAGGTCGTCGCCATCGAGCTGAGCTCGCCGTCCGGCCACGCCGTGTTCGAGGCTTCGGCGCAGGAACTCGCCGACTTCCTGGACCGCACCTACGACGTGGTGGTCCCCGGCAACGAGAACCTGTGGGTCGACGTCGACGACGCGCTCACCCGCCTGCTGCCCTTCGACATGGGCTGATCAGGTCAGAACCGCTCTGCCCGGTTGCGACCAGGCGGAGTGGGGACCCCCCTTTGATCCCGATCTTGGGCGTGGTCTAGAGTTCATTGCAACGCGGCGGACAGGCCCGGGAAACCGGGCCGGGATGTCGCAGCAGGCGGATGTAGCGCAGCTGGTAGCGCATCACCTTGCCAAGGTGAGGGTCGCGGGTTCGAGTCCCGTCATCCGCTCTGGTTCTCTGGCGTTCCAGCCGGCTTTGGTGTGGATGCGGAGTCCGGCGGAGTGGCCGAGTGGCTTAGGCAAGGGCCTGCAAAGCCCTGTACGCGGGTTCGATTCCCGCCTCCGCCTCGCGCGATTAGCTCAGTGGGAGAGCGCTACCTTGACACGGTAGAGGTCACTGGTTCAATCCCAGTATCGCGCACCAATTCTTTATGCAGGTCAGCGGCCTTGCTCCTCCAAGGGGCGGGGCCGTTTTAGCTTGCGAATGGCGATGAAATGGCGATTAGGTCTTCATCGGTGGCCAGGCTGGCTCGAAGCCGCGGGATCCACAGCAGGAGTTGCGCGCGTTCAGCGACCGACAGCGAGGCGACGGATTTCACCCAACGCGTTTCCAACGACTGAAGTAGGTCTTTAGTCATCGCCGGAGTGACGTGGTCGTAGACCCGGGCAATGCCCTTCATCTTCTGCCCAAGTCGGGCTCGGCGAGCGACCTCGGGCACCCCGTCCTCGGTCAACCACGTGTTGTGGCTGTGCCGGCCTTCGTGGAAGCTGAAATCGGACAAGATCGCCGGGGCGTGCCTACTGTGTCGGGGCTCGTCTGGCCGCACCCCGTCCCACGCGGGACGCCAACAGCGTTGCCGGAAGTTCGACCGGCGAAGTGGTGCTCGGTCCGGGGTGCAGAACACCCAAGGGCTGTCGTGCGAGTGCATCAGCGTCTCGTACGCCGTGGCAATGCCAGGCGGCAGCGGTACCCACCGGGTCCCGGCCGGGCTCTTCGTTCGTCCCCTCTTAGCCGCCTTTCCCCGTCGCTTCGGACGCTGTGAAGCCGATGCTGGGATGGTGCCTTCGAGCGCACCTCCAGGCCCGACTCGGCGGCCCCCCTTGAACAGGTTCCCACCGATCTCCTTGAGTGGTTCCTGGATGCAGATCGCTCGGTTTTCTCGGTCGTACTCATGTCGTTGCTGGCCGACCAGCTCGCTCCAGCGTGCCCCGGTGTAGAGGTCCATGAGGCAAAGAACGACCCCCGACAGCCCAGCGGTGGTGTGCAGGCGCATAGCGGCGCGGAGAGCTTGGACTGGGTTCGCGACCAGCCGATCTGACTCATAGGCACCGGAGGTGACTCGGATCCCCGAGCACGGGTTGGCTGGCATGCAACGGGCTCTGACGGCTGCGTTCAACATCGTGGAAAACGTTGCGAAAACGGACGCCACGGTCGAATCTGCGTAGTCATCGTGGAGCTCCGACACCCACTTCTCGATCTCCACGTAGTTGTTGAAGATCCCGATCAGTGGCCACGCTGACCACTGCGGTAGCAGCTGCGAATCCAGGTGGGACTTGTACTTGGCGAGAGTGCTGGGCTCCAGCCGTGGCGCTAAGGCATCGAGAAACTCGCGTGCGAACGTGCCGAACGGCGTCTCGCCATCGCGAGGGTCGATCCACATGTGCCGGCGGATCAGTGCTTCCTGCTCGTTGCCCCAGTTCTCGGCCGCTCTCTCGGAGGGAAACCCGGACTTGCTGCCCCAGGTTCCGTCAGGGCGCTTGAACCGGGCGCGCCATCCTCCACTGTCGTCTTGTTGGCCGTAGGCCATGACCACTTCCTTCCTTGCTCTTTCCCTCTTGTGAAGCCACCTCGGCAGACGTGCCGGGGTGGACATTTGTGTGGGGCTGTGCCCGGGTCAGGCCGCCCGAAACCCGTTCCCTTTCCCCTGCCCCTGAGGCGCGGGTGTTTTCCTGGCGAGCCGTACGATTTCTGCGGCGTCCTCGCGGCTGAACCGGTAGTGCTTCCCGAACCTGCGGTGCGGGATGAGCCCGGCTGCTGCCTGCTCCTTCAACGTGCGTGGTGATAGCCGCAGGAGGTCTCCGAGCTGTTCCGCAGTGAGCAATGCATCGGGGTCATGCGGCGCATGTTCGGCAAGTGCGCGGACGGCGCCAGCTAGTTCACGAGCCGCCGAGGCAAGTTCCGTCGCTGCCGGGATCGTGTCAGCGTCCGGAGTAGCGGCATCGGCGAGCGGATCGTGCGGGTTCATGTGGCAGCCCCCTCAACCCTGTCGCGAGCGTCGCGGCGGGAAGCGTAACGCCGGCGGACTGGATTGAGTCGCGACTGCCGCGTCACACACCTCTGCACAGCCTTCTGGTTACGTCGTTGTGCTGGGGGAAAACTCGTGTTGCTGGCGGCACACACCTTGGTTTCAAGCAACGCTGGCTCCCGGATTCGTTTCGTCGTTGAGCTCGGTGCGCCCGTTCTGTTGCTGGAGTCGCCGCAGGAAGATGTCGTGGTAATCGGCCCGCAGATCGATTCCCTGGAAGGACCGGCCCAGTCGTCGGGCGGCGAGGCCGGTAGTTCCTGCTCCCGAGAAGGGGTCAAGGACACCGCCATCTTCAGGGCAGCCGACCGCAATACAACGCTGTGGAAGGTCGACCGGAAATGGGGCGCAATGCGCCTCCGGTAGTGGTCGCGTGGATATCGACCAGATGTCTCCGACGTTCTTCCCGGTCCCTCGTGGTTTCCAGGGCGATCGGATTGTGTGCGGCTTGTTGCCTCCGCGATGGTTCTTCCGATGCTCTGGACGGTTCGGTGACAACGGTTCGAGCGCGTGGGCTGCGTTGAAGTAATAGTCCGGCTGCTTGACCAAGAGGAAAACCATCTCGTAGCGTGAGGAGAAGCGATCTGATGCCGGGTCCGGTATGGCGTTGGGCTTGTGCCAGACCATCGCGTTGCGAATGATCCACCCATCTTGTTGCAAAGCAAGAGCAGTCCGCCACGGAATACCCATCAGGCTCTTGTGACGCACCACCGCGGATCCCGCGTCGGCCGTGATTCTGCGCGTGTTTCCTGTGCCGCTGTTCTGGTAGCTGAAACTGTCCCGGACGTTGAGCCAGTAGGTTCCCCGTGGTGTGAGAAGGCGCCAGGTTTCCGCGCTCACCTCTCGCAGTCGATCAATGTAGTCATCGATGGTTGGTTCCAGACCATATTGTCGATCGTGCGCAAGAGCACCGCACTTCCTGCAGTTCTTGTTCACGCTCGAATGAAGCCACCACGATGCCCGTTTCTTGGTAGTCCGGCGTTGATGGGGTGTGGTCCCCAAGGTGTGTCGGCAATCCGGGTTTCCGCCGATCCAAACTGCGGTTCCGTAATCGCGCAATCCCCAGTGGGGTGGCGAGGTGACGACACAATCCACCGAAGAGCTGGGAAGTGATGCCATGACCTGAAGCGCGTCACCAAGATGCAATTCGATGGTCTCGTCACGATAGTAGAGACTGTTCACGCGACACCTCGCTGCGGAGTTTCTTCACGACGTGCGGTGTTGGGAAGTCGGAAAATCAGCACGTCAAGATGGGCCGAGATGGCTGTGGTACGGCCGTGAATATCGGTATTTTCCGGGAGGTGCCCCGCGCGGGTGACGATTCTCGGGCGCACCCGATCTCCTCGAGTAGGTGCTGTCAGAGCGATGCAGTGGTCGGCAGGGACGAGGCCGATTGCGTCGGCGGCGTCGCCGACTTTGCCGGGCAGGTCGAGCAGCCTTCCGTGGCGCCGCCAGGGGCGGCAGGTGATCACGATGTGCCCGCCAGGCCAGACCCAGTCGGCGGCGGCATCTAGGTCCTCATACAACCCGACGAGCACCTGGCTGGGGTCGCTGGCCGGGGTGTGCCGCAGGCCGGTGAGCACGAGGTCGACGGCGCCCGGCAGTTCGGCGGCGCGGGGGTCGTCGACGCTGTCCAGCAGGGTCGCGGTGCCGACCGGGCCAGCGAGGCGGGCAAGGTCGAGGTTGGCCTCCAGGGCGGATTCCCACCGGGGCTCGGCGGGGAGGCCGATCGCGTCCCGGCCTGCCCGGAGGGCTTCGGCCAGGACCAGTCCCGGTCCTGGGTTCGGGTCGCAGACGGCGTCGCCGGGGGCGGTGTAGGTGGTGATGATCTGCCGCGCGACGTCCGGGGTCAGGGCGGTATCGGCGCGGGTGGCCCCGACGTGCCGGTCCGCGATCTGCCGAGCTGGGGTGGTGTGGCCGGTGTCCCAAACGCTGGCGGGACGCAGGAGGGCCTTAGGCATGACCGTCCTCCGTGGACTGGGTCGAGCGGCGGAAGACGCTGGCGGTGGTGTGGATGCGGCGGTGGCCGCCGAGGGCGATTGCCCGGAAGCTGCGCCGGCTTGCCAGCCGAGTGCGCGACGGGGGTTGATGGGCCAGGATCAGCCGGTCGGTCAAGATCAAACCGGCCAATGCCGCGGCCCGCGACAACTGCCCTGAATGGCCGACTCGCGCTTGGTGCTGATCGCTACTGTGTGTGAGTACGACGGCGGTGCCGGCAGGGGCGAGCACCGGTGTCCAGTCGGCCATCGCGAATGGGTCCGCGGGCTGGTCGGACCAGCCCGCGATGATCAACCCGAAGCCGTCGGAACCCGAACCGGGCGACTGGTCGAGCGGTTGCTGATCGGTCGGGTTCACGACCGGCTCGGCTAGGCCGCCGGACCGCGGTCCGAGTCCGGATTCGGACTCCCGGGCGCCGGGCAGACACCCACCCGCCGTGTTGGACCCATGATCGCCGTGAGTGCGGTGGTCCGGTGTGGTGGTCGCGCCGCGGCCGAGTCGGAGGACGGACTCCACGAGCCGGTCCCGACGCGTCGGGACCGGCTCGTAGCGGGGGCCTCTCCGTCGACGAACATGATCCGGTCGCCGGGCGCGGTGTAGGTCGTGGTGATCATCGAGACGGCGGCGGTGACGATCTCGTCCGCGTCCGCGGCGGGGTCGACGAGACACAGCCGCACCGTCGCCGACACCGGCGAGCCGGTGCGTTCGCGGGCCGACCCGACGCGGGGGTTCGGCCCGTGGTCGTCGGGGGTGTCAGGAGGCGGTACCTCCGGGAGCGGGAGGGCAGGCATCGAGTGCTCCGGTGATCGGTCGGTCTTGCCAAGGACACCCCTGAAGTCCGCGAAAACGGCCCCGATCGGTCGCCGACGGGCCAAGATTTTCTCGTCATCCCTCGACCGGAACCGACACCCAGCGTCACTGGCGTCTCCGGTTCCTCCAAGACGCTTGTTGATCTCGTGGTGCGCTGGTGAAGATCGACAGTCGCGGCGGCTGGCCGGCGTCAACGGTCCCGTGGCGGCCGTTGTTCAAGATTGCTCCGGAAACTTCTCAAGATCCCTTTTCTTGTTCCGTCTCTCCGCCTGCTTGAGGTGGCAGCAGCGGAACAGCATATGACTAACACCGCAGCACACCGGCTTGCTGTTCATCTATGTCGTGATCTTGAAATCGATCAGAAGATGATCTCCTTGTTTCGGAACAGGAAGATCATCTTAGTTTCGTCTTAGTGCGGAACCGTGCGCTGCGCTGTTCCTCGCCTGGCCCTCTCGGCGGCGTCACCAACCGCCGTTCGAGAGGAGCCGAGCAATGGTTCTCCCCACTTACTCCGAGCGCGAAGAGTGGCCGGGCAACCCACTGGATGCCGCCCGTGAAGCCTTCGGGTGGCTGACTGCGGGCGATTACCCGGTGGCTGTGGACGGCCGCCTGTTCGACCATCTTCCGGACCGGATCATCCCGGTTAACGAACTCCGGGACCTGCTGCTGGCCCACGGCTGCCCCCGCCGGGTGTGGGACGAGGTCTGGACCCACGTGATCAGCCGCGCCCGTGTCGAGGGCGGCACGTGGACGATTACCGCGGTTGGGTTGGCGCTGCCGATGCTGACCTCCCTGGCGGCCCGGCTGACCGAGCGCTACGCCGACGACCCCAGCGACATCCACGCCGAGGTGCTGCGCGGGTTCCTCGACGCGCTGCAGACCGTGGATCTCACCGAGGGGCGGATCACCATCCGGCTGCGGTGGGCCGCCTACCGTGCCGGGCACTGCGCGCTGCTGGACGGGATGGACGGGCCGACCCCGAAGCCGCCGGGGTTCCACTCCAGCGAACCCAAACCCCCAGCCGGCCATCCCGATCTGGTCCTGGCCCGCGCGGTCGAGGTCGGGGTCCTGACCCGGACCGAGGCTGAGCTGATCGGCGCGACTCGTCTGGATGGCGTCGAGCTGGCCGACTGGCCGCATCATCCCGGGCTGGCCTACGAGGGCCTGCGCAGCATCCGCCGCCGGGCCGAGAACCGACTCGTCGCCTGGCTCGCGGGGTCCGACGCGAGTCCTGGCGACAGTGATCCGACCGGCGATACCGCCGCGGTGCGACTGTCCCCCGACGAGCAGATCGAGGACTCAGGCCAGTCGCAGAGCGTAGCGAAAAAAGTCGGTGGCCCAGCGACCGATCAGGCCCCGAATTCCGGACTTCAGGGACGCGGGTGAGCCCTACCCGCTTCGCACTCCCGCTGCCTCGCACGCGCTCTCTGGAGGTCTCTCTGATGCGCTTCTTGTCTGCCTCATGCCTATCCCGACGCGGTGGTCTCTGGCTGCTGATGATCGCCGGGTTTGCCGCCGCCGGGCTGCTGGCGATCTCGATGCCCGCGGTCGCCGAGACCACCCATGTCCTCGCGCAGGCCGCGCGGATCGAGGACGTTCTCAACAACATCCGGAACTGGATCATGGGTCTGCTCGCCCTGCTGGCCACGGTGTTCCTCACCATCGGCGGCGTCCGCTACGTGCTGGCCAACGGTGACCCGGGCGAGGTCGAGAAGGCCAAGCAGTCTTTCAAGTCCGCCGGGTTCGGCTACGCCCTGGCGGCGCTGGCTCCGCTGGTCGTGGAGATCCTGCGCGGAATCGTGGGGGCTTGATCCCATGTCGGCCACCGCGTACTCCACCTCGGGGGCGGGCCACCGCCTGGGCCGCGTGTGCACCGCGGTGGCCACCCTGCTCGTGCTCGTCGTGGCGGCGGGGCTGGTCTTCACCGGTGCCGCGAGCGCCCAGCCTGCCCCGCCGCCACCTGCTCCGTCCGCACCCGTTCCCGCGCCGCCTCCTCCGCCGTGCCAAGGGCCGAACTGCATTCCCCAACCCGTTCCGGTGCCTCCGGCGAACCAGCCGCCCGGAAATCAATCGAACCCCCATCAAGCTCCGGCCCAGGAGTCGTCGTGCGGGTTTACCGACATTCCGGCCTGCGTGTCGGATGCGATCGAGTCGTTCTTCCGCGATTTGGTCACGCCCGGTTTGAACAGCCTGCTGGACCTGCTCGCGAAGTCGCTGCTGGTCACGCCTCAGTTGGACCAACTGCCGGTCATGGGACAGGTATGGGGTAGTTCGCAGCAGATCGTCATCGCGGTCTACGCGACGCTCGTCCTGGTGGCCGGAATTATCGTCATGGCCCACGAAACCCTGCAGACCCGCCACTCAATCAAGGAAATCCTACCCCGGGTGATCGTCGGGTTTCTCGCGTCCAACCTGTCGCTGTTCTTCGGCGGCAAGGTTATCGAGATCGGTAACGCACTCTCGCGCGCAGTCCTCGGCGACCAGCTAAGCCCGGAGACTGCGGCTCGCGCGATGACCGACACATTGATGCGTGATCTCGACGGAGGCGGGCTGTTTGTCATTTTTATCGCGCTCGCTCTCATCGTCATGCTCGTCGCGGTTCTGCTGACCTACATCGTCCGCGTCACTCTGACCATCATTCTGCTCGCGGGTGCCCCGATCTTGCTGATGTGTCACGCGCTTCCGCAAACAGAAGGCATCGCGTTTTGGTGGTGGAAGGCATTCGCCGGGGTGATGGCCATTCAAGTTGGTCAATCGCTCGCCTTGGTCGCGGCAATCAAGCTCTTCTTTTGGCCCGGCAGCATCACTCTGTTCAACTAACAACAAGGGGGAAGTGCTGTGATTCAGTTTCTGGTCGCACTCGCCTTGTGCTACGTCCTCATCAAGATTCCTTTCTGGATTCTCGGATCTCTGCGCGGCGGAGGAGGCCGCTCTTTGGTCGGCAGTCTCGTCCGGGGATTCGCATCCTACAAGACCTTCGGTCTCCTCGGGGGACTGGGAAGTGGTGGAGGAAAGGCCGCTCGCTCCCGTGGCGGTAAGAAATCGGCCGAGCCGCCGGACCCGTATTCCACAACGCGGGCCACTTCCAACGGGCAGTACATGTTGCCGCTGAACGTCAAGCGAGTGCGGAAACCGACCCAACAGCGACCGGCGCCGCAACCGTCCTCGCGTTCTCGCCCAGCCCAGCAGGGCAAGCAGTTGGAGCTTCCATTGGACGGCGAGTGGCCGGAGAACAAACCGCGGCTCGGCCGGGACGGGCAGTACCAGCTCCCACTGAATGTGCAGCGGCAACCCAAGCCGAAACCGGCTCCGGAGCCGCCCCCGGAGCGGAAGTCCTCGACGGGACCACGTGGCCGACAGATGCAATTCCCGCTCGACGGGGAATGGCCGGAGAACAAACCACGAGTCGGCCGCGATGGGCAATACCGACTGCCGATCGAGGTGCAGCGAGTGCGGCGACCCGCGCCACCCCCGGAGCCGCCGAAACCGACCCGTCCAGCAACGCGGGGGCGACAGACGAAGCTGCCCGCCGATGGCGAGTGGCCGGAGAACAAGCCCCGGGTCGGCCGGGACGGGCAGTACCAGCTCCCGCTGAATATGCAGCGCACGCGCAAGCCAGCCCGCAGTCAGCCCCAGGCACCGCCACCGCCACAGCGGCCGGGGCCGCGTCAGCAGGAGTTGCCGCTGAACCTGCCGAAGCTCCACCCGCCCCGGCCCAACACAGGAAGGAAAGGAGGTGATCCGCGGTGAGCGTGCGGATTCCCGCCGACGTCGACCGCGAGGACCGGATTCTGGCCGGCTTCACCGCCCGCCAGGTCGCGGTGATGGCGGTGACCGGCCTGCTGCTTTACGGCGGCTGGCAGGCAACTCGCGTCGTGATTCCGGTGATCGCCTACGTCGCCGTCGCGGTCCCGATCGGGGGCGCGGTGACCGCGCTGGTCGTGCTGCGCCGCGACGGCGTCACCCTGGACCGGCTGCTGCTGGCCGCATTGCGACAGCGTCTGCAACCGCGTCGACGGGTCGCGTCCGGCCAGCAGCCCGCCGAGGTGCCGGAGTGGTTGTCCGGGGTGGCCCACGGGCACGAAGACGTCGCCGCGGGCGGGCTCGACCTGCCCGCCCACGGGGTCGCCGAAGCCGGCATCGTCGATCTCGGCGACGACGGCGTGGCACTGGTGGCCGCGTGTTCGACGGTGAACTTCGCGCTACGCACCCCGGCCGAGCAGGAAGCACTGACTGCAGCGTTCGGCCGGTACCTGCACAGCCTCGGCGCGAGCGTGCAGATCCTCGTCCGCGCCCAACGCCTCGACCTCTCCGGCCAAATCGCCGAGCTACGCGACCGCGCCGCCGGTCTGCCGCACCCGGCGCTGGAGTCCGCCGCGCTCGATCACGCCGACTACCTCGCCCAGCTCGGGCAGCAGGCCGACCTGCTCCGGCGGCAGATCCTCCTTGTGGTCCGTGAACCGGTGCGCATCACCGGCCAGGACTCGTTGACCCGGCGCCGCCGCTTTGGTCGCCCGCGCAGCGGTGGTGATCAGCCGTCGGACGGAGCGCGCAAGGCTGCGGCCTCCCGGCTGCTGCGGCGGATGAGCGAGGCCACCGAACTGCTCTCGCCCGCGGGCATCAGCGTGACCCCGCTGGACGCCGCCCAGGCCACCGCTGTGCTGTCGGCCGCCACCAATCCGGGCAGCCCGCTGCCGCCCTCGGCGGAGATGGCCGGCGCCGGCGAGGTCATCACCACCCCCATTGGCTCGGACTGGGACCTCGATACCGAGGAGGACTTCTCGTGAACACCACCAAGAAGCGTCGCCAGCCACCCGCGGCGGCGAGTGCCTTCGCGCCGGACGCGATCGAGGTGCACCCGCGGCACCTGCAGATCGGGCAGGACTGGGTCGCCTCGTTCGCGGTCACCGGCTACCCACGCGAAGTGCATCCCGGCTGGCTGCAACCGTTGTTGACCTATCCGGGCCGGTTGGACGTGTCGCTGCACGTCGAACCGATCGACCCGCGCATCGCGGCCGATCGGTTGCGCAAGCAGCTCGGCAAGCTCGAATCCGGCCGCCGACACAGCGCATCCCACGGCCGGTTGCAGGACCCGGAGGTCGAGGCGGCCACCGAGGACGCCTACGACCTCTCCGACCGGCTCGCCCGCGGCGAAGGCCGCCTGTTCCGCCTGGGGCTGTACCTGACCGTGCACGCAGCCTCGGAACAGGAACTCGTCGAAGAGATCGGCGCGCTCCGCGCGTTGACCGCGTCGCTACTCATGGACGCCAAACCCACCACCTACCGCTCCTTGCAGGGGTGGATCACGGCGTTGCCGATGGGCCTGGACCAGATCGGCATGACCCGCACCTTCGACACCGCAGCCCTGTCGGCGGCGTTCCCGTTCACCAGCCCGGACCTTCCGCCCCCGGATGTCACCTCCGCGTCGACCGCAGCCGGGGTGCTCTACGGCTGGAACCTCGGCAGTCAGGGACTGGTGCACTGGGACCGGTTCGCCTGCGAAAACTACAACTCGGTCATCCTCGGCCGCTCCGGAGCAGGCAAGAGCTACCTGGTCAAGCTCGAAGCGCTCCGCAGCCTGTACCGGGACGTCGAGATCGCCATCATCGACCCGGAAGACGAGTACGCCCGCCTGGCCGCCGCCGTCGGCGGCACCTACTTCCCCCTCGGCACCGAGGGCATCCACCTCAACCCCCTCGACCTCCCGATCCACACCCGCCCGGACGGGCGCCGCTCCGCACCAGCCGATGCCGTCACCCGCCGCAGCCTGTTCATCCACACCCTTCTGTCTATTCTTTTCGGACAGCCGTTGACTGCGGACGAACGGGCTGTGCTGGACCAGGCGGTCACCACGACCTACCAGCAGGCCGGGATCACCGACGATGCCCGCACCTGGACCCGGCCCGCACCGCTGCTGTCCGACCTCCGTGCTGTCCTCGCCCACCTCGGCGGCGACACCGCCCGCGAGCTGGCCAGTCGGTTGCAGCCGTTCACCGACGGCGCGTTCCGAGGGTTGTTCGACGGCCCTACAACGGCGCCCCCGGCGGGCCACCTGTTGGTGTTCTCCCTGCGGAACCTGCCCGACGAACTCAAACCCGCCGGCACCTTGCTGACCCTCGATACGGTGTGGCGCCGCGTGTCCAACCCGGCTACCTGCCGGCCGAGGTTGTGCGTGGTCGACGAAGCCTGGCTGCTCATGCAGCAACAGGCAGGGGCCGAATTCCTGTGGCGCATGGCCAAATCCGCCCGCAAACACTGGGCCGGGCTCACCGTGGCGACCCAGGACGTCGGGGATGTCCTCGGTACGGATCTCGGCAAGGCCGTGATCGCCAACGCAGCCACCCAGATCCTGCTGCGCCAGGCACCGCAAGCCATCGACGACGTCGTCCGCAGCTTCGCCTTGTCCGAAGGCGAACGGCAGTTCCTGCTGTCGGCCGGTACGGGCCAGGGCTTGTTGTCGACGGGGACTCAGCGGGTCGCAATGCAGGCCATCGCCTCCGACGGCGAGCACAACTTGATCACGACCGACCCTGCCGAGCTGGCCTCGTTGTCCGAATACTCCGACGAGGCAGGCGAATTCGCTGATATCGGCAGCTCGCAAGACCTTCTTCTCGACTGAGGTTAGGAGGAATCTTTCGTGCCTTCACAGCTTGCCACCGCGGTAGCCGACCAGAAAACATTCGGTTCGTTCCTGGACATCCTCGTCCACGACTTCCTCCCCGTCTTCGCGCTGGCGGCGGGATTAATGGCGGTGATCTGGATCGCCTGCGCGACGATCATGATCTCCGGGTACCTCATCGGGGTGCGGTTGTCTTCGGCGTGCGCGCACTGGCCCACGCGTGCGTGCGGTACGTCCGTCGCCGAGGAGGAGTCGAGTACGCCCAGCTCGTCACCGTCGACGCCGACGGCGCCCACACCCAAGGTCGTCAACCTCGACCGCTACCGCCGACGCCACCAGCACCGACGCTCCTGCGGATGCCAGTCCGACGGCACGGCCCCGCCTCGCTGCGACGACGATCCAGCGTAAGCGCGCATACCCCTTCGTCATCTAGCAATCCAACGCGGATGGCCCTCCATTTTCTTGAATTGTCCCTATCGCCACGGAGGTCACGCATGTCTTCATCTGCCCGCGGCCGGTCAGAGAGTTCTTCTGCCGGGCGCCCGCGCCGGTTGCTGACTCAGAACCGGGAAATGCGGGCCATCGGCGTGTACAACTGGTCCCTGCCCGCCTGGGCCGGACGCCTGCCCGATGGCCGCGCCTACAACACCTGCCCCAGCGCGGGGATCTGCCGACAGATCTGCTACGCCCGCCACGGCACGTACACCTGGCCTGCGGTGCGGGCTAAGCACAAGTCGAACTTGCGGTTCGTGCTCGACGACCTGGCCGGCTGGGAACAGGCCATGCTCACCGAGCTGGCCGCACCGAAATTCCGCGGTAACTGGGTCAGAATCCACGACTCAGGCGACTTCTTCAGCACCCCGTACCTGGAATCCTGGCTGCGCATCATGCGGGCTCGTCCGGACACCAATTTCTACGCCTATACCAAGGAGGTTCGCCTGTTCAGGACGCTCGTGGCGCCAGACCCGCCGGAGAACTTCCTGTGGACCTACAGCTACGGCGGGACGCAGGACGCGCTGCTGGACCCTGCGGTGGATCGAGTGGCCGATGTCTTCCCGGACGAAGACTCCATCACCGAGGCGGGCTGGTCGTCCCAGGAAGCCTCAGACCTGCTCGCGGTGCTCGGACCTCACCTGGTGGGTGTTCCCGCGAACAACATCCCGCACTTCCTGAAGAAGCTGGCCGGGCGTCGGTTCTCGGAGTGGCAGGCCGCAGTCGACGCACAGCGCCGCACTCGCGGAGACGCGGCCGTTCGTTCGATCACCAGTGCCCCGTCGGCTCACGGTCACGTCGTTCCGGGGCCCGACGAGCGCGCCGCGTGATCACACCGAGTATCGCGCCGTCTCTCCCGACAGTAAGGAGATTTCCTCGCATGGGTCTCGCAAGTCAGTCCGTCATGGACAGTCCACTGAGGAGGCTGCTGACCGATCCGTGGGGCGTAATCCAGGCTGTGCTGGACCTGGTGTGGTCGTGGCTGCAGACCTGGGGGCTCATCGCGGTCCCCGCGATCGTGCTCGTGGCGACAGGACTGGGACTCGTTCGCCGGTGGTGGTTCCTCCGCTGCCAGGATGCGCTGCACGAGCGGTCCCGGGTCATCACCATCCTGGCGCCTCCCACCGTCGACGCCGACGGTGCCGAAGCGGTGTGGTCGAACTTGATCGGGCTCGTGCGGCCGATGGTGCAGCGCCTGACCACCGGACAACCCCATCTGGCCTGGGAATACGTCTTCGGTCATGACGGAGTGCAGATCCGGCTGTGGGTGCCGGGCGTGGTGCCCCCGGGCATGGTGGAACGCGCCATCGAAGCCGCCTGGCCCGGAGCGCACACCCGCACCGACGAAGCAAACCCACCGGTACCCGCGGCAACGGCCGAGGGGCGCCGGCAGCTGGTCACCGGCGGCACGCTTCGCCTGGCCCGATCGGAAGCACTGCCCATCCGCACTGACTTCGACGCCGACCCCATCCGCGCCCTGCTGGGCGCTCCCGTAGGGCTCGAGGTGTCCGACACCGCCTGTGTGCAGGTGCTGACTCGTCCGGTCACGGGGCGTCGGGTGAAGCAGGCTCGTCGAGCCGCCCGTCATCTCAACGCCGGGCGGCCGACCCGCCTGGCGGGCCGGCTGCTCGACCTCCTCGCGCCAGGCCCCTCGGGTACGAAACCGTCGAGCAGCCAGCCGAAGCTGGATCCGCAGACGTCGCTGGAGTTCCAGGCACAAAATCGCGCGATCGTCGGCAAACAGCGCGGGGCGCAGTGGGAGACGCTGATCCGGTACGCGGTTGCCACAACGGTGCCGATCGACACACCCAACGAGCAGGTAGCCCGGGTGCGCGAGCAGGTGAGGGGCCGCGCTCACGCCATCGCGAGTGCCTTTTCCGGGTTCACCGAGCACAACCATTACCGCCGTCGACGGTTGCGCAACCCGGTGACCGCTCTGGCGCGGCGCCGGCTGCGGTGGGGTGACTTGCTGTCGGTGCCGGAGCTTGCGGCCGTCGCCCACCTGCCGACCGACGAGGCGCTACCGGGCTTGGCCCGCGCCGGAGCGCGGGCGGTGCCACCCCCGCCGAACACGCCCACGGAAGGAGAGCTGATCCGCCCAGTCGGAGTCTCCGATACCGGCCACGCGCGCCCTGTGGGCCTGCGGGTCTCCGACGCCCGGCACCACTTGCACGTCCTCGGCGCCACCGGGTCGGGAAAGTCGACGATCCTGGCGAGGATGATCCTTGCCGACGCCGAGTACGGGCGCGGGGCAGTGGTCATCGACCCCAAGGGCGACCTGATCACCGACGTCCTGCAGCGGCTTCCCGAACACGCCGCCGAGCGAGTCGTGCTCTTCGACGCCGACTCCCGCGGACCGACACCGTGCCTGAACCCCCTAGAAGGGCCGAAGGAATCCGCCGTCGACAACCTGGTGTCGGTGTTTTCCCGGGTGTTCGTCTCGGCCTGGGGGCCGCGCACAGAGGACATCCTCCGCGCCGGATGCCTGACCCTGCGGGCCGCCTCGGACACACCCACGCTGGCGACCCTGCCGAAACTGCTCACCGACCCAGCCACGCGGGCGCGGCACCGGGATCGCGTGTCCGACGACCCGACACTGCGAGGGTTCTGGGACTGGTATGACCAGCTCTCGGATGCGGCTCGCGCTCAGGCGACCGCGCCGCTGCTGAACAAGCTCCGCGCCTTCTTGTTGCGGTCGTTCGTGGTCAAGGCAGTCGCCGCAGGTCCATCCACAGTGGATTTGGATGCTACCTTGGATGGTGGCCTGTGCCTGGTGCGCATTCCCAAGGGAAGTCTTGGCGAGGACACCACCCGGCTGCTCGGATCGCTGATCGTGGCGCGCGTCTGGCAGGCCACCACCGCCCGCGCCGCACTGCCCCAGCGCGAACGCCGCGACGCCGGCCTGTATGTCGACGAAGCGCACAACTTCCTGAACCTGCCATATGCGATGGAAGACATGCTCGCCGAAGCCCGCGGCTACCGACTGAGCATGACGTTGGCCCACCAGCACCTAGGCCAGCTTCCCAAGGACCTCAAGGAAGGCATCTCCACCAACGCCCGCAGCAAGGTGTTCTTCACCGCCTCCCCCGAGGACGCTCGCGAACTCGCCCGCCACACCGCACCGCGAGTCTCGGAGCACGACCTCGCGCACCTCGGCGTCTACCACGCCGCGGCGCGGCTGGTCGTGGGCGGCGAGGAGACCCAGCCGTTCACAGTGACGACCCAACCACTGCCGCCGGCCATTCCCGGACGCTCCAAAGCCGTCCGCAAAGCCGCTGCGGCCCACACCCGCCCCCTGGAACCCCGAACCGAAGACACCCGTGAGCAGGCAGGAACCACCGGCACAGACCCGCGCCGCGCACGCCGCGCGGCCTGACCTCACAAGCCCCAGGGCGGTCCTCCCATCTCGGAGGACCGCCCTTCCTTATGCCCGGGCCATCCCAGAGGAGGAACGATCGTGTTCACACATCACCAGCAACGCGACCTGCGCGCCCCGATGCCGCAACGGCCGAGCCTGCGCTTCGCGGCCTCCGCCGAGCATCAAGCCCAAGTCGCAGCCCACCTCACCGCCCGCGACCGCTGGCTGGCCCGGGTCCTGGCCGAGCACCGGGTGCTGACCTCCCCACAGATCGCGGCAATCGCCTTCGGTCGATCTCGCCGTGCGGCCAACCACCGCTTGCACAAGCTCTACACCTGGCGGGTACTGGACCGCTTCCAGCCCTACATCGGCCGCGGTCGAGCCCCTATGTACTACGTCCTCGACACCACCGGTGCCCATGTGCTGGCTCATGAAGATGGCATCGACCCCAAGGACCTGAAGTTCCGCCCCGAACGTTCAGTTGGCATCGCCTACAGCTTGAGGCTGGCCCACCTCGTGGGCGTCAACAGCTTCTTCACCGCCCTGCAGTCCGACGCGCTCGTCGACATCACCCAGGAACAGGCCGTGACCGAGTGGTGGTCCGAAGCCCGCTGTGGCCGGCACTTCGGTGACCACGTGCGCCCCGACGGCTACGGTCGCTGGCACGAGGCCGGCCGAGAGATCGAATGGTTCCTCGAATGGGACACCGGCAGCTACCAACTCAGCCGGTTCGTCTCAAAACTGCCCGGCTACACCAGCCTCGCCACCTCGACCAACATCGTCACCCCGTTGCTCGCGGTCTTCGCCACCGCAACCCGGGAGGCACACGCACGACGCCACCTCGCCGAGCACCTGCGCACTGACCCGCGGCGGGACGACCTACCGATCGCCACCACCACTGTCGAACACCTTCGCACAGCCGGCAGCCCGGCCCACGAGATGTGGCTTCCCCTGAATCACACCGACGCCGGCCGCCATCGGCTGATCAGCCTTCTCTCGGCCTGGCCTCACTTGGAAGCACCGACCAGCTCCACAGACGCCAACGGCACCGACCCCAGCCCCGTTCCGCGCTTGAGTCCCCCAGCGCCGATGCCGCCCTGGCAACACAGCGAGCTGACCTGGAACCCGAAGAGGTGATCCATGCATGGCCAAAATCGCGGCCTCCGCAATTGGTGCACTCGTCACCCTGATCGCCATCATCGCGGCTGCCGTGTCCGGAGTCGTCGCCGTGCTCGGCGCAGGCAACTCCGCCGTCAACAGCCAACCAAGCCCCGCAGCACTCGCCGACATCCCCGGCAACTACCTCATGCTCTACCAACACGCCGCCCCGACCTGCCCAGGACTGGACTGGAGCATCCTCGCCGCCATCGGCAAAATCGAAACCGACCACGGACGCCTGGACGCCGAGGGGGTCCACAGCGGAGAAAACTTCGCCCACGCCGGAGGACCGATGCAGTTCCTCCAAGCCACTTTCAACTCAGTCATCGCGGAACACCCGCCCCCGCCAGGTGGCAGCGCACCACCTTCGCGGTACAACCCGCACGACGCGATCTACGCCGCCGCCGCGTACCTCTGCGACTCGGGCGCCCGCGACGGCGGCGACCTCTACCGCGCGATCTTCACCTACAACAACGCCGACTGGTACGTACGCAAGGTCCTCGACCAAGCAGATGCCTACAAAGCGGCGCAACAGAACGCACCTCAACAGAATGGGTGGGCGGTGCCCACGAACGGGACGTGTAGCTCAGGATTCGGACCACGCGGCGGAGAATTTCACCGCGGGCAGGACATCGCCGCACCCATCGGGACACCGATCGTCGCCGCCGCAGACGGCACCGTCATCGACGCCGGACCAGCCACCGGCTATGGGCTCTGGATCCGCATCCAGCACGCGAACAACGTGATCACCACCTACGGGCACAACAACCGGAACCTCGTTCAAACCGGACAGCACATCCACGTAGGCCAGTCGATCGCCGAGGTTGGCAATCGAGGTGAATCAACAGGGCCACACCTGCACTTCCAGATTGACGTCGGCAACCAGGCAGTCGACCCCATCGGCGTCTACCAACAGCAGTCAGCACCACGGCTGTGCACTCGATAACGTGCTGCCAGTTGGACATCGAGCTGTGGTCGGATGGTTCTCTTACGCTCCAGGGGGCGATCCCGGCCCGAGGCCATACCGACCCGGTCGATGCGCAGCAGCGTTCCGTCGATGATGACGAACGCTTTGCGTGCCGCTGTGGTGATCGCCTCGCTCAGCCCGGCCGTCCGGGCAGCGAGGAGCTGGAGGGCTTCGCGGATATAGCGAAACACCGTGGTGATGCCGATGCCGAACCCGACTGCCAGGTCCGCGTAGGTTTCGCCCTTGCGCAGGTAGGCCAGCGCCTGCTGACCTGCTTCCAGCCGCCGCCACCGGGTTCGGCGAACACGGCGTTCGTGCCGTAACGGCTCGGCCAGCACGTTCAACGCGCGATGGGACACCGACATCCCCGACGGGTAAGAAAGCACCCTTGGAGCTCCTGGGCAGACAGAGTTGATCTAGACAATCACTCGTCTACCAGGAGCTTCACTCATCTCCGTAGCCAGTCCACCAGGCCGCACACCCTTACCCGGCAAGTGGAAAAGGCTCACTCCCATCGCCGAGTCGCAGCGATAACTCATACGATGGAACCGTGCCTATGGCGGCTGAACGTACGGGCGGATTGCAGAGAAGTTCGACATCTCGCAGACAGCAGAGCGAGACGAGCTGCACCGGGCGGGAATTCCGAAGGCTGAGCGGTATGGGCGTGGGTCGAACCTATAGAGGGGCTGAATCGATAATTAGCGTCGCTCCAACTGTTCCACAATCCTGCCCCACAGCTTGGTGAACAGCTCCTCTTTCGTGTAGGTCAAGTCACTCCTGCCCATCGAGCTGAATACCGAGAAGTCCATCATGCGAAGTTTCGGCGCACCGGCCTCGCGGTCAAAGTATGGCGTGGCGTACCCGTTGCTGCTGGTACCGCCACCGATACGATTTCCACCGATCATGAAGTTGAGCTGATCGTCGCTGTGAAACCCACCTTTCGAAATGTCGAGGGCGTACGCGGTCTCACCGTTACGCTCGATCCGCACCTTCAGGGTTTCGCCGCTAACACGAACCCTGCCAACGAAGCCAAGCGGCGTGAGCTGGGGCAAAACTTGTTCGAACTGCTGTAGGAGATGGTCGAAAGTGGCATCCAGCTCGTCGTACTTGCTGAAATCGCCCGGAACCATCTTCGGCATGCGGTAGGCCATCGCTTCTTCGACAACCTCACCAACGTCGCGCGGTTGTTGGCCTGCTGACGTAGCCGTGCCGACCTTCTGTACGAGCTGCTCCGCCAGAGCCTCCGGGGTAAAATCATCGCTTCGCAGGTAGCCAATATGTGGATGGAGAAGGTCGGGTGGTACCTGCACGTCACCCATCAGCACCGGGAGCACGTATTCGTCACCTTGCTTAACTGCCGTCATCATGACCGCCGAGAATTCATCCATCGGGATGGGCTTAGCCAGGTACTCAGTAGAGATGAAGGGCACGAAGAAACGCGTCTGCGAACCGTACACTTTTCGCTGCTCGCGAATGAAATTTCTACCCCACCACTCATTACCTTTATCTTTGTCATAAAAGACCTTGAGTCCTCGGTCCTTGGCGGCGCCCACCACCGCCTCTACGTAGTCTCGCTGTTCCCCGGCAAACGAAACAGCAATGTCATAGGTCGTCGCACTCATGATCTCAATTATACGTTGCCCAGTCTCGTAACAGACATCGAGCTTCAGCGGTCGTTAAGCCTCACGACAGTAAACCGGGGCTTTCAGTCAGTCACTGTCTACAGTCTCAACTTTCGACATATCGTAAAATGCTACCTCTCCTGTCTCGGGGAAGTGCACGACTGCACAGTAGACATACTCACCGAAGGCGCCGCCGAAGTTTTTGCCTTCCTGAATGACAATGCCAACTTCTTCCCGGCCTGACACTCGAACGCGGCGAGGCTTGGACCGGGATTCACCGAACTGCATTTTGCACTCCTTCAAGCATGAGCTAACGATAATGATCGAGTGATCGCTACTTGCGACCGCCGGCAGTGGCAAGATCACTCATCAGATTCACCCACTAGGGGCTTGAGTTCCTTTTGCATTGACTCGTGCGGTCGCAGCGGCAACACGACTGCGAAGCCACGCACCTCGGAGCAACGTGCAACCGAACACCGTTGCTGACACCTCGTGGCGATCTTGCGCTTCGTTACGTGGGGTTACCTGGATTCTCAAGGTACCCCAAACTTCGCAAACTCACCGATGGACGTTGCAATTTCGATCCGGGCAGACGAGCGTCACGTTCGTCTCGTGGCTGCGGGTGACTCCGTGCGCGCGACCAGCCGGGGGATTGCACGGAGCACTACTGACCATCGTGACGCTTGTCGGTTGTGAGGTCGGTGAGTTGTTGTGCGGTTCGGACTGCGTGGATCATCAGCTTGTGGTGGCGGATGCGCTCGGAGACTTGTAGGACCTCGGCTCGTTGAGCCTCGGCCCGGCGTGCCCAGTCGCCTTCCGAGAGCGTGTTGGCTACGCACAGGACGATGCGCGGACCCAGTCCCCAGATCAGGCTGTTGACTGCGCAAGCGGCGACCGCCAGGTCGTCAACGTCGGCGCCGTACCAGGTGACCGTCGTTGGGTCGCGGTCGAGCTCGCGCATTGCCTGCGCGGCAGCGCGGAGGAGCCCACCGGTACCTACGGCGGGGTCGCACACCGAAGAGTGCTCCTCCGGTGGGGTCATTCGCGCCATCATGTCCGCGAGCGGCACAGGAGTGTAAATCTGTGCGTTCGCCTTGCCTGCGCTGTCGGACTTGAGCAGCGTGAGTACCACGCCGAGTAAATCTGTGTCGTAACGACGTTCGGTGCCAGTGAGATCCAGCTGCCTCGCGTGTAGCGCGGCGTCGGCAACCTGCTTCGCGGCGCGCTTCAAAGCAGGCTCGGGATCATTGAAAACCCACTGCATGAGGGGGAAGACGAGATGAGTTAGGTCCGGGCGAGAGTTGATGACAGCGGTGTAGATCTCCCGCAGAGTTCTAGCGACTTCCTCGGCACTCTGCGCGCGCAGCTGTTCGGCGAGATCGGCCGTATTGGCGTCGCGCTGGTTGAGGAGGGCTAGCGCAGACACGACCGAAAGGGCGACGTCACGTCGACCGGAGTGGTTGGATTTGTTCCATGCCACCTCGACCGACTGCGCGATGTCGGCGGCATGTCGGTCGGGGTCCGGGTGATTGCCTTGCCTATTGGTGTTTCGTGGCACGGGAATTCCTTTCTGATGTAACGAGGCGTGCTCGTCCTCGGCAGGGACTGCGGAAGGGTGAGATTTGGATTTTGGAGATCTGGCATTGATCCAGGGTTCCTCGGCACTGAGAGGGCCTTGGGGGTCGCGGTACGGGCTCGTTTAGCCCGACGTGTCGGGGGTATTTCGAAGTTGGACGCCAGGCGCTCGGACGCGTCAAGCGGCACAAATTCGCGCGTCAAGGTCGAAGACCGCACGCGCCAGGTCGGCGGCAAGGCGCCGTAGTTGCTACTCCGTGGCGTCGTCGGAACTCTGACGAACCGCTCCGGCCATGGAGATCACGGCTCGATACGGGTGTTCACAGTGCGTTTGCATGGCTGGGCTCCAGGTAGAAAACGCGAGAGGAGAGACGAAGCGAGAGACCGAGTTGCGTGAGCGCACAAATGGCGTCCGGTGCGCGGCGCGAGCGGCTCGGAGGCCCAGAACGTATGGGGCCGGCGGACCCACCCGAAGGGTGTTCGCACGGTCCGCCGGCCTACCGCAAACCCTGTGAAAGGGCTCCCCTCCTTGCAAGGAGGGCATGGTCAGGGTAGCCCACAGAGCTCAGCGGACAACCTCCATGCGTGCTCACGCTGCGTTGTTGTCGACAGTGGTCAGAGTCCGCTTGAGGTGATGGCTGCGCGGTGCATTTGCTTTTGCAATAACGTTGTGCGGTTGACTGGGGCGCCTAGGGCATTGCTGTGGCGCGTGAACAGGCATCAGCAGGTGGCGGTATGCGCGTTCGGGAGCCGGTGATGACCGCTGGTCGAGTTGGGTCGACCAACACCCGACTAAGAACGGCAGCGGTGGCGGAGAAAACTGCGGACGACGATGGGGCCGTGTTCTTTCAGGTAGGCGACCGCTTGTGCTTCAGTGGGAAATACGACGCTGGAACTGTCCGGAAGGACTGCGCGCCAATACCGCTGGTTCCAGTCGTACTCAATGCGCCCGTCCTCGGTGTCGTACCCGCCGGCCGTCCACCAGTCGTCAGGCAGGGCGTGTTCATTGGCGTGTGCCTGCGTGGCGGACCGGCAGCTACCGGGCGCGTTCGTGGGTGTATTTGCCGATGTCGTCTGGTGGCGACGGGTGTGCATGTCTCGGTTCCTCCTCGGTCTCGGGAAGGGGGTCCCCGCCGTCGACGGGCGGGCACCCCGGGAAGGTCAGCCGACCCAGTAAGTTCCGGTGTGGGCGGTCGTGAGCTCGACGTGCGGCAGGGGCTCACCCGGGTACGGGGTGTGTATGATCAACCGGCCGCCGTTGTCCATCGCGTCATCCGGGACGCGGCGCACCGTGAAGGCAAACGCGCCGCGCGGGTCGCCGACGCTGATCGTGACGGTGATCGAGTCTTCGCCCGGATCGGTGTGGATCGTGGCGCCGTTGGCCCACGACAGGGCCACCCGCTGCGGTCGGTGCGAACCTTCGCGGAAATCCGCCGCGGACTCCGCATCATCAATCTCGGGGTCTTCGTACGGGTCGTAGGCGTCGCAGATCAGCGAGCCGGACTCGTCGGTGTAGCCGTCGGTTTCCTCGGTTAGGGACTCGCCGCATGCCTGGCACCGCCATTCGGTGTCGTCGGCGTTTTCGAACGTGATCACCGAGGAATCAGTGTCGTCGTAGTCGGTGGAGATCATTTCGCCGTTGGCGGACAGCACGAACACAGCACACCTCGCAGAAGCGGAAAGAACGGAGTGAAAGAAGAGAGGGGAGGCGCAGCCGGCCGCAGCACGCGCGGGAGATGCGGCGTGGGCCGGCCGCACGGGCTCAGAATCGGCAGAGGAAACGCACAGCCTTGCCGCAGGACGGGCACGCGACATAGCCGCGAGTGCGGTCGTCGAAGGGCACGCGGACCAGGTCAGACACGCGGTACGTGCGCATGTCGGCGCCGTCCCAGGCGTGCAAATCCACGGTGTTGTGCGTGCACCACCGGTGCCCGTTGGCGCATTCGCCCTCGGCGTTCGAGTAGTCCGCCCACTCTTCCAAAGCATCCACAGTGGAGCGATAAACCGTCGGCGCGACGTAGCGCCCGCCATGATCACTCACAATGATCATCAGGTCGCCGAACTCAACGGCCGACAACACTACGAACCCGAGATCATCAAGCAGGTGATCAGAGAAGTTGACCAGGTTGTGGGCCCACAACTGGCCGTCTCCGTGCAGGCCGGTCGGAGTCTCGCCCGTGCGCGCGCTGATCCATGCGGTGATGACGTCATCGTGCGGGTGCGCACGGCCGTTGGTCTCCATCCACCCGCGCAAGTCCTCGGTGAGGTCATCGGCGTACTCGCCGCGGTCATTGATCCACTCTTGCGTATCGACGGTCAAATACCCGTCACCGTGCGACCACGCCTCGACAGACACACTCGTCATAATCATGCCTTCCACAGATTGCGGTAGCGGGCAAACGGGGTGCGAATCCCTACCCGCGATTACTTCTTCCTAGTCGGAACTCTCTCTGTTTTCCGGTGAATCTACCGTAACGCCGGCTCTGCCAGTGCTGCAACAGTTGCGGACGGATTCTTTGGGGAAACATCGGACGAATTCCGGCTTTTCGGTTGCCGCAAAGAGTAGGCGCCGAAATAAGGCGAATTCTTATTGGGGGATGAGGGCAGTTTCCGAGTCGTTCCAGCCCGCGGGTAAATTCCACAATTTTCCAGAAGAGGAGGGTTGTCAACGTAGGAGGTCGTTCGCAATTGGAACTAATGGATCGGTGCCGCTAGTGAATAGTCCACTCTTATCATTTCTTTCATATCTTCCCAGTCGTAGGGGCACCGAGGCTGGGCGGTTTCAGGAAGGGATAGCGGCGCGCTGAGCAGGAAAAACGCGACGCGAGTGGGTTTCTCGCTTATCGGGAAGACGAGTGGATGCATGAGCGAGCGCATGAATAGGTGTATGAGTGGGCGTGGCGTCCAAGATCGCTCGTGACGACCGCAAGCTGAGCGCGCGATTTGATCACTCGCGGAGGTGGGGAGGCCGGGGAGTGAGTCACTGCTGCACAGCGCCATTGAACCATTTGCGGCCGAACAAGGAGCGGAGTAATCAACCTTGCCATGACTGTTCCGGAGCACGTCATGCGCAGCATGACGAAGGCCCCTCCAGGCGGAAGGGCCTTCTCGTTCCTGACTGAGAATGTGTCGGCGGATAGCCGCTGCCTGGAACGCAGAGATCATATCAGACGGCGATACGTGCCGGTTGGCGAACTGCCCTAGGGCTTCCTGATTGATCCTCGCTGCATCGGCATGAACGAATTGGGGCTTGGATCCCGAACATGATCCAGGAGAATTCCGAGATTCAAGCTTCGAGCGATCTGCGCCTCAACGGCGGCGTTCGATTCAACTGGCTGCGCGGTGTTGCCGCACTTGGAGAGTGCGCGCAAGCGCGAGGGTGCTGGAGTCGGGTCGCTCGCCGATCTCGGCGAGGGTAGTGGTGAGCAGGTGGAGGGTGCGGCTGATGGCGTCGGTGAGGCCGAGCTCGGCTTGCACTCGCATGATGTCGCGGTAGATGTCTTCGTTCTCCGGGTTGAGCAGCCTGGCGTGTTCGAGCAGTTGGAGTTGCTTTTGGGGGTCGTGGCTTCGGTAGTGGGCGGCCATGCCGGCGAGTGCGTCGAGGACGGTGCGATGGGCGGCTTCCCGGGGGCCGTCGAGCCAGAGTGCTGACATGCCGTCGGCAATCTCGCCGATGTAGAGCGCGGTGATGCGGGACCAGGCGGCGAAGCGTTGCTCGTCGGTGCTGGCGATGTGTCGGTCGTGCTCGGCCTGGTTGAGCTGCCAGTAGTCGACATCGACGAGGTCGGTGTTGAGGGCAACGCGTTCGTCGTGTTGGACGATGAGGTCGGCGGCGTGGTTGTTGGTGGCCTCGGCGAGGGCTTTGCGGATCTGGGAGAGCGCGGCGTAGAAGGCGTTGTAGGGGCGTCGTCCCCGGGCTTCGGGCCAGAGCGCTTCGCGCACGGAGGCTCGTGTGGCGCCGTGGGGGTGCAGCGCGAGGTAGGTGATCAGTGCTTTGTGTTTGGGCGCGAGCTCTGCCGTGAGAGTCCGGGCGGGTATCGCTGGTGGGTGCCAGGTGAGAGTGAGCGGGCCAAAAACGGCCAGACTCAAGGGACTTTTTGGTGGTTCGTGAGCAGCCTCGGTGTCGGCGAGCTGGTTGCCATCAGGTCGGCCGGCGTCATCAGGCTCGTCATGCCTCGGGTCGCTCGGTGCTGTGGATGGCGGAGCCGTCTCCTGATGCTGCAGTACGGGGATGGTGTCGTCGCCATCGAACTCGGATTTTGCCTCGTGGGTCTCGGTGACGCGAGGTTCGGCGTCGCGGTCGGGTTCGGTTTTGTCGATGTGGTCGTCACCGGTCAGCTCGGCCTCGTCAGTGAGGTCAGGGTGACCTGGGTAGGGACCGTGCGTGGTGTCGGTGAGTAAGTCGAGGAGATCGCGGGTGTCGGTTGCCCCGAGATGGAACAGCTGCGCACCTCGAAGTTCGGCCACTGCGGGGCTGGTGGCGGTGACTTCTCCGTCGGCGCGGACGCGCACTGTCGCGCCGGCGGGCCAGTGGCCGAGCAGGATCCCGGCGGTGCCGCTGGCGGCTCCTGTATCGAGCACGGGTTGCAGGCGTGGGTGGGGCCGGTCGATGCTGGCGACGAGCACCCTCGTGAGCTCGGTGCTCGGGAGTTCGGTGTTGCGGGTGGTAGTGCCGTCGGCGAGTGCGGTGATGGCCTCGTCCAGGTCGGTAGTGGTGTGCAGCCGGGGTGATTCGGGTGCCTCGTCGCCCAGCAGTGCCCGGGCGTCGTGGTCGGGGATCAGCAGGGTCGCGCTGGTCGTGGCCAGCAGATGCACGAGCAGGGACCGGGCGGTGGCCTCGGCGCCCGCGCCGGTGATCCCCAGCCCGTGGAGCGCGGCAAGATCGAGCGCGTAGGCGCGGCCGTCGCGGACTCCTACGTCCACGTCCGTACCGGAGTAAGTCGAATCGGTCTCGACGTAGGACAGGTCCATGTCGGGAGTGCGGGCGGGGAGCGTGATGGAGTCAAGATCGGTGGGCTCCTCGCCGAGCTGGGCGTCGTCGTGGGCCAGGCGTAGTGCGTGCACCGCTGGTGCGGGAGCAGGTATGGGGGTGCGGTCGCCGCTGCCGGGCTTGTAGGAGCGCATTCTTCGGCGTCGTCGCGTGAGCATTCTCAGGGAGACTGCGGCGGCCAGTGTGGCGGCGACCACGCCGCCGCTGCCGAGCATGACCGCGGTGGACGAGGTGGGAGCAACGGCGCCCTCGGAGGTGCCCGGTCGGCCCGGCACGGCCTCCGCTGGTGGATGTGCAGGCACGGTCGGGGTGGGAATCGCTGGCGGTGGTGCTGGTGGAGCAGGCCGTGGAGGTGGGGTGTTGTCCTCAGCTTGCTCGGGCAGGTGCAGGATCCAGCCCGGGCGGATGAGGTGCGGGTTGGTGAGCGTGGCGCCGTCGGGTTGTGGGCGGCCTTGGTTGAGGGCGAACAGTTCGGTCCAGCGGTGGCCGTCGCCGAGTTCGCGTTCGGCGATGCGCCAGAGGCTGTCGTAGACCCCGTCGTGAGGGGACTGCACCCTCACGATGCCCCGTGCATTCGTTGAATTCGTGTGCTGCACAGGATGTGTCGGGATGGGGGAGTCGACGGCAGACACAGCCTCGGTCGTGGGGTCGAGGACGGTGACGGCCGCGGGCTGCGCTGGGGTTGCGGGCGCGGGGTCGGCGGCGACCGCGGATCGGGGAAATAGTCCGAGTACGGCAGTGGCGACCAGCAGGCCGGCCACAGCGTGGACCGGGCCGATCGCGGGCGGTCGAACACCGCGCACCGCGTCCGGGATGCAGCGTGCCACGTCGACGGCGAACACCAGCCAGACTGGCCAGGCGATGCAGGCCAGCATGTCCAGGAGCAGGGTGACCGACAGCGGGTTGAGCAGGACGGATTCGATCTCGCCACTGGTCGGTAGATGGTCGGGGAGGGGCCAGCCGAGGAATGTCACCAGCCCCCAGGGCACACCGGCCAGCAGGGCAGCCAGTGCCGCGCATGCGGCCAGCGCGCCGACAAGCCGCAGCAGTCGCGTAGCGAGGCAGGCGAGAGTCCTCATCCGACGGCTCCTGTTGTTCCTTGGTCGGGTCGGGCTTGGCCCTCGGCGGACACGGTGATCTCGCCGAGCCCGATCAGGCCGAGGATTTGGGTGCGTTGCTGGGCATCGACGTGCACGCGCACGGTGGTGGCATTGGCGGTCACGGTGCCCGTGGCGCCCACGGCGCCGAGATAGCGGCGAGCCGCGGCTTGGGCCGCCTCCGGGTCCAGCTGGGGCTGGCCGCCGGCGCGGTAGGCGGCGAGATCCAACTCCTGCGCTCCAGCGCGGGCGGCTTGTTGGGCGTGGCCAATCGCCTGAGTTTTGGCAGCCAGGGCGAGTCCGCCGTCGAGCACGAGACCGGCGAACAGCAGACAGGCCGTGGTGATGACGACGACGAATGCCGTGACCCGGCCGTGCTCGTCACCCGCAAGGGCCCGCCACCGCCTGCGCATCAGGCACCGCCGCCGGCATCGGTTCCGCGCCACTGGTCCACGACCGAGGAGGCGGTGGAGCTCGCCGTGGTGGTTCCCGGAACCCCCAGCATCGCCAGGTCGGAGAGCTCGATAGTGCAGGTCAGGGTCACGGTGACTGTGCTTCCGGGCTGCAGGCCGCCAAGTCGGGCGGAGACACCGAGGTTCTGGCAGCGCAGTCCGGCCTGACTGAGTGCGGCCTGCGCGGTGGCGTGGGCGTCACTGTTGGCTTGGCTGGTGCTGCGGGCCAACGTGGCCGCGCGGACGGCTTGGTGCGCGGCGTCGTTGACACGCAGCCGGGAGTCGGCCAGGCGCCCGCAGAAGACCACGAACAGCAACAGGACGATCAAAATAGGTACCAGCAGGGTGAGTTCGGTGGCCACCGAACCTCGTTCGTCGCGTTGCAGGCGGAGCGGTCGGGGTGTCATTCGTTGTCTCCTGGGGTGACGAACCGTTCGCTCGGCCCGGCCGCGCGGCCCCGCACCGGCAAGTCCAGGAACGGCACCACCGCCGCAGCCTCCCCTGTGATCTCCACAGTGGACTGCTGTGGTCCTCGATTCACGGCGGCGTGTGGGTTCCTTAGCGGTCCGGCACCGAGCTGGCTGAGCACTGTGGAGGCTTCGGCGTGGCCATTGGCACTGCTGGCTCGGTGCACACGGGCGGCTGACAGTGCTTGTGAGGCGGCGGCTTGGGCGATGTGGGTGGCGTGCGCCCAGATCGCGAACTGCGCGATCAGCAGGATCAGCAGCAGCAACGCCGGGACGGCCAGCACGAGTTCGGCGGTGACCGTTCCCCGTTCGTCCTGGCTGCAGCGCCGTATCCATTCACGTAGTGGGTGGGCATGGTGTGTGGTCATCACATGCTGCCCCCGATCTCGTTGGCCTTGCGGGTGACCGCGGCGACGATGATCGCGAGCACGGCGATGGCCCCGGCGACCAGCAAGGCGGTCACCAGCACGGTTTCGGTGGAATACCCGCGCTCGTCCGAGCGGATGTCGGCGATGCGCGTCCGGGTGGTGGCGATGACGCATGCGATGTAGGTCAGCATCAGCGGTTCCTCTTTTCGTGATTCACAGGGAGCCGAGCACGGTGGCCACGGCTGGATAGGCGATGAATAGCAAGAACCCCGCGAACAGGCAGATCACCGGCAGCGACATCCGCTCGGTGGCGGCTTGTGCCTCAGCTTCGGCTTCGGTGAGTTCGTGGGTGCGCATGGCAGCGGCCTTGGCTGCCAGGGAGGCGCGCACTTTCGCGCCTTCGGTTCCGGCCAGTGACACCGAGGACGACAGCTCGATCAGTTCGCGCACCTCCAGCTCCTCGCCGAGTTGGCGCAACGTCTCCCACGGCGTCGCCCGGGTGATACGTGCTGTGGTCAGCGCACGACGGATCCGGGCGAAGGCCCATCCTTGGCCGATCTCGGCGACGTCGGTGAGCGCGCCGTCGACCCCGGCGCCCCCGGCCAGAGACACCCGCACGAGGTTCAGGTAGGCACCGAGCGCGTGGCGAAACGCGGTGCGCTTGCGCTGGGCTTGGTGCCGCAGATCCAGGTCAGGAAGGACGAACCCGCCGATCGCACAGGCGAGACCTGCCACGGCGGGAACCTGCCAGGGCAGGGTCACGCCGAGGGCCCACAGCAGCAGTGGGAGCAGATTGGGCAGCAGCACACCCGCGACAGCGAGCACACCCTTTTCCGCCAAGAGCGCTTCGGGTGCCCGTCCGAGCACGAGCAGATCACGCTGCTGGCGGGCGCTGGGTAGGCCCAGTGCGGCCAAGGGGCGCACCGCGGGGCGGCCCCACCGGGCAGCCCACCCACCAGCGTCGGTGTCGGTGATCGTGGGCTTGCGCGGTTGCGGTGCGCGGCTGGCGGCCAGAGCGCTGGCCAGCGACGGCACCGGAGGCAGAAGCCACACCACCAGCGCCCAGACACCAACGCCGAATCCGGCGGCCAGAACAACGATGGTGGTGATCACGAGGGCACCTCCGTGCGTGCCCCAGCAGCAGTGGGGCGGGTGAGGAAGCGTTCGGGCTCTTGCATGCGGGCGATGCGAGCCAGCCAGGCGAATGCGACGGCGAACAGTGCCCCGACGGCCAGGAGCATGGTCTGCCCGAATGTGCCGTCGTAGGGGTCGAGGTAACCGCGGTTGAGGAGGACGAGACCGGCCGCGAAGAGCAGAGTGGTCGCCACGATGACGCGGACGCTGGTGCGGGTGCGTGCTCGGCCGGCTTCGACGCGCAGCCGCATGGATACCTGTTCGCGGGCTTCGATCGCTAGCTCGCCGAGAAGATCGGCGAGCTGGCGGGCCTGGCGCTGACACGCCAGCACCAATGCGGAGACCACCAGATCTCCCGTTGGGTCTGACAGGTCGGAAGCCAGGGCCGCGAGCGCGTCAGGGAGCTTGTCGCCCCGCTCGATGCGCATCGCCAGCTCGCGGACGTCGTCGCGGATCGCGGCTGGTGCGGTCTCGGCGGTTGCTTGGATCGCTTGTTCCAAACCTGCTGCCGCAGAAAGGGTGTCGCGCAGCATCTCGGTCCAGGCCGCGATCGCTTCGATTCGGGCGAGGCGGTGGGCCTGCTCGGTGTCGCGTCCCAGCACCTGCGGCAGCGACCACACGGCCGCGGCGGTGAGCACGCCCCCGATCACCCAGCCCGTGACAAGGACACTCAGCACGCCAGCGGCAAGGCTGATCACCGGGCGTCGCGCCGAGGGCCCATCCCGGAGGTGACGAACGCGTTCTCGCCATCGCGACGGCGTGGTGGTCGAGGCGGGGATGTGCCCGCGGAGACCGCCGATGAGCAGCAGCGCTCCCAGCGCCATGCCGAGCCCACATAGCGCCGCAAGGAGGGCAGGGGTGGTCATGGCCGCCACCACCCTTCGCCGCGCTCCAGCACGCCCGCGTCGAAGTCGGCCTCGGCGAGCCGCTCCACCGTTTCGGTGCGCAGCGGCACTCCGGGGACCGCGCGGCCGGTGGGATCGGGGCGGTAGACCTCGTTGGAGATGATTTGTGTGTCGTCGGCGTCGATGACTTCGCGGATCGAGGAGACCACCCGGGTCTTGTCGTCGCGGGCTTCGGTCAGGTGCACTACGAAGTGCAACGCGGAGGCCACCAGCAGGTTGGTCGCCTCCAGCCCGAGCCGTTCGGGGCTTTGGGCGGCGTAGGTGGCCAGTTTGGTGAACGCCCCGCGGGAGGTGGAGGCGTGCAGGGTGGCCATCGAGCCGTCGTTGCCCTGGGACATCGCGTTGGCCATGGGCACGAGTTCGGCGCCGCGGACCTCGCCGACGATGACCCGGTCCGGGGACATGCGCAGCGCCCACCGCACCAGCTCGGCCTGCGAGATCGCCCCCTCGCCCTCGACGTTGGCTTCGCGGGCCTGCATCGCGATCACATCCGGGTGGGCCGGGTCGCGGTCCAGGCCGAGTTCGAAGTTGTCCTCGATGGTGATCAGCCGCTCAGCTGGCGGAATCGCCGAGGCCAACCCGCGGAGCATCGTCGTTTTCCCGATCGCGGTGCCACCGACGACGAGCACGTTGAACCGGGCGCGCACCATCGCGGCCAGCAGCGCCTCCAGCCCGGCATCGATCGTGCCCAGCGAGCGGAGCTGGGCGAGGGTGACCTGTTGGAACCGGTGCCGGCGGATGGACACCGAGGGCCGGCCGGTCACGGCCATGACCGCGAACATCCGCGACCCGTCCGGCAGCTCCACGTTCACCCCGGGCGAGCCCCGGTCAAACCGGCGCTCCTCCACCCCGGACCGTGCGGCAAGCGAGCGCACCAGGCCGATCAGTTCCTCGTCGGAGTCGGCGACCGGCGGCAGCTGGGCCCGTCGCCCGTCGGCGTAGCGCACGAAGACACGATCGGCGCCGTTGACGTTGATGTTTTCGACCTCAGGGTTGGCCAGCAGCGGCTGCAGGCCGCCCATGCCGAACACCTCGTCCAGCACCGAGGCGACCACGTGGCGTTCGACCTCGTCGGGCACCAGCCCGGCCCCGCTCGGACGGGTCAGCTCCTCGTGGGCGTAGGCGTCTGCGGCCTCAGTAGCCAGTTGTTCGGCCAGACTGCGCCGGGCTGCCTGGTCTGGTGCTGGGCGTCCGGCTTGTTCGTCGTGCCGGATGCGTTCGGCCAGTCCTTCCGAGACCGCGGTGCGCACCCGGGCCCGCAATGCCGAAGCCGCGGGGTGGGTTTCGTGCACGGTGTCGTGCTCTGCGCTGGTCATCACAACACCTGCCCGTTGGTCGTGGCCCGCACCGCGGCCTGGGCATCGCCGGTGCGGTGGGCCTGGATGTGGTCGATCACCGTGCGGGCAAGCCGGGCACAGGCCTGCCCCAGTGCGGAGCGATCCGGTGTGCGGCCCCGCGGGTAACCGCACAGCATCGACGCGCCCGAACGGTCGTGGGGGAGTCTGGCCATGACGGGGACCCCCAGCTCTCGTTCGGTGTCCTGGTTGCTGTAGCCCTCGCCGATGAGCACCAACCCCGGCGTGCGAGCCCAGGTCGCCATCGGCTTGAGCAGCGATGCCAGGTGCGAGAGCTCGTCGGCGCGCGGACGTGCCATGACCACCAGAGCATCGGCACCGCGCACCAGCGGCAACGCAGGCGAGGACGGCTCCAACCGTCCCGCATCCACCAACACCGTCGAGTCCGGTGCACCGGCGGCAGCCTGCAACACCTGACGGCCACGCGAGGTCAAAGCTGACAGCGCCGCGCGTGCCTGTTCCGCAGCCACCGGGCCCACCACGACCGGCAGCCCCCCGGTCAACCGCTGGACGTGGTCGGCCACTACGTCTTCCGCGGTCTGGCGTCGGGCTGCCGCGGCCAGCGACACCAGCCCTGGCGAGGTCGGCAGGCAGAACCGGGCACTGAGATCACCGCCAGACGGATCGGCCTCCAGCACGCTCGCCTCGCCGACAGGCCACCGCGCGGCCATCGCCAACGCCGCGGTCGTCACGCCAGGCGAGCCCTTCACAGAGCACAGTCCGATCAACATCACTGACCCCCCGTCGCGACCGCGACCAGCGACAAGTCACCGGGTGGCCGTGCTGCGACCTGCCGCGCACTGGCAGACGGCAACTGCAGCGACACCACCGTCGATTGATCACTGCCCGAACCCTCAACACCGACCACCACCGCCGGCCACGGACCACCAGAGACCACACCCTGCGAAGACGAACCGCTGCCCTGCGAACCAGGAGAGACGATCACCGACACCGCGGTCCCGCGTGACATCTGCGGCGGCATCTGCCCGGGCTTGGCCGCCACCGCCACAATCGCCTGCCCCGCCGCAGGCACCTGCGGGCGCCCGAGAGCAGCACGAGACAGAAACGTGCCCGCGGGCAGCGCATACGCCATCGGACGCCCCAGCACGCTGGAGGACTGGCTCGCCAACACGAGATCGGCCCCAGAATCCGCGGACACGGTGACCTCCCGCAGATCCGACGGAGCCAGGACCTGGCCGACCTGCACCGGATGCGCCAGGCTCAGCACCGGTTCCCGTTTGCCCACCTGCAGCACAGTGATCACCGACCCCGCCACACAGATCACGACCAGCAACACACCGAGCACCAGGTAAGGCACACGCCGCCGGGGGCCGTGGGCCAGGCGGGAGGTGTCCCCGGGTCTGCGTCCGGCCCAGGATCGCGACGGGCTCTGTGTCTCGGAGGACGTCGCAGTAGAAGTAGCCATAAGGCGTCTCCAAACATGCCGGTACCTGCACCCCAATTCCGCAGAACGGGGCGAAAATAGGTAGTTTCGAATTTTTGGTTGTCTATAGTGGATGTTCTGTTGCTAATTGGGAGCGTTGTTCAACGCTTGTGACTCGGCCACCTCGAAGGACGCGGTAGACGTGGTAATGAGGTCCGGCAGTGTCCCGCCTCCGGTTGGGCCGGACCAGGTGACCGTCCACGTCACCGTTGCCTCGATCGGATACGCGTGGCTCTGATGCGCCTCGGAACTCTGCCGGTAGGTGTGGCCACAGTCCGGCGAGGTGGCGCGGGGATCGGTGCCTGGTGGGAACGGTGTTCCCGGACCTGGACAGCTCACCGTTGAGCCGTCACCCATCGACCACCGCACCGAGCTCGGGGAGGCGGTCGCCGTCACCGAGACGCCCGGCACCGAGGCTGTGGCGGTCTGGGGCTGCCACTGCCCGCGCTCCAGCCACAGCCACGTCGGCAACTGAACCAGCTGCGTTTCGGCAGGAGATGCCTGGATCTGCGGGGAGGGCAACCGCAACTGGCTGTATGCCTGGTGCGCGAGCTGTTCCGGGGACGGACCCGGCTGCTGACCATCGGGAATCCACACCGGGGGCCGGTAAAGCCCATCAGCCCACCCTGCACCGGAGCACTGAAACACGTACCACTGTCCCGACGGTCGCGGCTGCTGCTGCGCCGGTCGTGGTGACGCCGGGGCGATGCGGGAGCGGTGCACGGCTGGCCTGACGGTGACCGCACCGCCGCCCGAGTCCTCGAAGGAGATGGGCGTCGTGCCCTGGCTCGGTGGTTGGTAATCGCTGGGAACGTAGTGGCAGTCGGCCAGCGGAGGCCGATCCCCAGCGATCACGTCGCCTTGCGGAGGCTTCGGAGGCGAGTCCTGCGAAGATTCGCCACCGTCGTCCTCGGATCCGCTGCCGGAACCAGGCTGGTTCGGTTTCGACGGGGCACTGGGTTCACCGCCGCTTCCGGCGCCGAGCTGGCAGCCGGTGTAGTCGGTCTGGCCACACTCGACATTGCCCCATCCGTCACCTGCCAGCGCCGTGCCTGCACCGGCGATCAGGCATGCGGAGACCGCGGTGGTGACCAGGGTGGTCCTGCCTAACATGTCCCCACCCCCTGCACCGAAAACCGGGACACCCGCCAGCTGCCATCAGGCTGCGTGACCACCTTGGCGGTGATGGATCGCCGTCCACCGCCGGTCTCGTCAGCCAGCTGATCAGTACCGCTCCGGTACTTGAGCCACTGCGCTGAATCTCCGCAGTCGGAGAGCATCACGGTGCGCGGATCACCGGGCGGCTCGAGGGAGGACACCGTTGGGTGGTTCGCCGGACGCCCGCGCGTCACGAGCTTGTTGACATGGTCGGCATACAAGCTGCGGCTCAGCGTGGTCAGCGCATCGCCCGTCGCATACTCGGCCAGCGCGGGCGACCGCCAATCCGAGGTTTCCGCGGCCCGTGCCATGGCCTGCCACATCTGCAGGTAGACCTCCCGTGCTCGGGCAGCGGCGAGATCGGCGGGCGATGAGGTCGTGGCCGGGGGAGACACGACCTCATCGGTTGCAGGAGCAGGCGCATCCGCCGCGTGCTCGCAGCCCGCCATCAGTGGGAGCAGAACGACCGTGGCGACGGAGACAATGCCGACCCCACGAGGTATCCGGCGGTCTTGCCAGCGTGCTGCAGTTGCAGGCGACACCAGCACCATCGACGCTCGATCACGTCCGGAGCCATGGTCGATGAGGGGGACATCGTGCTCCACGCCGCGCTGGTCGCTCTGCTGTGGGCAGGCCTCAGTGTGCTCATCAGCTTGGCCGGAATGCCGCCAACGCAGCAGCGCATTCGCCGAGGACGGGTCACCGGTCAGTTCGCGATCGCCCTCGTCATGCTCTGGTTGCTGGTCTGGAGACTCCACGACCCAGTCAACATCACCGTGGCTGTGGCCTTCGCTGTCGCAGCGGTCCCCCTGGCTTGGGAAGACGCCCTCACCCAGCGATTGCCCAACCGCCTGATCGCGATCCTGGCCGCGCTGGTCGTCAGCGCTGTTGTGGCAGGCGCACTGCTCACCGCTGATCTGCAGCCGTTGTTGCGAGCCGGCGCGGGAGCGGCAGGATGCCTCGTGTTCTTCGCGCTGATCTACGTACTGGCCCCCAGCGGCTTCGGTGGCGGAGACGTCAAACTGGCCGCGCCGTGGGCAGCCGTACTTGCCTGGTTCAGCTGGCCAGCGTTGTTCAGCGGATTGTTGGTGGCCTGGCTCGCCGCGGCACTGATCCATCTCGGACTGCGCACGGTCAATCGACCGCTCTCGACTGTGCCGTTGGGACCGTGCCTCATCGGGGCGAACATTGTCGTGCTGCTGATCGCCGGCGACGACGGTGTCATGACCGGCTGATCCACGGCGTGGCATGAGACCTCCAAGATTCGGGAGATGACCTGAGGGAATTGCTGGAGTGTGGTGAGCAGGTCGTGTTCAGCCGGCCTGTACCAAGGGGCGTTCGGCACGCTCCGAGGGGTGCACACGCTGCTGGCTCGACAACGAGCCATAGGGAGCAACGGCAGCCGCCAACTCGTGGGCCAAGGGACTGAGTTCGTAGGACGCCGCGCGCCCTGCCCCGGTGCACTGGATCAGGCCGCTGCGGTCGAGGCGACGAAGCGTGCGAACGAGGGTGCTCGCCGGTATGCGGTGATCACGCCCGCGCATACCGTCCGAAGTGGAGGCGTTGCGAAGGCGGTCGAGGAGCTCTTCGTAGCAGTGCGGTCCTGACCACAGCGCCATGAGCACATCCGGCGTCCAACGCCCGCGCATCACGCGACAGACTTCGACCAGCTGTTTCTCTCGCCCCTCTGGCGCGACGGAGTGCGACCGTGCCGCAGGGACCCGAAGCGAACTCGTGTGAGCAGCCGCGGCCTGGTTGGCGACACACACCCGGTCTCGCCCAGTGCGCTTGGCCTGCTGCAAGGCACCGTCAGCCGACGAGATCAGACTAGGCAAATCCCATCCGTCGGTAGGGCCACGTACTGCCACGCCCACCGAAACCGTCATTCCTGCCAACGTCGCAGGCTCACCTGACGTCGAGGTCACGGCCGCCACCATGGCCCGTACCCCGGAGCGGATCGTCTCCGCAACCTGTACCGCGTGATCGCTGCCGGTCGGTAGCAACACAAGGAACTCGTCACCGCCATAGCTGCCGTACCGGCCGACGAGCGCGTCCTCGTCGACAGCGTCACGAATGAGCTGAGCTGTCCTGACCAGGGCGTGGTCGCCCGCTTGATGCCCCCACACATCGTTGATCTGCTTGAACCGGTCGAGGTCGATCAGCAACAGCGCGGCCTGACGGGCCTCTCGCAGCAGCTCCGGAGCTTTCGACTCCCACCCCCAGCGGTCGGCCAGGCCGGTGAGTTTGTCCAACGCACGATGCTGGCACAGTGGGCAGGGCTTCGGACCTTCGATGACCATGACGTCCTCCTGACGACGTGTATGAACCACCTGGCTGTTCAAGACGGATAACTCCCAACAGGTTTCGTTCCTACGGGGAGCAAAGCCGGTTCTTCGCTGCTGGTATGTCCACTGTGGGACCAGGAGGGCGTGAAAGGCCAGAGTTGACAGGTTGACAATCCGTGTCAACAAATGATCGCTTCGCTCGGAAAGCGAGCTCCGGATAGTGGATGTCGAGCAACGCTTTCCTGCCCTAGAAAGTTCCGTATCTCCCGTGGTCACATTTCGCATACCGCCCCCCGACGGAAATTGATATTGGAAGTGCTCTGGGGTGCCCGAGCGGGACAGAAGGGTCATCGCGGATCTTGTTTCCCCAGATCAGCGGTACGGAACCGCCTCAAGTCCGTTACAGTGGACTCGCTGGCTCGAATGTAAACACCGGCAGAATCGTCGTCAACTAGAACAGACTGACGATTGCGCAAAGACCTCGGCGTTCCGTTATGGTGGACCCGTTACTGCTCGGAGGAGGTGTGATCATGGAGGCTGAGGGCGGCGAATCGCGGCAGGAGACGTTTGCGATCAAATTGCGTCGCCTCTTCGATAGCGTTCGATCCGAATCCGGCGACACATACACGCCTCGGGAAGTCGCCGAGGCGCTGACGCAGCGGGGCCGCAAGATCTCCCGCGCGTACCTCTACCAGCTGCTCAAGGGGGAAAGCGAGCCTGGGTACGCGGTTGTTGAAGCGCTCGCTGAGTTCTTCGGTGTGCCGCTGGACTACTTCTCCAACACCCCACGAGGCGAGGAACTCAATGCCCAGTACGAGCTCCTGGCAAAGCTGGGGGACAGCAACGTACGGGAACTGGCCTTCCGAGCTAAGAACCTGACGCCGGAGGGCTTGCGGAACGTGCTGCGGTACATGGAGTTCGAAGAACACCGCACCAAGGACGAGGAACACACGTCCGAGTGAATCGCTAGCGCACGTGTGTTGACTGCCGTCATGGTTGGTCCAACGATCGGAGGTGAGGACATGTTCACTCCGAAAAGGAGGGAACGGAGGCTTCGTCGGCAGCTACGCGCGGAGCTATCCGCTCTGGACATCAGCCATCCGATCGACATGGCGGAGGTGTGTCAGAGGCTCGGCGCCCACCGTGGCCTGACAATCCGGCTCCTTGCTCTTCCCCTCGAAGTCCCTGGCCCCTTTGGGTTGTGGCTGCGGACCAGCAGTGCTGACTACATCCTCTATCAGCGGGAAACGACAGTGCTGCATCAGCAGCACATCATCGCGCACGAGCTGGGACATCTACTCGCAGGACACAGCTCCGACGACGGCGACGACGCGGTGTGGGCAGAACTACTGCCGGATGTCCCGCCGGATCTCCTTCGCCGGGCACTTCGCCGGACGCACTACGACACCGATCAGGAACGCGACGCTGAAACGGTCGCGACTCTCCTACTCGAACGCGCTGCAGTCGTCAGTGCAGTCACCAGTCCGGGAGGATCGCCGCGCGCACGCCGAGCGCAGCACTCCCTCGGCGATCGGCAGGACTGGCTATGAGCCCCGTGACCGTTGCCCTGTTGCTGGCGTTGGGATGGTTCACCTACCGGTTACTCCGCGAACCCAGCGACCTTGCTTTGCGCGCCGTCGTTGCCTGGATCTTGCTCCGCGTGTTCGGAACGCTAATTGGGCTCAGCGACATCTTCTCGGAAAGCCTGAGCAAACTGATCTACAACCTCGCGCTCAACGGCTCGTGGTTCTGCCTGATGTTGTTCTTCCTGTTCTCAGCAGTGAGACACGGGGCGGTACGCAAAGCCTGGGGCGAGGCCGTCGTACTCGCCGGCACATCGGTCGTGATGACTGTGGCCATGCTGGCGACACCTGCACCGGTACGCGAGACCGTCTTTTCGCAGACAGGGCGGCTACCCGCCGATATGACCGCGCACGGCGTGGCCGTCTTCTACCTCGCCGGCTCGCTTTACTTCGCATATGCCGCAAGTCGAACGGCGTACTGGGCCATCCAGTACGCAGCCGAGTCGGCACCACGCGCCCGGTGGGGGTTCCGCGTTGCAGCAGCGGGCTTCTCGTGCTTGGCCGTAGCCGCGGCGATCCGAGGGATCTTCGTCATGGTCCGCTGGGTGGGTGGCGACGTACCGTCTCAGCTCGAAACCGCTGTGAACTTGCTGGTCCCCCTGGGGATCCTGGCCTTCGTTCTCGGCGTCTGCTTTGTCGGGCTTTCTGCGCGTTGGGCAGCCGCCCGACTCTGGCTACGACGGCGCCGACAGTTCCATGCCCTCCGGCCGCTGTGGCAGTGCCTTCACGCTGCCTTTCCGAACGACGAACTCGAAGCAAGCAGACGCAATGATCGCGACGAAATCGTTCCGGTGCGCTTGCATCGTCGCTTCTGGCGCCGCGTAGTCGAAATTCGCGACGGGATGGTCCAGCTCAGCCCACACCTAGCTGACGCCGGATACGACACTGAGCGTCCCGCACACGAGCAGGCCGAGACAGTCAAGTTCGCCATTCAACGTCAACTTGCAGGTGAAACTCCGAGTACGAGGTCAGCGATCCTCGTGGCGGCACCTACCGGCGCCAGCACGAGCGAGGTCGACGGAGAAGTTGAGGAGCTCTTGGCACTGGCCCGCGCACTCTGAACCGAAACCCTAACGGAGGCACGTAAGTGCAGCGATTGATCACTGCGGACACCATCCTCACCGGACGAGCAGGTCAAACCGTGCCCAAAGGTGCAGTACTCGTCGACGACGACCGGATCGTGGCCACCGGGCACCGCGACGACGTCAGCCGACAAGCCTCCAACGAAGCCGTCTTGCACGAATACGCCGGGCACACCGTGCTACCGGGCTTGATCAATTGCCACGTGCACCTCGCCCTAGACGCCAGCAGCGAGCCGCTGCAGCACTACCTCGACTCCGACGACACCGACCTTCTGCTAGCCATGGCCGGCAGAGCCCAGGCAGCCGCGCGAAGCGGCGTCACGACATTGCGCGACCTCGGCGACCGCAACGGTCTCGTCTTCCACCTGCGCAACGCCATCGAACACGGCGCCCTCGCCGGTCCCCGCATCCTCGCCGCCGGCGCCCCTCTTACGCCACCGAACGGGCATTGCCACTTCTTCGGAGGCGAGGTCGACGGCGAGGACGACATCCGAGCACGTATCCGTGACTCCGCCGACCGCGGCGCAGACCTGATCAAGATCATGGCATCGGGCGGACAGATCACGCCGACATCGCCGCCGATGTGGGCCTCGCAGTTCACCGGAGAACAACTTCACCTCGCGGTCTCGGAAGCCAGAAGCGCAGGGCTGCCGGTCGCCGCCCACGCACACGGCACCGAAGCCATCGCTGAGGCAGTCGATGCCGGCGTCAGCACCGTCGAGCACTGCACGTGGATGACTGGCGGCGGTGGGTACGACACCCGTGACGACGTCGCCAAGACCATGGCAGAACGCGGAATCCACGCGTGCCTCGCCTGGCCACCGCACTGGCGCGCCTTCCTCGACCGGCTCGGCCCAGACCGAGCCAAACAGATCGTCAGTCGCGTCCGCTGGATGCGCGACCTCGGTGTACCCATGATCCCCGGCACGGACGCGGGTCTACGCGGGTCGAGCTTCACCGGCTACGCCGAAGCGCTCGGACTCTACGAGTACCTCGGGTTCTCCCGAGACGAGATCATCGAAATGGCCACAACGACAGCTGCAGAGGCATTGGGCCTGAACGACGTCGGCAGCATCGCTTCCGGCTACAGCGCTGATCTCATCGCAGTTGAGGGTGATCCGCGTACAGATCTTGCTCCGCTGAGCAAACCACGATTGGTGATCGCACGTGGAGAACTAATAGCCGACGTGTAGCGGCCACTGTCCTACAGAACGGTCGGCTGTCTGTCCTTTGCATTCGAGCTAGGGTTGAAACCTCCTCAACGAAAGCAGAATCGCAAGCTTCGTTTGGGCTGTCACCAAAGCTCCATCTTCTGGATCACCTCGGCGGGTTTGGGCAACTCGGGGCTGGGATCGCCAGTGGGTGTTATCGGCAGCGGCAGGTTGGTGCGCATTCGTACGAGGTCGCGCCATGCGAGCACCTGCTGCCACTGCTGCTGGACGCGCATCCCCTTGGCGCCGGTGAGCCGGCCGGAGGCCAACAGGTCGTCAAGGCTGCATCCTCCGTCGAGCAGCCGGGCGGCGGTGGCTGCGCCGATGCCGCGGACGCCGGGGATATTGTCGGCGGGGTCGCCTTTCAGCGCGCAGAAGCAAGGCCATTGCGCTGGACTAACGCCGTAGCGGCCGGCTACGTCTTTGGGGCCGATGTGCCTCTTGCCGGGGTGCATCGCCGTGTTGAGCACGCGGACCTGCTCATCGAGCAGCTGGTAGTAATCGCGGTCGGTGGAGAAGATCCACGCGGATCGGTCACGCGCGTGTTTGATGAGGGTGGCGATGACGTCGTCGGCTTCGGCGGTCTCGACCTCGACCCAAGGGATGCCGCATAGGTTGAGTCCACGCTGGACTACGGGGATCGCTTGCAGTGCCTGCCGCGCACCGTCGTCGAGCGCCCTTGGCCTTGTAGGCGGCATGGGAGTTCTGTCGTTCGGCTGAGCCGTGCTCACCATCGAAGACCACGATCACTTCGGGGGCCGTCGGCAGCTCGTCTCGGATCGCGACCCGTAGGAGGGCGAAGAAGCCGAAGGGGGCGGTGAGGTCACGGGTTTTGTCCCGAGAGCGGATCTCCGCGGGAAACCCGAAGGCCGCTCGCCAGAGCAGGTTGTGGCCGTCGACCAGTAACAATGGGACTTGTGCAGGCATCACCGCACCGCCTCTACAAACAACTCGGCGACTGTGGTGGGCTGGAAGTCCCTCGTCCGGTAGTACGCAGCCCTGGACAGGTCCCGGCAGCGTACCGGAGCACCAAGCGTGGCCTTGGCAGTTCCACAGAGCGTGTTCCCCGCGTTCACGCGGGATGACTACCCCGGCGGTCTCGACCTAAGCTTGGGGTTTAACCCTTGATGTCCGTTTTTGCGGCTTTGCCGGGGTCGTGTTGCCGGGCTCGGTGAGAGTTTCGTGATCCTGCTGGGCGCCCGGGACCAGGCCGGGAGAATTTCGGTGCGCTGGCGGGCAATGCGGTCGTCGGACGAACGCGGCGAAAACCCCGCCGGACACGGGCTGGGGACAACCGAGCAGGTGTGACTGTCTTTCTCTCCCACGGACGCCGGCGGTCCTCCACGAGGTGACGAGCCAACCGGAGCTGGGTGTAGGCCGCGATCACCAGCCAGGTCCATCGATCTGCCGCCTGAGGCGAGCGAACGCGAGGAGTGGTCCAACCGAGAGTTTGCTTGAGGAATCGGAAAGTATGTTCCAGATCGAAGCGACGTAAGAACATCTGCCATAGTCGGTCCATCTGCGTGGCAATGGTCGCGGTGGCGGAATGCCACAGCCATAACGGTTTCGGGGTACCGGTGCCGGGTAACCGGTCGACCTGTAGCCGGATCACTGTGCCTTCCATGACCGGGAGCGGACCGTCGTGCTGCGCCCAGGCGCCGGTGCGGGTCAGCTTGGGGTGCAACTGATCCCACGAGCGGGCGTGCGCGGTGCCGTAGCGCGTGGTGTGGGTGGTCGTGCCGTGGCGTGGGCCAGGTTCGGGGGTCTTTGAACACGAACCGCGCTCCGTGCCGTGCGTTGCGCCCCACGGTGCCGGGGCGCCGGGGTGGCGCGGGGAAGGCCATCACGCGGTCTGATCGCAATCTGACCAGCACCTGTACCGGGAGATCGGCCAGCAGGAACGCCAGGCGGGGGCCGTCGTAGCCGCTGTCACCAATGATCCAGATCTCAGGGTCTCCCTCACGCCAGTGCCCGGCGGTGATCAACGCCTCCACGACCGTCCGCAATTGGGCGGCGGCACAGTCGGTGTGGTCGTCGTCGGGCTGCACGCGGGTGACGTCGAGCACCGCGGTCCACGACGTGCGGCCGGGTTCCACGGCCGCCACGAACGAGTACGGCCATCCGGGAATCATCTGGGCTTGGCCGCTGCCGCGTGCGTAGGTGTGGCAGAACAGTCGGTCCGGGCTGGTGTTCGCATCAGGTCGCAGCCAGTTGCTGACGTCGATGGCCAGCACGATGCGACCGTCGTCGCAGCGCGGTAGTTGTTGGACAGCAACAACATTGCGGAATCGGTCAATGTCAATCCGGCCCTGGTTCAGACTGTCGTACAGCGCGCCATGGCCACGCCGGTGCTCAGTCGCCAACGACAACTCGACCAAAGAGGTAACCGGTCCCTCAGCGCACAGCGCAGCATCGGTCAACTCGAACAACACATCCGCCCGCGCGGCCAGACACTGGTAGAACGCGTGGCGGAACCGGGACAGGTCCCCCAGCGCACCGGCCGCACCGGTGTCGTGCACACTAATCATCGAAGCCCTTGGTGTGATCTTCCGTCTGTCGCAAGAAGGAATGATCAACCAAGGGCTTCATCCATGATCAACCGGGGTCCCCACCGGCCATCCGAACCTTAAAACCCAAGCTAAGGACTCCTGCAGAGAGGGCACGATCACCGCCGCCGCTTCGGAGAGTCAGCCGGGTCCCGAAGCTGAAATGGACGGGCTTCGTCGCCTACGCGTGGGCGCCCGCCCTACGCGAGCTGAAGTTCGTAGACAGCTCGGTGCTTGCCAGGGCCTTTGTAATCGGAGATTACCGAGACGCCGTTGACGGTGTGGTCACCGGCGAGGTTGGTGAACCCGAGACGGGTCCAGGTGTGGTGGGCGGGTGTGTTCTCGGGTTCGGAGGTCAGGTACAGCCGTGTGCAGTTGAAACCGAGGGCCTCGTCGCGAACGGCTTTGAGCAGCGCGGTGGTGATGCCACGACGGCGGTGCTCTGGATGGGTGACGACATCTTGGACGTAGATGTCTTGGGGGTGGTCTTGGCTACGAAACGCGATGACCGCGCCTACGAGGTCGCCACCGTCGACGGCGACGGGGCAAGTGCTGGAGAACAGGTTGGCGTAGAGCCAGTAGTCGGACTCCGTGCGGGGACGGACGAAGGGCGTGCCGAGCTCCATCAGGTCGATGACGGCCGGGATGTCGTGCTGGTTGAGGGGCCGGGTTTTCATACTTGCCTTCCGGTCTGGTGAGCGAGTTCGACGATGTGGGCTGCGGCTGTGATCGGGTCGACGGCATCGGTTACGCTTCGGCCGACGATCAGGATGTCCCAATTCTCGCTTGTCAGCTGCGTGTGGTCTGCGACGCTGAATCCCCCGCTGACGGCGACGGGCAACCGGGTTCAAGAGCGGAGTGTCTGGGCTGTCTCGAACGCGGTCGCGCTGCCGATGCCGACGTCGATGTTCGTGGTGATGGCGAATCCGTCGACGCTGGCACGTTCCATGTCGATGACCCATTGAGCGCCCCATGACCGACCAACTCACTGCCTGGTTGCACACGGTCGTCCCGGCCGCCTGGTCCGCCCTCGTGGCGTACCTGGTCACGCTAGGCGCCCCCGTGCGGCTCGTCGACGGGCTCGGTGACGCCGGGCCGACGCTCGTGGTGCCGCTGGTGCTCGCCGCGGTTTACGCCGGAATCCGGAGGCTCGAACCGCACCTGCCACCGGTGCTCACCCACGTACTGCTCGGCAGCAACCGGCCGCCGAGCTACTCGCCAGACACGGAGTAGCGCTGGTTTGGCGCCGCACGCCCGTCGTGGCGTGCGGCTCGCCCCTCGATCGGGGCATGCGCACCTACGGAGCTCCGCGAGCTCGCCAGGATCGCCCTAGCCTCAATCTTGGGAGTTCCCATGGCATACCGCTACATCGTGCTGTGGATCGCGCAGGTCCGATACAGCGTCCGGCGCGGCAGTGGCGGCGGCGGGGTACCGCTCGTCGGCTGGCTACCCGCCGACGCAATCCCCCTGCGTGAGGATGCGCCTGCGCGCAAGGACGCCAAGCTCTGAACCGCGGGGATCAGGCAGTTGGCGTGTCGAAGCGGAGGTCGGTGATCGTGGTGAGGTCGATGCCGTAGTGGGCGTAGACCTTGGTGGTGTTCTCTCCGGTGAGCTGTTCCTCGCTGTAGCCGAGGCGGGCGGCGATCTCGACGACCTTGTCCTTGCTCTCGGCCTCGACCTCGGCGTAGGTCGGGATTCGCGGCCAGGTGTCGATCTCGATCTCGGCCCCGTCGAGGGTGAAGCTCACCCGCTTGTTCTCCTGGTAGGCCTTCGGCGTGTAGCCGAGCTTGCCCAGCAGCACCTTGGTCGCTTCCAGGTCGTCGACGGTGACCTCGGTTTCGCGGGTGCCGTCGATTCCGTCGTGGGTAATCTCCTTGATCGTCAGCGTGATCTTGCGGCCGGTGTCGCGCAGGCGAATCCACTTCGACTCGTCCCCAGGGGTGATGTCGAAGACGTAGCGGCGCTGCAGTGCTTCCCCGACCTTGACCCCGCCCTCTGCGAGGATCTGCTTTTCCAGCGTGTCGGCGTCGATGTCGAGGATCTTGGCTTCGTGCTCGATCGGCATCGAGATTTCCTTTCGTGCGTGATCAGTTCACCGGGGTGGCAGTGAGCGCGAGACGCCGGTACTCGGCCTCGCGGTATTGGACGATCTCGGTAGCCAGCTCGCTGTCCGCGAATTCGTCCAGCGGCCTGCACAGGTCCATGCGCTGGATGCAGACCCCCACCATCCAACGACCGTCGCGGGCTCGGTACAGCCGGACGCCATAGAACCCTTCCTGGCAGTCTGTGCCGTTGTTGAACCTGCAGCCGGCACACGTCTCCGGGAGCCGGGCGGGCCGGATCCACTTCACCATGATCCGGCGGCCGTCGGACATGCGGTAGGCGGTTCGCGCGCCGGATACCCCGGCGGTGACGTAGTGCGCCTCGGGTACCGCTCCCCGCTCGACCAGCACCTGCTCGATGGCGTCCAGCGAGCGCTGCCCGTGGTCCAGCGAGTTGAGCAGGCGCACCGACAGGGTCGGCGAGAACTCGTCGAGCAGTCGGTGGACACGGTCGACGTGGCTCTCGTCCAGCACGACCACGTTGGCGTTGGCCTGCACCTCGTTGGCCGCGCACACATCGATCGCGGCACGTAGGGCATCGATCTTCCGTTGGGCTTTCGCCACGTCCTGAAACCGCGCGTGCTGCACCTCTGCGAGTTCTCGCGGGGTGGTGCCGAAGATGGAGAAGTTCACGCGGTCCAGCCCCGCCTGTGCAGCCTCCGGGATGACCTGTGCGGCGCGTTCCCCGTTCGAGGTCATGCACGCGCCATACCCGGCCCGCCGCGCGACTCGGATGAGGCTGGTCAGCCCCTGGTGCAGCGTCGGCTCGCCACCGGTGAGATGCAGCTCGCAGACCCCCAGAGTGAATCGAAGCGCCAGCAACGCGTGCAGGTACTCGTCGTCGGCTGCCATCGAAGTGGGAAGGAACGACACCCCGTTGCTCCGAGCGTAGATCGAGACACGCCCCGATGACCCACCGCCGGTGAAGCTCCCGACCTCGCGCCGGCGGTTGTCCGCCGCGACGGGTGTTCCTTCGTTGTGGCAGAACGTGCACGTCATGCCGCACGCGTCGATGATCTTCGCCCGTAGCGTCGCATCCCGCTTCACGTATGTCGGTACGCCATCGGATATCCCATGCACGATTGGTCTCCTTCTGAGCGTTCGGACGGGAACGGGCGGCTGCAGCGGGCGCTCGTGGTTCGCTGCAGCCACCCCTGGCCGGGCGCGGTCGGGGCGTCGGGGCGCCGTCCCGGCCAGTTGAAAACCGGTGCTGGTGCCAGACGGGGGCTAAGGCACCAGCACCGGGGCCTGTTCGCGGGCGAAGTGCTCGGCGACGCACGCCGGGCAAGCTCGCGCTGAGATCACAGCGTTGGAGGTCCCTGCATTCAGGCCGCACAGGGAAAAGCCCGGCTGGTCGGGCTCGCGCTCGTGCGCATTGCCCTTGTCATCGGTCCACACGTCGGCGACGGCCGGCATGGTCGGTTCTCCTTGAAGTCGTGCGGGGCCGGTGCAGCCCGTGTCGCTCCTCACCGGCCCCGCGGGGAAGCCGCGCGCCAGCGGGGCGGGATCCCGCGTCGCGTCGTGGCTTGTGGTCATGGGCGGACCGCCGATCACGAGGTCGCCTCGTCCCGACGTCGTGTTGCCCCGCTGGGAGAGGTCGGCCGCACTGTGACCGGGCGATCGAGTTCGGGAGGCAGGAAGCACAACGGATCGGGCCGCAGGAACGCCATCGGCGCTCGCGCGTCACCCGCCGGCGCGAGCGCCAGAGCGACGCGAAGAGTCCAGACCGCCGACGAGTGGTACTGCCACGACACCAGCTCGGGCGCGAACACGTCGGCTCCCAGCATGGTCGGCACGCGATAGGCGGTTGCATCGTTCTCGCCGCGAAGGATCACCACGTCAGCACAGGTCTTCCACCTGAACACCGCGGCTACGACCTCGGGACTGGCCTTCGGCCCGAAGACGTAGAGCGTCCAGTTCTGGCGACGCAGTTCCGACAACAGCGCGTCGGTCTCGCTCGGTGTCGTCCTGGTCGACGTCGGCATTTCCCCTGCTCCCCGCGTCACTCCGGTAGGTACGCGACGAGCTTCCGTCGCTGCGGCCCGCACCGGGAGGGAGCTGCGAGGGGAGCGCAAGGGGAGAGTTTGGGGAGAGTTCGATTCCGCACTCGGTGATCGCTCGGTTACTGTCGGAAAGCAACCTGATCAGAGGAGCTGATGTGCCGGAGCACAACGACGCCTTGCGCGCTGCTCGCCAGCGCCTCGGATCGCCGTCGTCACCCGGACAGCCGATGACGCGCCAAGAGCTCGCGGAGGCGGTAAACGCCGAGGTCTACCGGCTGACAGAGAAAATCACGGAGATCGACGCGAACCACATCGGCAAGTGGGAACGCGGGGACATCCGATGGCCGGCTACTCACTATCGGCAGGCACTTCGGAACGTTCTGGATGTCGATTCTGATCTCGACCTGGGGTTTAGGCGCCGCAGCGGCGGGGTTAAAACTGAGGACGTGGATAGAAGGAGCTACCTCGGAACGGCCCTGGGGCTAGGGGCCGGTGTCGCGTTGGGCCGAGCTAACCGTGCCAACGCGGCCGGGGACGCCGGGGACGAACTGGTTGCGTCGATCGCCGCGCCAACCGAGTCGTATCGGCGGATGGAAGCGTCGGTGTCCTCGCAGCACCTGGCGCCTGCCGCTGAGGGGCATTTGCGCTTGGTCAAGCAAGTAGTGCGAGACAAGCTGCACGACGCCCGTGGCTTCGCGGCCCTGAGCGAGGTCGCTGGGTTCTCGGCGTGGCTCGCAGCCGACCGCGGCGACACGGCCGCTGCCCGCACGCGATACCAGGAGAGCATCCGGTTCGCGGAAGCGGCGCGAAACCCGCTGCTGGTCTCCTACATGCTCGGCAGCCTGGGACACTTTGCCGTCGAGATCGGCGACCCGCACCAGGGTGCGCAGCTGCTCGACAAGGCGGCACGCCAGCTCAGTAACCGTAGTCCGGCCGCAGCTCGGGCATGGCTCGCCTCGCTGCGCGCTGTCGCCTACGGCGCGCTGCGCGATCGGACCGCGATGACCGACGCTCTCCGCACTGCGGAACGCCTTGCCGATCGCCAGCCTGGCGAAGCGCAATGGCCGTGGGTCTTCGCCTTCACCTCCGCCAAGGTCGCCCGCTACCAGTCGAGTGCACTCGCGAAGTTGGGCGACCTGTCAGCGGCGCGGAGTGTCTACGCCAGCGCCATCCCGTCTATCACCACGCCCAAGCCGCAGGCCCTCGCCAAGATCGAATACGCATTGCTACTGACGGGCACAGGCCATCACGACGAAGCCGCGAGGCTCGGCGGTGAAGCATTGCGGGTCGGCAAGCAGTACGGCTCCGAGCGGATCGTCTCCAACGTGCGCACGCTTCGTTCCAAGCTGCCTGTGCGCAGCCGCGAGGTCGACGACCTCGACGACATGTTGATCAGCCTCTACGACGGGGAGCAGTGATGACCAGACTCGCCATCACAGGACATCGCGGACTACCCAGCGAGACCGAACAACTCGTTGACTCCGCCCTCCGCGAGGAAATCGCCAACACCCCCAATCTCGTCGGGGTGAGCTGCCTCGCCGATGGAGCCGACAGCCTGTTCGCACAAGCCGTGCTGGACCACGGCGGGAAACTCGTGGTCATCATCCCCGCGACTCGATACCGGGACGGCCTCCCCGAAGAGCATCACCCGGTCTACGACGCACTCATCGCCCGCGCATCCGAAACCGTCCAGCTCGATCACGTGGAATCGACCTCGCAATCCCACATGGACGCCAGCCTGGTGATGCTCGAACGAGCCGATCGCCTCGTCGCGGTCTGGGACGGCAAGCCCGCAAGGGGATACGGCGGCACAGCCGACATCGTCGACGCCGCCAAGGACCGCGGCCTACCGGTGAGCGTGATTTGGCCCCCCGGCGCCCAACGCGACTAGCAGTTGACCGAGAACGATCCGCCCATTTCACGGCGTCCGTCCGAGGGGCTGCACACCCGCGGCGACCATGCGAAAGCGCCCGTCAGCCATGAGGGCTGGCGGGCGCTTTCCCTTCCAACCTCACCTAGCGGCGTTCGCGCCGGTTTGGCGTGGCTATCAGAAGCTCGTGCGATCGACATCCACGACGCTGCAGGTGACCTGTTTCGCGGAGCTCTGCAGCATGGTCGATGCAGCGGCTCCCGCGATCTGGGCGGTCTGGCCAGCGCCCAGATCGTTGCGGATCGCGGAGTCGCTAGTGTCCTGCATCGGAAGTTGGTTTTGTAATTGTAGGGTTCGTGGATGAGCAAGTCTGGTCGGCCGAAGAAGGCCGAGCTGAAGGTCTCCGAGGAGCAGCGCCGGGAGTTGGTGCGGGGCGCTCGGGCGGCGACGTCGACGCAGGCGTATGCGCTGCGGTGCCGGATCGTTCTTGCGTGCGCGGAACCCGGTGCGTTCAACACGGACGTGGCTGCGGAGCTGGGTGTTTCGGTGCCGACGGTGGCGAAATGGCGTGCCGGTTCATCGAGCACGGCCTGTCCGGGCTGGCGGATGAGCCCCGGCCGGGCCGGCCGCCGTCGATTCTGCTGGATCAGGTGCAGCAGGTGGTGGAGCTGACCCTGGAACAGGCCCCTGCCGATGCCACGCACTGGTCGCGGGCCTCGATGGCCGAGCGCACCGGGCTGTCGAAATCGACGATCGGGCGGATCTGGCGGCGGTTTGATCTCAAACCCCCCATCGCATTGACGGATTCAAGATCTCCACCGACCCATTATTCGTGGAGAAGGTCGTGGATGTCGTTGGCCTCTACCACAATCCGCCGGAGCGGGCCGTCGTGTTATGCGTGGATGAGAAGTCCCAGATGCAAGCGTTGAATCGCTCTCAGCCGGTGCTGCCGATGATGCCGGGGATGCCCGAGCGCCGCACCCATGACTACGCCCGCCACGGCACGACCAGCCTGTTCGCGGCGTTCAACATCGCCGACGGCACCGTCATCACCGAACTGCACCGCCGCCACCGCGCCACCGAGTTCAAGAAATTCCTGGTCAGCATCGACAAAACCGTGCCCGCCGAACTCGACGTGCACCTGGTCTGCGACAACCTCGCCACCCACAAAACACCCATCATCAACGAATGGCTGGCCCGGCACCCACGCTTCCACGTGCACTTCACCCCGACCGGCTCTTCCTGGATCAACCAGGTCGAGCGCTGGTTCGGCTACCTCACCGACCAACTCACCCGTCGCGGAGTCCACAAAAGCGTTGCAGCGCTGGAAAAAGACGTCCGCAACTGGATACAGCACTGGAACTCTAGCCCCAAGCCCTTCGTGTGGAAGAAGACCGCCGAAGAGATCCTCGATTCCCTCGCCCGATATCTACAACGCATTTCCGACGCAGGACACTAGCGAGAACGAGGTCATGACCGGCGAGGAAGCGCGGCGAGCTACGCGTGGTGTTCCGCTACCAGCAAGCTCAAGGCGTGCCGAGCCTCGCGCGGACGAGGCTCGGCACGCCTTGAGCTGAGAGAGCACCTGAACATCAGGGGAGAGCTCAGCCGAGCGATCAGCTGTCGGCCTTCTTGTCCTGATCCTTGCTGTCATCTTCTGCGGTGGCCTCGGCATCGCCGTCGTCCGCGCTGCCGCCGTTGCCGGCACCGCATTCCGCATGAGCTTCGCCAAGAATGCCAATCGCGGGGCACAAGTTGATGCCGAAGCCGCCGGCACCGCCATGGCCACCGTTGCCGCCCTCAGCGGCAGCCGTGGTCACGGAGGGGTCGTTGTCCTCCGACTCGTCCGCGAACGCCGGAGAACCGATGGCCATCAAGCCAGCTGCGGCGATCGTTGCGCCCACAAGACGGACAGAATTTCGCATTCCTAGTACTCTGATCTCATTGATCCCGACTGGCCGATCAGCCCGATCCGTCCCGGTACTTGAAGCCCGAGGCGTGGTTGTTGATCAGACGTGATCACCTTTGCACTGGGATGTTCGACTTCGCGCGCCAAATCACCTTAAGAGGTAGTTCGATCACCCAGCTGGTCATGGATCACTCACGAGGCCTTCAGTTCGCACGAATGACGAAAAGCCGCCGTCCACACGTCGAATTGACGAGGATTCAGGTTCTTCACGCTACGCGCCGCACTGGATGCTCGGCCAAGGTGGAACTTCACCGCGTTCTCCACGCACCACCTTGGCCGAGCGCGGCCCGGTACCGGAAGGCGATAGCGACGTGAGCTTCACATTTCGGCGTCCGCATTCGCGAGCCGAGCGTTGGCGTCTCGCGGTCTGCGGATCTTCTAGTGCTGTCACGCCGAGCGCCGGAGCGCTTAGAACGCAAACACGCTACCGGTCGAACGGTGAAGCTGGCACAGGTTGACGGTCGAGAATTGGTAGCTCACCTGGCGATCTTCCCAGACGCCGTCTGCGGAAGCGCTCACCGACCGACGTTCCTTGGTGCAGGACTTGGTTGAACTCGACCGCACGTCCAAGTCTTGGAAGTGCCCGTCGACAGCCTGCAATTCCTTGCACGCAGCGGCCGCACGTGGATGATCGCCGCCCGTGGGATCACACTTCAAGATCACGTGCCGAGGTTTCTGATTCTCCGTGACCGTCAAGGTGAACGTGCTCTGCGAACTGTCGTCGGGGCCGGCGTAAGCGCCGACGGGCAGCAGTGCCATGGATGCCATGACGGCGCCGATCCCTATGAGGCGACCCAACCGAATTTGATTCATGAACGTGTCATCCTTCCTGCTAGATCATGGATGGGACTACGCTCATTCGTCATACCGCATTTCGGGATTGATTCCCTGCGCGGAAGACCAACGAACACCTATCCGAGCGACTCATCGGGCAATATTTAACCCACCCGCTAAACGCGCCAGCAGGCGGTTCCACACCGCCTCGAAGTCAGCAACATGACTGATCGAAATTAGGGCAGCGGTGGCTAGCGATCAAAACATGATCCAATTAATTGAGATCATCGATCAGTGCCTCCCAGACGCCTGATCATAAAACACCCGCAGCACTGGCCGGTTAACCCACATCAGGCCGTTCCACCAGGCGCCGCAGGCGTTTTCGCGCATTCGTGATTCCATCACCGCATGAGGTGAGCATGGCGGTCTTGAGTTGCGTCATTCCGAGGCGGTCGCGCTATGTTCTAGGCGGTCTCGCTACCGCAAGACCATCGCAATCCCAAGGGAAACCCGAAATGGATTTGCAATCCGATTTCCGTTGCTCGGCACTTTCCACGGGATCATTTCCGCATGTTGATCTAAGAAAGGTTCCTCTCATGCATAATGCGAAGCGCGTTGTTGCTGCGACGGTTCTAGGCCTGCCGCTGCTGCTCGGCGCCCCCGGCATGGCGTTGGCCGGCGGCGGCGACCACGGGCACGGGAAGCCCCCGAAGCCTTCCGAGTGGCTGCAGCTGCAGAACCAGGAGAACGCTACCGAGCAGGGCAACTCGAACGCCTCGCCGATCTACCAGTTCAGCGTGGGCAGTGGCGACCCGGCAGCGGCGACCTGGAGCAACCAGGCCAACGAGAACGCTACCGAGCAGAACCAGGGCGCCGAGCAAAAAGACTGATCGAACACGCTCGATCAGCTGAAGGCGTCAAGGAAACGGCGCTTGGCCCGGCGACTCAGTCGCCGGGCCAAGCCCACTTCTGATCCATTCTTGGCCGCAGCGGCCGTCTCTACGACGAATGATCACGCCGCGGGATGGCGTTTTTCGATCGTGATCAGTCTTCCCCCTGCGCGTCCTGCTCGGAAGCGTTGGAGTTGTTCTGATGGGCCCAGTTCAGCGCCGCCTGGTCGCCATCGCTCCCGACGCTCACCTGGTTCACCGGCGAGACGTTGATGTTGGTTTGAACGGCGCCACTTTGCTGGGCTTGCGCATTGATCGACGACGGATCGGGCGCATGTGCAACGGGCCCGTCGGCGGCGAGCGCCGGGCAGACGACGCCGAACGACGCCGACAGGACAAGACAAGCCAGCACGCAAGCCCGCTGAATAGTACGCATCAACCTACATCCATTCTAGTGTCGAAAAATCGGTCACATCCAGAACCGCAAGGGGTCGACAACGCCACGGCGACTGGACCTCCGCGCAGCGAAGGTCCAGTCGCCGTGGGAGCACGTGTATCACCGCAGGATCGAGCTAGAGCACGTCAGCCGGTCAGCTGTTGGACTTCTTCTCCTGATCCTTGCTGTCGTCTTCTGCCGTGGCCTCGGCGTCCCCGCCATCGGCGCTGCCACCGTTGCCGGCACCACATTCCGGCTTGCCTGGTCCGGCTATGCCGAGCGCAGGGCAGACGTTGACACCAAGACCGCCGTTGCCCCCATGACCGGCGTTGCCACCTTCGGCCGCAGCGGTCGTGACCGACGGGTCGTTGTCCTTCGACCCGTCCGCGAACGCAGGAGAACCCATCGCAAGCACACCGACAGCGACGGCGGCGACGCCCATCAGGCGCGTACAAGCACGCATGCTGCTAATCCTCTTCCATCGACTCCAAGTACCGCCCGATCAGGCTTCCGCCGAGTTCATGTCGTATTCCGGCGGAGGCCTCGTTGATCAGACGCGGGAACTCTTGCATTCCCCACCCTGATTCGCCCGTCTTGCCACACCAAGAGGTAGTTTCAAACCCCTGAATGGTTGTCGATCAGTGGTGGTTCCTTCAGCTGGGTCTTCTGTCCCCATAGGACGCAAAAAGGTGCCGGACTCCACGTGGGAGGCCGGCACCAGACAAGGATCTGAGCGATGTTCAGGACTCAGCCGTTGGAGCCCTTCTTCTCGTCCTTGCTGTCATCTTCCGCAGTGGCTTCGGCGTCGCCACCGTTCGCGTTGCCACCGTTGCCTGCACTGCAATCGGCGCTGCCCTCACCGAGGAGGCCGATGGCCGGGCACACGTTGACGCCGAGGCCGCCGTTGCCGCCATGACCGCCGTTGCCGCCCGTAGCGCCGGCCGTGGTGACCGAGGGGTCGTCGCTGCCACCGCCGCCCCCACTGGCGAACGCAGGGGAACCGACTGCCAGCAATCCAGCGGCGGCCACCGTCGCCCCCATCAAACGCAGCGTAGTGTGCATCTGAAACTCCCTACATATTCACATCTACAATGATTGATTACCGATCAAGACGCTCATGAAGGAATTTTCAGCGAGCTGTCCTGGCCGGCGATATTCACGGTTCAGCATGCGCGCGGGTTTTGCCCCTCGTGGCCCGCGAAAGAGCGAATTCCCTCACCGATCGGAGAATCGAGAGCCGATGCAGCGTGTTCGAGAAGTGTTCAGAACGCCTTTCGTGTCCTGGGCATGCTGCGGAGCCGGGACTTCTGCACCTTTCCCGAACCCGTGCGCGGCAGCTGGTCGACGACGTCGACGTGCGCCGGGATCTTGTACTTGGCGAGTCTGGGACGGAGGAAGTCGCGCAGGTCCTCGCTGGTCAGCTCGGCGCCTAGATGGCGGACGACGAAAGCCCGGCCGACCTCGCCCCAGCGCTCGTCCGGGACGCCCACGACCGCCGTCTCGGCGACGGCGGGATGCTCGAGGATGGCGCTCTCGACCTCGGCCGGGTACACGTTCTCGCCGCCGGAGATGAACATGTCTCTGACGCGCGACACGTGGCCTCGAAGGCCACCGCATGAAAGTCCTCTACCAAACCCTCGCGGACCGCCACCGACTCCGCGGCTTCCGACGTAACTACGACCCCAACAACTGGGACCAGCAGAACCCGGTCAACCAAGCACTCAACATGCATGCAGGACGAGCCCGCATTATGCCGACATTTCGTTGCTGGGCTGATAATTCGAGAATGCCCACGATTGCAGAGCCCGCGGCGTAATGCTCGTGCAAGCAGGGTTCACAGGTACGGGGGCCTGCCGAATTTCGGTTCTTCGGCGTCAGTGCTGGTCAGCGCGTCAAAGATGCACCGCTACTGGGGGATCCCATCAACGACCCCGGGCCTGGCGCGTCAGAAGAGGGTATCGCCGACCCGCAGCGGCCGGTAGCCAGTGGGGCCGAGCTGGGCGAGTACGCCTTCGACTCCCTGGTCCACGCCAGCCATCCGCGTTGTCTTGACGCGCCCAGTGCTCGGCCTCCTCGGGGAAGTGGTTGAGATCGTTCCAGGTGACGTGGTTGAACTCGGTCATCAGCGGCACCATCTCACTTGCCTGCCAGGCCACTGCGGGAGCCGCGAAAGCTCTGCACGCGGCATACAGGATATCGGCAGCTTCCCGGGATCCAGCGTGCTTGTCCATGTGCACGTCCTGCGTGATCGCCCGGCGTGCATGTCCGATGTGGCCAGCGATGGCGCGGGCCGTGAACACGGCCTGCTCGACGCGCTCGAACGCGCTGGGGTGCGGGTCATCGCCGATAGCGCCTACCGGGGCGCAGGTGTGAATGTCGAAGTA